>NZ_AZUP01000001.1:922827-1230436 GCF_000527135.1 Methyloversatilis discipulorum
CTTCCGGCGTGAAGGCGCGCGCCGTACCGCGCAGCGTCGCCGACTGCGGAATCACGTTGTAGGCCTCGCCAGCGTTGAACTGGGTAATGCTGACCACGCCGCATTCGACCGGCGGTACATTGCGCGACACGATGGACTGCAGCGACTGCACGATGGCCGCGCCGGCGAGCACCGGGTCGGCGCCCAGATGCGGCATCGCGGCGTGTGCGCCGCGCCCGTCTATCGTGATGTCGATCGAATCGCTGCAGGCCATCGCCGGCCCGGTATGCACCGCCATCTGGCCGACCGGCAGGCCGGGCCAGTTGTGCAGGCCGAACACCGCCTGCATCGGAAAGCGTTCGAACAAGCCGTCGGCGATCATCGCCGGCGCGCCGCCCATGCCCTCCTCCGCCGGCTGGAAGATGAAGTACACGGTGCCGTCGAATCCGCGCGTCTCGGCCAGATATTCCGCCGCCGCCAGCAGCATCGCCGTATGCCCGTCATGGCCACAGCCGTGCATGCGCCCCGGATGCGTCGAGCGATGAGCGAAAGTGTTCTGCTCGGTCATCGGCAGCGCATCCATGTCGGCACGCAGGCCGATTGCGCCGCGGCCCGAGCCGTTGCGCAGCACACCGACCACCCCGGTACGACCGATGCCTTCATGCACTTCGATGCCGGCCGCGCGCAAGGTGCGGGCGACCACGTCGGCGGTGCGATTTTCCTCGAACGCCAGTTCCGGATGGGCGTGCAGGTCGCGCCGGGTCTGGGTCCAGCGCTCGACACGCGCGTCCAGCGCCTCGATCAGCGGGTGCGTGCTGCTCATTGCAATTCCTCGATATCGGAAAACATCGCCGCCTGACCGCGCAGCACGCCGTCGGCGTCGATCACGTTCCACACCGTCGCGCGGCTGATGCGGAACAGCGTGCCGTCGCTGCGCACGCGGATGCCGCAGTAGTCGGCGATATAGCCCTGCCGTGTCACCAGATCGAGCAGGCGGGCCCGTTCGTCGCGCTCTGGCGCGCGCGCCGACAGACGCGAAGGCAGCGTGACGAAGGTGGCCCAGTCGTAGCCGAACAGTTGCTGCGCGAACGCATTGGCGTAGTTGAACACCGGGTCGGCCTCCGTGCCGTGCGACACCAGCGCGAACGGCGCGTGATACAGCGTGTGCGGATCAGACGGCAGCAGCTGGCCGGTCACGCGGTGGAAGCTGTCGGCCAGCAATGCGCTGTGCTCGCGCAGGAAGGTGTCGTCGGGCGGTGCACTCATGGCCCAAAGATACCATCGCTCGCCGACGAGCCGGGCCGGTTCCACCACGCGGCCGGCGTCTCCCGGAGGACGACACCCCGTTCGGCAGCATTCGGTGTGCGTAGTCCGGACGGACTATCGCTCGTCATGCGCGCGCAACGCGTGCCGCGCATGGTTGCGGCTGAAACGACCTTCACGGAGCCGCAACATGAAATTCACATTTGGCGCAGCAGCGCTGGCCCTCGCTTTCGCCGCCCCGGTGCAGGCACAGATCGCCAGTCTCGATCTCACGAACTACACGCTGGTCGCCACCTACGATCTGCCCGCCGCACGCGCGTCCGAAGCGTCGGCCGTCACCTGGAACTGGGACAGCGACACGCTGTTCGTGGTCGGCGACGAGGGCGACTACGTGGTCGAGGTGAACAAGCAGGGCCAGCTGATCGGTTCGATGAACCTGTTCGGCTTCGACGACACCGAAGGCCTCACCTATGTTGGCAACGGCCAGTTCGCCATCGTCGAGGAACGTCTGCAGGACGTTTCGCTGTTCACCTATCAGGCAGGCGGCGCGGTTGGCCGCAACAACCTGCCGGCGGTGTCGGTCGGGCCGACGGTCGGCAACGTCGGCCTCGAGGACATTTCGTACGATCCGCTGAGCGGCCGCTTTGTACTGGTGAAGGAGAAGGTGCCGCAGGCGGTGTATGACGCGGCCCTCGACTTCGCCAATGGCAGCGCGTCGGTCACCGAACTGGTGCCGCCGGCCAATCCGTTCGCGCAGATCTTCGGCACGCTCGACCTGTCGGGCGTGCAGGTACTGAGCACGGTGCAGTCGCTGCACGGCACGGCCGACCAGGACAACCTGCTGGTGTTCAGCCAGGAAACGCCGCGCCTGATGGAAGTGAGTCGCAGCGGACAGATCCTGAGCAGCTTCGATTTCTCGGCCATCGCCAGTGATGCCGAGGGCGTCACCATCGACGGCAATGGCGTCATCTACATCGTCGGCGAAACGCCCCGCATGTATGTGCTGGCACCCACCGCACCGGTGCCCGAACCCGAAATGGCCGCGCTGATGCTGGCCGGCCTCGGTCTGATCGGCGCGATCGCGCGTCGTCGCATGTCCTTCTGATCCCTCTCAATCACACCGGAGACAACACGTCATGAACAAGCTCATCGCACTGCTTTTCGCCGCAGGTCTGGCCCCGCAACTGGCACACGCCGAAGTCCGCATCACCGAGTGGATGTACTCGGGTGGCAGCGGCGAATTCATCGAATTCACCAACCTCGGCGGCAGCGCCATCGACTTCACCGGCTGGAGCTATGACGACGACAGCCGTCTGCCGGGCGTGTTCGACCTGAGCGGCTTCGGCCTGGTCGGTGCCGGCGAATCGGTGGTCATCACCGAAATCGACGCCGACACCTTCCGTCTCGACTGGAACCTCGGCGCCAGCGTCAAGGTGCTGGGCGGCTACACCAACAACATCGGCCGCGCCGACGAACTGAATCTGTTCGACGCCTCGGGCTCGCTGGTCGACCGCCTGACCTACGGCGACAACAGCGCCGCCGGTGGCCCGCGCACCCAGGGCGCCAGTGGCCGCGCCTCGTCGGAAGCCGCGCTCGGCGCGAACGACGCAACGCTGTGGGTGCTGTCGTCGGTCGGCGACGCCGAAGGTTCCTACGTTTCGCTCAGCGGCGCCGTGGCCAGCCCGGGCGTCACCGCCTTCGCCGCCGCCGTGCCGGAACCCGAAACCTACGCCATGTTGCTGGCGGGTCTCGGCCTGATCGGCTTCGCCGCCCGCCGCCGCGGCTGATCGGCATCACGTGAGCCACGCAGTCCCGTCCGGCTGCGTGGCTCAACGGCAGCACAAGAACAAGAAAGCACGTCACCCGATCGGCGCGATCGACCCTTCGGACGATGGCGGGCGACAGGACATATGCGTAAAGATGACGGCACACACAACCTCGCCTGCCGACAGACGTCCCGAGGAACTCATCCGATGCGCACGCCGTTCGCCGCTGCTTTGCTGATTGGCACAGTTCTTCTCAGCCCAGTCGCACACGCCACATCCATCGCGGGAAACGTGTCCTGCAGCGGCGAGCTGAGCATCTCGTCCGACACCTATGGTCACCTGTCGTGCGCCGGCAACTTCTCCCTCAGCGACGCGGTGGTCACGGACCCGATCAAACTCGTGCTCGAAGCATCCGGCAGCCTGACGCTGCTGCGCTCTACCCTGGAAGCCCCCGAACTCGTGCTCGTCGCGCGGCAGATCGACATCGACTCCGATTCGACACTGCGGTCAGGCGGCGCCCTCGACACCATCGCCGCGACACCGCAACCCGTGTCACCTGCCCGCCCATTGTCATTGACCGGAAACGGTCCGCTGCCCACCCTGCCTGTGAATGGCACCGGTGGCGCAACGCTGACGCTGTCCGGCGGCGGCGGCCTGCCTAACCCGGGGCCCTCCGACCAGGGAGGCTCTCTCCAGCTGGGGCGCGATGGCGACGCTTCGGTCGCCATCGGCCCGAGTTCGAGCGGCGCTGGCGTACCTCCGCTGTCGATCGCGAGCACCGTGCCGGAGCCGTCAGCCGCCTTGCTGCTGGCCGCGGGCCTGGGGGTGATCGCGCTGCGGCGCAGCATGGGCGCTGACCGTCGATAGTCAGAATCTCACCCTTCGGGCGTATGCTGCGCCCATGAGCACGCTGTACGGCATCGATTTCACGTCGTCGCCCTCGGCCCGCAAGCCGATCACCGTCGCTCGCGGCACGGTGTCGCAGGATCGCGGGCTGATTCTGGAGGGCATCGAACGCTTTCCGTCCTGGGACGGATTCGAGGCGTTCCTGAATCGACCGGGCCCCTGGCTCGGCGCCTTCGACTTTCCGTTCGGACTGCCGCGCGAATCGGTGCTGGAGCATGGCTGGCCGACCGACTGGGCCGGCATGGTGCAGGCCATCTCGGCGCTCTCGCGCAGCGAATTCAAGAACATCGCGGACACCGAGCGCGCGCAACGGCCGGCGGGCCAGAAGTATCCGCACCGCGTGACCGACCGCCCCGCCGGCTCGCACAGCCCCCTCAAATTCGTGAATCCCCCTGTCGGCTGGATGTTCCAGGAAGGAGCACGGCGCCTGCTCGCGGCAGGTGTTCACATCCCGGGCATGCACGGTGGGGACGCCAGCCGCATCGCACTCGAGGCCTACCCCGGCTGGCTGGCGCGCAGCATCGTCGCCGGCTCCTACAAGAGCGAAAGCCCGGCCGGCCAGACACGCGAGCGCTTGGCGAACCGGATGCTGCTGGCCGAAGCGCTGTTGCGAGGCCAGCATCCTCTGGGCGTGCCGATGCGCTGTGAGGACACCGCCCTGCTCGAAACGATGACCACCGACGGTACCGGCGACACACTGGACTGCGTGCTCTGTCTGGTCCAAGCCGCGTGGGCATGGATGCGACGCGACGCCGGTTACGGCCTGCCGCTGCACATCGATCCGGTCGAGGGCTGGATTGTCGGCGTGTCTGCACCCGAGGCGGTCGCCGTCACGACGCACTGACCCGGCGCACCGGCTCGTCAATGGCCGGCGAGCAGCTTCTGCACCAGCGGATGCTGGACACGTCGCTCGGCCGAGATCGCGTAAAAGTGTTCGACCACTTCGGTACAGCGGCCGAGCAGCTGCAACTGGCGGTGGTGCGTGAATTCCTCGTGTGACCACTCGGTCGCCGGAAAGGCCCCGAGGCCGCTTTCACCGAAGGTGGCGAGCAGCGCACTGTCCTCGAATTCGCCAGCGACATGCGGATGCAGCCCCTTGCGTTCGAACCAGTCGTCGATGCGCGCGCGCACGGCCGAGTGGCGCGTCGGCAACAGCAGCGGCATGCGGTCAAGACAGGCCGGAAAGCCTTCTCCGGCCTGTGCCGCAAGCGCGGCCGGCGCGTACCAGGCGAGCGCGGCGTCACCGACCGCGTGGCTGTACACCCGCAGATTCGGATTGACCGGCGCCGGTCGGTCGGCCAGAACCACGTCGAGCTTGTGCAGGGCCAGATCGGCGAGCAACTCGTCGAAATTGCCCTCGACGCAGATCAGGTGCAGACCCGGCGTATCGGTGGCAGGTGCCAGCAAATGGCGCGCAGCCGGTTTCGGCAGGCCGTCCGAAATGCCTACCGACAGCCGCACGCCCTGCGCCTGGGCCGCTTCGCGCACGGCCAGCGGCAGTTGCTCGCCGAGCTGGAAGATCTGTTCCGCCAGACGCAGCGCCGCGCTGCCTGCCGGTGTCAGCTCGACTGTGCGGCCCGACGGCTTGAACAGCGCATGACCGAGCGCGCGCTCGAGTTCGCGGATCTGCGTGCTCACCGTCTGCACCGCCATGTCCAGCCGCTCGGCAGCGCGGGCGATGCCGCCTTCCTTGGTGGCAACCCAGAAGTAATAGAGGTGGCGGTAGTTGAGCATGGTCGCCTGAAACTTCGTAATTAACGAAGTAAAACTACTACAAACATCCATTTTTAGGAAACGCATGCGCGCGTAAGGTGGCGGCTCCATCCCACACAGGAGGTCCGCCATGGAAGTCATCGTCGAATCACGGAATCCGGAAGTCAGTGCCCTGCGCAGCGTGGCCGAGAACCGGCTGCGCTTCGTGCTGCGGCGACTCGCCTGGCGCGTGCCGAGAGCGAAGGTGAGGCTCGACGACACCAATGGTCCGCGTGGTGGCGTCGACAAGGAGGTACGCGTCGAACTGCAGATGATCGGCAGCGAACCGGTGGTGGTCAGCGCCCGCTCGCGCGACTGGCGCGGTGCGCTCGATGCCGCCTTCGCCCGCGCTGCACAGCGCCTGGTGCGCACGGTACGCCGCGCCCGGCAGCACTCATCCGCCCGGACACTGAATTTCCAGACCGAATGAGCCCGCGCGATCGGGCGCATCCGTCTCAACGCTTTCAACGAATGGAGTAATACAGACATGGAACATCGATATCCCCGTACCACCCCGCTCGGCCTGCGCGCCGAGGTCGCCGATGCAGTCGTTATCGACGGTGCCGGCCGCAAGGTGCTGCGCAACACCTATATGTTGCTCGGCATGAATCTGGCGTTCAGTGCCCTGATCGCCTACGTCGCCATGGCAGCGCGCTGGCCGGCGCCCGGCATCCTGCTGACGCTGGCCGGCTACTTCGGCCTGCTGTTCGCGGTCAACAAGTTCCGCGACAGCGGCGCAGGCGTGCTGCTCACCTTCGCGCTGACCGGCTTCATGGGCTACACCATCGGCCCGCTGCTGAACGCGGTGATGAGCCTGCCCGGCGGCAACCAGACCATCACGCTGGCGCTCGGCGCCACCGCCGGTGTCTTCCTCGCGATGTCCGGCTGGGCGACGGTGACGAAGCGTGACCTGTCGGGCATGGGCAGCTTCCTGTTCATCGGCATGGTGGTGGCGATCCTGGCGGGTCTGGGTGCCATGTTCTTCCAGATCCCGGCGCTGTCGCTGACCGTGTCCGCGGCCGTGGTGCTGCTGATGGCCGGCATGATCGCCTTCGAAACGCAGCGCATCGTGCGCGGAGGTGAGACGAACTACGTGATGGCCACCACCGGCCTGTTCGTGTCCATCTTCAACCTCTTTACCTCGCTGCTCCAGCTGTTCGGCTTCATGGGCAGCAGCAACGACTGACACTCCTCCGGTGCGATCCCGGTTGTCCGCGCGCGGCGCCTGCCGCCCGCGGACTTTTTTTCGTCCCGCAACGCGGCCGTGCCGGCTCAAGAAACTGGGAAATGCACCCGTTACCCTGCAGGACGGGTAGCCGCAGCACCCGGGCAACACACAACACATACGCCCGCCGGAGGAGCCATGTTGAAGAATCTGAGTGTGCGCAAGGCCTTTGCACTGTTCGGCGCCTCGTCGGCGCTGGTCTGCTGCGCCGTGCTGAACGTCGCCTCCGGCTGGGAGAACTGGCCCGTGCAGATCAGTGCTTCGCTGGCTCTGCTGCTCGGCGGCGCCCTCACCGGCACCCTGATCGGCCGCTTCTACGGCCAGCGCGCCGAAGTGATCGTCGGCGGCCTCAACGCGCTGGCCAAGGGCCACCTGGACTGCAAGCTGAGCCTCGACGGCAAGGACGATTTCGCCTGGCTGTGCTACGAGTACAACGCGGCCCGCAAGGCCGTAAAGCAGCTGGTCGAGCGCGTGCAAGGACTGTCGGGCACGCTGACCAGTGCCGCGGTGGACCTGTCCACCTTCTCCGGTGCCGCGCGCGAGAACGGAACGCGTCAGCTCGATTCGATCCGCGCCGTCGGCAGCGCGATCGAACAGATGAGCGGCAACATCCGCGAGGTCGAGTCGCTGTCGCACGAGGCGAGCGAACTGGCGCGCAGCGCCGGCGAAGCATCGCAGGCGGGCAAGACCACGCTGCAGGCATCGCTGACCAGCGTACATGCCGCCTCCGACAAGATGGCCAGCTCGCTCACCGTGATCGAGCAGTTGGTCGAGGACTCGCGTGCGATCAACCGCATCAATGAACTGATCAAGGAACTGTCCGATCAGACCAACCTGCTGGCGCTGAACGCCGCCATCGAGGCCGCCCGTGCCGGCGAACAGGGTCGTGGCTTTGCCGTGGTGGCCGACGAGGTGCGCAAGCTCGCGCAGCGCAGCCAGGCGTCGGCAAACGACATCAGCCAACTGGTGGTGCGCATCCGCGACGACGCCGAACAGACGATCGCGCTGGTCCGCAGTTCGAGCGAGGAAGTGAATGGCGCCACGCAGAACACGGCGGCTGCGGTCAGCGAGTTCGACGACATCCTGCAGCGCCTGCTCGAACTGTCAGGCAAGTCGACCACGATCAGCAGCAGCCTCAGCGTGCAGAACGCTGCGGTGAGCGAGATCGTGCGCAATAACGACGTCTTGTTCGCGCTGTCGGAAGAGAGCGCGCACGGTGCGCAGGAAACCGCCCGGCAGGGCAATGAAGTGGCCAGCGCGGCACAGACGCTGCAAGCCGCCGTGCAGGCCTTCAAGACCTGATCACCTCGGGCACCCCGCGGACGGCGTCGCCTGCACCCGTCGGCAAATCCGACTCCAAGTACGCAGCAAGGCAGGCATCCGAGACAAATGGCAAGCGGCATCCGCACACTGTTCAGTCCCGCCATCCGACTGATGAACCGGCTGGACTACCCCCGCAAGTTCGCGGTGCTGGGCTCCATGGTGCTGTTCGCCTTCGCGGTCGTCGTCTACAACCTCTACACCAGTCTGAGCTCGGACATCCGCGCGGCCCGGTACGAGCTTGAAGGCATCGCGCGCATCCGTACGCTGACGCACGTCGTGCAGTCGCTGCAGAAGCATCGCGGCCTGGTTGCCGGCGAACTGGGCGGCGTCGCAACGATGCGACCCGAGCGCGAAGCGCGCGAAGCAGAGGTCACCGCCGCCTTCGAAGCGCTGGTGCAGGCACTCCCGCGCGATCTGACCACCAGCCGCGACTTCTTCGAGATGCGCACCGACTGGGAACGCCTGCGCATGCAGGGGCCGGGCTGGTCTCCGGAAATCAGCTTCGAGGTGCACACGCGGCTGATCGAGCAGATGCTCAACTTCGAAGCCGACGTTGCTGACCGCTACCTGCTCACGCTGGACCCGGAACCGGCGTCCTACTACCTGATCGACAGCAGCGTGAGCAAGCTGCCGGCGACGATAGAACGACTCGGCAGGGTACGTGCCTTCGGCACCGTCATCCTTTCGGCCGGATCGGCGACGACGCAGCAGGTGATCGAGATGTCGGCGCTGGTCGCCGAACTCGATGCGGCGCGCAAGAGCGCCAGTTACAACATCGAAAAGACCGGCCGCTACAACCCCTCGTTGCAGGAAACGGTGTCGAGATCAGCGGCGGACATTGCCGACTCGCTGGGCAACATCGTGCGTCAGGTCGAGACGCAGTTGCTGGCGTCGTCCGCACACACCCTGTTGTCTCCGCAGCTGTTCTTTGACGGCACGACGGCGGCCATCGACCGCATCTATCAGCAGATCGAACAGTCGCTGCTGCCGACCGCCGAGGCGCTGATCCGCCAGCGCATCGACCGGCTCGACCATGCGCTCAAAACCACCCTCGGCGTCGCCCTGCTGCTGCTCGGCGGCGCCGCCTACTGCATCATCGGCGGCTATTTCGCCATTACCCGCACGGTGGCCGAACTTGCCGCCTCGGCACACGCTCTGGCGGGCGGTGATCTGAAGGTACGCATCCGCCCGGACAGCCAGGACGAGCTGGCGCAGGTGGCCGCCAGCTTCAACGAGATGGCGGACGGGCTGACCGGTCTGATGGCGGCGCGCGAGGAAGACGAGGCGCGCATGCGCGCCATCATCGAATCGGCTCTCGACGCTGTGGTACAGATGAACGCCGATGGCCTGATCACTGGCTGGAATCTGCAGGCTGAGCGGATATTCGGCTGGTCGCGCGCGGACGTGATGGGCCGGCCTATGCACGACGTGATCATTCCCCCGGAACATCGCGACGCCCACGTGCGCGGCCTGAAGCACTTCATCACGTCCGGCGTCGGCCCGGTGCTGAACAAGCGGATCAAGATCAGCGGCCGTCATCGTCAAGGACACGATCTGCCGATCGAACTGACCATTTCCGCGAACATGCATCGTGGCACCTACGAATTCAGCGCCTTCATCCGCGACATCACGGAACAGAAGCGCACCGAGGAACTGATCTGGACGCAGGCGAACTACGACGTGCTGACCCAGCTGCCGAACCGCCGCATGTTCCGCGACCGGCTGGAGCAGGCGCTGCGCACGTCGCATCGCAGCGGCCGTCCGATGGTGCTGATGTTCATCGACCTCGATCGCTTCAAGGACGTGAACGACGCATTTGGCCACCAGACCGGTGACCAGGTGCTGATCGAGGCTGCGCGTCGCATCCGCGCCTGCGTGCGCGAATCCGACACGGTGGCGCGACTGGGCGGCGACGAGTTCACCGTCATCCTGTCGGAACAGGACGACCCCGCCGGAACCGAACGCATCGCTGGCGAGGTGCTGCGGGCGCTGCAGGCGCCGTTCGAACTCGGTCATGCCCACGCTCATCTGTCGGCCAGCATCGGCATCACCGTCTATCCGCAGGACGGCACCGACGCCGACAGCCTGATCCGCAACGCCGACCAGGCGATGTACGGCGCCAAGGATGCCGGGCGCGACCGCTTCAACCACTTCGTCAGTTCGATGCAGGAGGCCGCCCTCCGGCGCCAGCAACTGGTGCAGGATCTGCGCACCGCGGTCGACAACGACCAGTTCGTGCTGCATTACCAGCCCATCATCAGCCTCGCCACCGGTCGCATCCACAAGACCGAGGCGCTGCTGCGCTGGATGCACCCGGAGCGCGGTCTGGTCAGCCCGGCCGATTTCATTCCGCTCGCCGAGGAAACCGGCCTCATCGTGCCGATCGGCGACCACGTGTTCCGCGACGCGACACGCCAGTTGCTGCACTGGCGTGAGCACTACGTCCAGGAGCTGCAGATGGGCGTGAACATGTCACCGGCCCAGTTCGCGCGCAGCGAGTGCCACGCCAGCTGGATCGCCCACATGCAAGCACTCGGCCTGCCGGGCGACAGCGTGGTGATAGAAATCACCGAAAGCCTGCTGCTCGACGCCAGCAGCAGCGTTTCACGACAACTGCAGACATTCCGCGAGGCGGGCATGCAGATTTCGATCGACGACTTCGGCACCGGCTACTCGGCGCTGTCCTATCTGAGCAAGTTCGACATGGACTACCTGAAGATCGACCAGTCCTTCGTCCGCAACATGACGGTCGATCCCTCCGGTACCGCCCTGCCCGAGGCCATCGTGCTGCTGGCGCACAAGCTGGGCATCAAGGTGGTGGCGGAAGGCGTAGAGACGGTGACGCAGCGCGACATTCTGGACGCGCTGGGCTGCGATTACGCGCAGGGTTACCTGTTCGCGAAACCGCTGCCGGCTGCGGAGTTCGAGGCGCTGCTGCGGGCACAGCAGGCCTCGCCGCACAGCTTCGCGCAGATGATGGGCGTGAGCTGAAGAAGGCCGGCGCGAGCGCGCCGGCCCCGGAGTGGATCAGCCGGCCGCTGCGCTGCCGCTCATCGCCAGCATGAGCTGGTTCATCCGCCGCACGAAACTGGCCGGATCTTCGAGCGCCCCGCCTTCGGCCAGCAGGGCCTGGTCGAACAGCACGCCGGCCCAGTCGTCGAAGTGCGCTTCCTCGCCGCGCAGCCGTTGCACCACCGGGTGCTGCGGATTGATCTCGAGAATGGGCTTGGCCAGCGGCGCTTCCTGCCCGGCCGACTTCAGGATGCGGGCCAGGTTGCCGCCGATGTCGAATTCGTCCGACACCAGGCAGGCCGGCGACTCGGTCAGACGGTGCGTGATGCGCACCTCCTTCACCCGCTCGACCAGACTGGCCTGCAGCTTGTCGACCAGCGGCTTGAATTCGCCTTCGTCGCGCTCCAGCGCCTTCTTTTCTTCCTCGTCAGCCAGCGCGCCGAGGTCGAGGCCGCCCTTGGCGACCGACACCAGCTGCTTGCCATCGAAGTCGTTCATGTTGCCGACCACCCACTCGTCGATGCGGTCGGACAGCAGCAGCACCTCGATACCCTTCTTGCGGAACACTTCGAGGTGCGGACTGTTCTTCGCCGCCTTGAAGGTTTCGGCGGTGACGTAATAGATCTTGTCCTGACCTTCCTTCATGCGGCCGATGTAGTCGGCGAAGGACACCGACTGTTCCTCGGTGTCGAGATGGGTCGAGGCGAAGCGCAGCAGGCCGGCCACCTTTTCGCGGTTGGCCTGGTCCTCGCCCACGCCTTCCTTCAGCACGCGGCCGAATTCCTTCCAGAAGGTGGCGTACTTGTCCTTCTGGTTTTCGGCGAGTTCTTCCAGCACCGACAGGATCTTCTTCGTGCAGCCGGAGCGGATGGTGTCGATGTCGCGGCTTTCCTGCAGGATTTCGCGCGACACGTTGAGCGGCAGGTCGGCCGAATCGACCACGCCGCGCACGAAGCGCAGATAGGCCGGCAGCAGCTTCTCGGCGTCGTCCATGATGAACACGCGGCGCACGTAGAGCTTCAGGCCGTGGCTGGCGTTGCGGTCCCACATGTCGAACGGCGCGCGCGACGGAATGTAGAGCAGCTGCGTGTACTCGTGACGGCCCTCGACGCGGGTATGGGTCCATGCCAGCGGATCGCTGAAGTCGTGGGCGACGTGCTTGTAGAACTCGACGTACTGCTCGTCGCTGATGTCCGACTTCGAGCGGGTCCACAGCGCGCTGGCCTGATTGACCGTTTCGTCCTCGTCGGTCATCACCTGCTCACCATCCTTCCACTCCTCTTTCTTCATCACCACCGGCTGCAGGATGTGGTCGGAGTATTCGCGGATGATGGAGCGCAGCTTGAAGCCGGACAGCAGTTCGTCCTGGTCCTCGCGCAGATGCAGCACGATCTCGGTGCCGCGGTCGGCCTTGGTGATGGATTCCACCGAATACTCGCCGGCGGTATCGCCGGTCATCGAGCAGGACCAGCGCACGCCCTGTTCGGCGGGCAGACCGGCGCGACGGGTGTTCACGGTGACGGTGTCGGCGACGATGAAGGCCGAGTAGAAACCGACGCCGAACTGGCCGATCAGATTGGCGTCCTTCTTCTGGTCGCCGGTCAGGCTGGAGAAGAACTCCTTGGTACCGCTGCGGGCGATGGTGCCCAGATGCGAAATCGCATCGTCGCGCGACATGCCGATGCCGTTGTCGGTGATGGTGATGGTGCGCGCCGCCTTGTCGTAGGCGACGCGGATCTTCAGGTCGGCATCGGATTCGAACAGCGCCGGGTTGGCGATGGCTTCGAAGCGCAGCTTGTCGCAGGCGTCCGAGGCGTTGCTCACCAGTTCGCGCAGGAAGATGTCGCGGTTGCTGTATAGCGAGTGGATCATCAGGTGCAGCAGCTGCTTCACCTCGGCCTGGAAATTCATGGTCTGGGCGGTTGCGGTGTCCGACATGACAACTCCGAATCAGTAGACGTAGGGTGGAATGACAACGGCGGGATATGGAGACTTCCCCCCGGCATTTCAAGACCCCGCTATGCTGTCGGGTCCACAGAATGTTTTCATGCCGATGACCACCCGCACCAAACTGGGTTTGCCGCGCAAATCCGACGACAACACGCCGACCGACCGTGATCCGGCCCGCAAGCCGGTGCGCAACAGCACGGCCAAGTCGCGCACGCTGAGCCGCAACACGACGCAGGTCGCGCCGGCCGCCAAGTCCTACGCCAAACCCGCCGCCAAGGACGTTCCGGCGCGCAAGCCGCGTTCAGCGCGTCCGGATGGCGACCGTCCGCCGCGCAAGGAATTCGGTGACCGCCCGCCGCGCCCGTCCGGCGAAAAGCGCGAATGGACGCCCCGCCCTGACCGCGACGCCCGTCCGCCGCGCGCCGAATCCGGCGAGCGCAAGCCCTGGGAAAACCGCGAGCGCCCCGCCCGCAGCGAGTCGGGCGGCAATTTTGGCGAGCGCCCGCCGCGCAAGGAATACGGTGACCGTCCGCCGCGCCCGGCTGGCGAGAAGCGCGAATGGACGCCGCGTCCGGATCGCGACGCCCGCCCGCCGCGCGCCGAATCCGGTGAGCGCAAGCCGTGGGAGAACCGCGAGCGCCCGGCCCGCAGCGAGTCAGGCGGGAATTCCGGTGAGCGTCCGCCGCGCAAGGAATTCGGTGATCGGCCGCCGCGCCCGGCCGGCGAAAAGCGCGAATGGGCGCCGCGTCCGGATCGCGATGCCCGCCCGCCGCGCGCCGAATCTGGCGAGCGCAAGCCGTGGGAAAACCGCGAGCGCCCGGCCCGCAGCGAGTCGGGCGGCAATTTTGGCGAACGCCCGCCGCGCAAGGACTTCGGTGACCGTCCGCCGCGCCCGGCTGGCGAAAAGCGTGAATGGGCACCGCGTCCGGATCGCGACGCCCGCCCGCCGCGCGCCGAATCCGGCGAGCGCAAGCCCTGGGAGAACCGCAAACGCCCGACCCGCAGCGAGTCGGGTGGGAATGCAGGCGAACGCCCGCCGCGTCGCAGCGAGGGCGACAGCCGCCCTGCCCGCGCAGGCAGCGATTTCAAGCCGCGCCCGCCGAAAGCGGCGCCGGTGCGTCCGGCCAAGGCCTGGGATGAGCGCGATACCGACAAGCTGGGGCGTGTGAAGGCCGAACAAGGCGACGACGGCGACGAGGCGAAGGACGGCATCCGCGTGTCGCGCTGGCTGGCCGACCGCGGTGCCGCATCGCGTCGCGAGGCGGACGACTGGATCGCCCGCGGCTGGGTCACCGTCGATGGCGAAGTGGCGCTGCTGGGCCAGCGCGTGCTGCCGCACCAGAAGGTCGAGGTGCACAAGCAGGCGCGCGCCGACCAGGCGCTGCGCGTGACCGTGCTGATGCACAAGCCGGTCGGCTACGTCAGCGGTCAGGCCGAAGACGGCCACGAACCGGCCAGCGTGCTTTTCCTGCCGGAGAACCAGTGGGCCGGCGACCGCTCGGGTCTGAAATTCAACCGCAACCACCTGCGCGGCCTGGCCCCGGCCGGTCGTCTCGACATCGATTCGCACGGCCTGCTGGTGCTGACCCAGGACGGCCGCGTCGCCCGCCAGCTGATCGGGGAGGACTCGACCATCGAGAAGGAATACCTCGTCCGCGTCAGGGCGACGAAGCCCTTCGGTCACGGCGCGCTGTCCGAGGACTTTCCCGAGGAATCGCTGAAGCTGCTGAACCACGGGCTGGAGCTGGACGGCGAAGCGCTGAAGCCGGCCAAGGTGAGCTGGCAGAACGAGGAGCAGATGCGCTTCGTGCTGCGCGAGGGCAAGAAGCGCCAGATCCGCCGCATGTGCGAACTGGTCGGCCTCGAAGTCGTCGCGCTCAAACGCGTGCGCATCGGCCGCGTTCCGCTGGCCGACCTGCCGGTCGGCAAGTGGCGTTACCTGCGCAAGGACGAGCTGTTCTGAGCGCCTGACGGCGTCACGCCACGTCGAGCGCCGGCACCTCCGGCGCCGCGTCGTTGGCGCTGCAACCGGCGGTCTGCACGTGCAGGCCGCCGCCGCTGGCCTTGGCCTGCCGTTTGGCGCTGGCCGCGGCCGAAGCGACCTCCTCGGCGGTACGGAAGCCGCCGCCCTGCCCCAGCACCACGCCGGCACACAGCGTGGTGAGCGGAAAGCGCGTGCGGTTGCCCTTGCGGTCCTCGCCCTCCATGTGACCGCTGGCCAGCTCTTCCGCATTGAACAGGCCGCGTGCCTCGGCATTGAAGCGGGCGATGATGCGCTCGCAGCGCGCCTGCCAGTCCTCGCTCTGAAACAGCACGATGAAGTCGTCGCCGCCGACGTGGCCGACGAAGTCGCGCAGCGGGTCCGCCTCCTGCTGGATGCTGCGCGCCGCCAGCTTGATCATTTCGTCGCCCCGGTAATAGCCGTAGAGGTCGTTGAAGGGCTTGAAGTTGTTCAGGTCGAAGTAGGACGCCGCATAGCTGGCCCGCCCCGCCATCAGCCGCTGCAGGTGTTCGGTGATCGGAATATTGCCCGGCAGGAAGGTGAGCGGATTGGCGTGCCGCGCCGCTTCGATGCGCATTTCGGTCACCGCGCGCACCAGGCTCTCTCCGGTCGCCACGCCGACGTAGCGGCCGTGTTCGGTGACGACGAAACCATCGTACAGATAGCGCTGATCCTCGCCCGCCAGCACGGTGCTCATCGATTCCAGCGGCGTGCTGCGCTCGACGCGCAGCGGGTTCGGATTCATGAACAGCGCACACGGCCTCTTGCCGTACACCTCCTTGTGATACGGCTGGGTGTACAGGTCCATGAAGCTGCGCCGGTTGATCAGCCCGACCGGAATGCCCTGCTCCAGCACCGGCAGCGCCAGCAGCTCCGGGTGATCGGCAAACACCTGCACCACCGACAGGTTGGGCGTGTCCGGCTCGACCGCAGGCGCCGAGATCGCCAGCCGGCTCACCGTGCCGGTGCTCATGTCGCGATGCGGCGTGTCCGGCAGTACGGCGATCTGCCGCGACTGCATCAGCGCGATCACCGCCGGCTGCATGTGACTGACCGTCTGGCCCTGCGGCCGCCCGAGCAGATAGCCCTGGCCGAAATGCACACCGAGGTCGCGCAGCACCGCCAGTTCGGCCTCGTGCTCGATGCCCTCAGCCACCAGTTCGGCGCCGAAGGAGCGCGCCAGCTGTACCGCGGCACGCACCGCCTCGACGCGTCGGCTGTCGGTGTGGATGCCGTGCGTGAAGTAGCGGTCGAGCTTCACCCGCGGCGGCGCCAGTTCGGCCCACAGACGCAGGCTGGAGCGCCCGTCGCCGAAGTCGTCGAGTGCGACGACGATGCCCAGCGCCGACAGCCGCGCCTGGCTGACGCGCAGCGAATCGACGTCGGTCACCCGTTCGTGTTCGGTCAGTTCCAGCACCAGGCGTGCCGGTGACAGCGCGTGCCCGGCCAGCAGCGACAGCAGGCCGACGCAACCCTCCGAGCCGAGATGACGGATGGTGCCGGCGCTGCAATTGACATAGAGCTGGCCCGGCGTCGCCGGATCGAACTGGCGCACCGCCGCCTCGACGCAGGCGATTTCGAGTTCGGCTTCGAGGCCGATGGAACGCGCAGTGGCGAACAGCACCGCCGGCAGGTGCAGCGCACCGCCCTCGGGGCCGCGCACCAGCGCTTCGTGCGCCACGACGGCCGCGTCATCGAGGCGGACGATGGGCTGGAACACCATGCCCAGCGCGCGGCCATCGATCAATGCGCGCAGCGCGGTCTGGTTCAGCTTGTCGGAAGAGGTGTGCATGTCTGTCTGTTGTATTCATGGACCCGAGTGCCTATCGGCAGCGAGGCCGCCAGCTTTCGTGAAGCTTCGGTGAAGCTTTCGCTACGCGCGGCGAAGTCGGATTGCGATGCGGATCTGTCACCAATTCTTAGACGAACTGCATTCCGGCCGTAACCCTGTCTTCCTAGTCTTGCCACACTCACAGGAGGACTTACATGCATTCCTTTTTCGAAGAACTGCGCACCCAGCGCTGGGACGATCACCGCTACTACCACCACAGCCGCATCAACCAGGCGCTGCACCTGCTCAGCGCGCTGAGCTTCCTGTGCGCCTATGTGATGCTTTTCGTCGATCCGGTGATCGCCGCACTGCTGAGCTGGGGCGTGGCCATGGTGTCGCGCCAGGCCGGCCACTTCTTTTTCGAGCCCAAGGGCTACGACCACATCAATCAGGCGACGCACGAGCACAAGGAAGACATCAAGGTCGGCTACAACCTGCGCCGCAAGGTGGTGCTGATGGCGATCTGGGCGGCGTCGCCGCTGGCGCTCTACATCGACCCGACGCTGTTCGGCCTGTTCGAGGCGCATACCGACGCGCGCGGCTTCCTGTACAACATGTCGGTCACCTGGATCGCCATCGGCATCGGCGGCCTCATCTTCCGCACGCTGCACCTGTTCCACCTGCAGGGCGTGCAGACCGGCCTGGTGTGGGCGACCAAGATCGCCACCGATCCCTTCCACGACGTGAAGCTCTATCACCGCGCGCCGCTGGCGCTGCTGCGCGGCGAACTGATCGATCCGATGCACGCGCAGCACGCAGCGAAGGCCTGAGTTGCGCGCAGACTTTCGGCTCGACGGCAAACGGGGAAGGGCATCGCCCTTCCCCGTTTTCATCTGCGTGGTCCGGATCGCGTGCGTGCCCGATGGGCGCAGCGGACCGGGCGCACGCCGGTCCGCGGGCGGCTCAGCGCTTCCGTGTCAGCATTTCACGCAGGATGCGCCGGCGTATGCCCTTGTTGCTGGCGCCGGGCGGCGTCCACCACCAGCCGTCGGCTTCCATCTTCGCCGCCGCCGCGACGAAGCGCTCGCACACCGCATCGAACTCGGCCTCGCCGTAATTCAGGCTGAAGATGAAGCGGCCGGTACCGACCCAGCTCAATGCCAGACCTTCGGCGCGCAGGTAGTACTGCAGCATCCAGTTGTAGCGCGACGGTACGGTGTAGGTGACGGTCCAGATCGACTGCATGTGGGCGACGCGCACCGGCAGGCCGTCGGTGCGCAGGCGCTCGTTCAGGCGCTCGGCGCGCGCGTCCCACACGGCGTCGGCGTCGCGGTAGATCGCCTCGATCTGCGGCGTGTCGAGGAGCTTCAGGAATTCGTTCATCGCCGCCATCACGTGCGGATGCGAATTGAAGGTGCCGCGGGCGAAGCAGATGTCGGCCGGCCGGTCGTCGCGGTAGCGCTTCATCAAGCGGTGCGGGCCGCAGACGACGCCGACCGGATAGCCGCCACCCAGCGTCTTGCCGTAGGTGACCAGATCGGCGCGCACGCCGAAATAGTCCTGCGCGCCGCCCTTTGCCAGCCGGAAGCCGAGGAACACCTCGTCGAAGATGAGCACGATGCCGCGCGCGGTGCACACCTCGCGCAACTGCTGCAGCCAGGCGGTATAGGCCGCGCGGTCATAGCCGGCGCGGCGACCGCCATCGACCAGCGACGAGTCGCCGGGCGCGCCGGCATTCGGGTGCAGCGCCTGCAGCGGATTGACCAGCACGCAGGCGATGTCGCGCCGGGTGCGCAGCACGCGCAAGGTGTCGGCGTGCATGTCCTTCAACGTATAGGTGTGCTCGGCCGCGGTCGGATTGCCGACGCCCGGCTGCACGTCGCCCCACCAGCCGTGGTAGGCGCCGCAGAAGCGCACCAGATGGCTGCGGCCGGTGTGATAGCGCGCCAGCCGCACCGCCTGCATCACCGCCTCGGTGCCGGACATGTGAAAGGACACCTCTTCCATGCCGGAGATCGCGCACAGCCGCTTCACGTTGTCGGCGAGCAGCGGATGGTAGGCGCCGAGCACCGGACCGAGCGCCTCGACCGCCGCCGCGCCACGCGCCATGCAGCCCTTGTAGAGATCGTAACCGAATACGTTCACGCCATAGGAGCCGGCGAGGTCGTAGAACACGTTGCCGTCGAGGTCGGTCAGCGTGACGCCGGCCGACGACTGCACGAAGGAACCGGCCTTCAGATGGCTGCGCACATGGCGGCTGAACTGGAAGGGCACGCGGTAGCTGCCGGTGAACTGCATGTCCGACACCATGGACTGCGTGTCGTCGGTCAGCGCGCGGGTACGCGCGAAACGCTGCGCGTACAGCGCGGACAGTGCCTCAAAACCGTTGCGACGACGGGCGGCGACGTCGTCCGGCGCGCCGTCGGCGACGTAGAAGCCCGTTTCGTCGAATTCATAGAAGGGCAGCAGCTTCGCCACCCGCCGCGACATTTTCGAATGGCCGGCGAGCGAGCGGTGCTTGGCCCGCGAAAGCTGGAGCCGGCGGTGCAGCCGCGGCAACAGCGCTGCCAGCGCCGCGGCGCCGGCTACATACAGAGGAAGGGACTCGTTCATATGTTGCACATGTATCAGCGCGAGGTTACGCAACCGTGACTGCACGCGCCCTGTTCCAGCGTCTGCTGGCCAACGACGCGCTGAATTTCGCGCTCACCAATCGCGTCCCGCGCGCGGCACTCACCCGCCTCTTCGGCGGGTTCAGCAAGATCGACCATCCGTGGGTGCGCCACGTGTCGATTGCACTGTGGAAGGCCTTCGGCGATGTCGATCTGTCGGAGGCGAAGAAGACGCACTTCTCCAGCCTGCACGACGCCTTCATCCGCGAACTGCGCGACGGCGCCCGGCCTCTCGACCCGCGGCCCGAAGTACTGGTGAGCCCCTGCGACGCCATCGTCGGCGCCCTCGGTCGCATCGACGGCGACACGCTGCTGCAGGCCAAGGGCATGCGCTACACGCTGGGCGAACTGCTGGGCGACGAGACGCTGGCAGCGCAGCTGCGCGACGGGCACTACGTGACGCTGCGCATCACGGCGTCGATGTACCACCGCTTCCACGCGCCGGCGGACTGCCGCGTCGAGCAGGTGCGCTACTTTCCGGGCGACACCTGGAACGTGAATCCGCCGGCGCTGGACCGTGTCGAGCGGCTCTACTGCCGCAACGAACGCGCCGTGCTGACGGCGCGGATGTACAACGGCACGCCGCTGGTGCTGGTGCCGGTGGCTGCCATCCTGGTCGCCAGCCTGCGTCTGCACTGCGTCGACCTGACGCTGCATGCGGGCTACGCCGGGCCGCACCGTCTGAGCTGCGATTCGTCCGTTCGCCGGGGTGAGGAGATGGGCTGGTTCGAGCACGGCTCGACCATCATCGTGCTGCTGCCCGCCCAGGCAGCGCTGGCACCGCAGGTTCGCACCGGCGAGCGCATACGGATGGGTCAGGCGCTGTTCGCGCCGCCGCCCGCGGACCGCGTGTAGGACAGCCCCGACACGCTGCAGCGCGGCGCACCGACGGAACTTTCAACGCCGGATGCAGAAGATGCTGAGGCGGCGCACGTGCGCCGACCATCACACCAGGGAGCCCGACATGAACATCCATCGCACCGTAGCTGCCACGCTCGTCGCCGCCTTTGCCTTCACGCTGGCCGCCTGCGAGCAGGAAGGACCGGCCGAACGTGCTGGCAAGGCCGTCGACAACGCGGTCGAGAAGGCTGGCGACAAGATCGAGAACGCGGGCGACAAGGCCAAGGACGCGCTGGACGAAGCGCGCAAGTAAGACGCACAGCGCCATGCACGCCGCGCCGATCACCCTCGCCGTGCTGTCCGGGCTGCTGCTCGGGGCGTGCGCGCGTCAGCCCGACATCGCTGCGATCGCCGACAGCCGTACCGCCGAGGCGGCGATGATCGCGGCGGCCACGCCATGGTCCTACGGCGTCGAAAGCCCATATGGCGAGATCGTCCGTATCGACATGCTGTGGCCCCTGGTCGAACAGCCGCTGGAACCGCGCCCGCTCGATGCACCGAAGCAGGATGGCATCGCGCCGCCCGGGCGATACAGCATCAGCATCATGCTGGAGAGCGGTGAGCTGCGCACCGTCGTGCGGCCGAGTCTGGGCAATCTGCGGGTGGGCGATCAGGTGCGTCTGTTCGGCGACGTGATGCTTCGCAGCTAGATGATCCGCAGCGCCGCCTGTACCGCGACTTAACGCATGGACACAAATCAGACACCGGCAGAGAGCATTCCGCCACGGTAAGCGCGGGCGGGATCACTAGAATCGGTCATCCGGATACTCATTACGGACGACGCTCGTGACCCGCCGCTTCCCTGCTCTGCCGCTCCTGCTGTGCGCGCTGCTCGCCGGCTTCTCCGCCGGTACGCAGGCCGGCGATCGCCGAGGGTACGCGGACGCGCTGCGGCGTGCCGACATCGAGCGCTCGCGTACGGACCACGAGTGCGAGCGCGTCGCGGCCGAACTCAGGGACGACTGTCTGGCGCGCAGCAGAATGCAGTACGAGACGACGCTGGACCAGGCGCGCAAGCTGTTTCCCGGCGAAGCGATGACGCCTCTGCAGCCCGAAGAGGCGGCCGCCTACGAGGCGGAACTGGCGGCCTGCAGCACACTCGGCAACAAGGACAGATCCGGCTGCGTACTCGACGTGAAGCGGCGATTCAGGCGCTGAACGCGCTCAGGGCGCGTCTGGCGCACGCTCCGCCCAGCGCTGCTTGATTTCCAGCACCTGGGGCAGGCAGTCGAGGAAGAGGTCGACCAGCCGCGGCTCGAAGTGGCGCCCTTTCTGTTCGACCAGCAGCGCACACGCGTCCTCGACCGACCACGCCTTCTTGTAGGGCCGCTCCGAGGTCAGCGCATCGAACACGTCAGCGATCGCGACGATGCGCGCCTCGATCGGGATCGCGGTTTCGCGCAAGCCGTGCGGATAGCCCGAACCGTCCCATTTTTCGTGGTGCCCGCTGACGATGCGCCGGGCAACGGCAAGCAGGCCGCTGTCGTGCTCGCCGATGATGCGCACGCCGATATCGACGTGGCTTTTCATGACTTCCCACTCGGCGTCGTCGAACTTTCCGGGCTTGCGCAGGATGTGGTCGGGAATGCCGATCTTGCCGATGTCATGCATCGGTGCCGCATGCAGCAGTTCCTGCGCACGCTGCTCGCTCCAGCCGGCGGCACGCGCGAGGATGCATGCGTAGTGACTCATCCTGATGACGTGCAGACCGGTCTCGTTGTCCTTGTATTCGGCGGCCAGTCCGAGACGCTGGATGACCTGCAGGCGTGTCTCGATCAGTTCGCTCACGCTGACCAGCGACAGATGGGTGCGTACGCGCGCACGCACGATGGCCGGACTGACCGGCTTGCAGATGTAATCGACGGCGCCCAGCTCCAGGCCGCGCGCCTCGTCCTCGACATCGCTCAGCGCGGTGACGAAGATGACCGGCACGCGTGCCAGCCGCTCGTCGGCCTTGAAGGTGCGGCAGACCTCGTGGCCATCCATGTCAGGCATCATCACGTCGAGCAGGATGAGATCGGGTTGCTCGGCCCGTGCCAGTTCGATCGCCCGCCGACCGTCGCGCGCGAACAGCAGACGGTACTCTGCTTGCAGTATCTGTTTGAGCACCTGCAGATTGGACGGCTCGTCGTCGACGCACAGCACGGTCTTGCGCACATCAGCTGCGTCGATGGGCACTTCGCTCATCAGTTCTTCGAGCCTGTCCATTCAGGCCTCCGTCTCGTGCAGTTGCGCCGCGTCGGTCGTCTGCATCGTGGCGATCAGGGTGCGCAAATGTTTCATCGCAAGCAGCCCGTCGAAATTCTCGACTGCCTCGGCGAGCGGACCAAGCTGCGCGCGCGCAGGATGGTTGCCGACCGAAGCGAGCAGCCGCGCCAGCGTGAGATCATCGAATTCGCCCCGCTCCAGCGCCTTCAGCAGAGTGTCGGCATGAGTGAGGACGGCCTGTACATCGCAGCCCGCCTCCGCACCCTTCGCCACCGGTCGCTCGGCCACGACGCGCCAGCCGGCAACCTCGCTGCCCAAGGCCGACAGCGCGGCCCCGACGTCGGCGATACGCGCACTCAGTGCCAACGGCTGTTCGGTCGTTGCAGCGTCCTCCAGGCCGCCCAGCGTGGCGGCCAGTTGCACGGCCCCCAGATTGGCCGCCACCCCGCGCACGCGGTGCGTCAGCGCACGCAGCCCGTCGCGCGCCGGCAGCGCGGCGAGACGATCAAGCTCCTGAGTCAGCCCGGCGTTCTCGTCGAGCAGCCGCTGCATGCCCCGCTCGACACGCTCGTGGGTGCGCCACAGTGCGAGTGCGCGCTTCATGTCGATCACCGGGTCTTCGGTGCGCACGTCGGCGCGGTCCTCAGTGACGGCCGTTCGCAGGCCGAGCACGCGCGCGGTCTCGGCGTACAGCGCCTCAAGGTCAATGGGCTTGGTGGCGAATCCGTTCATGCCCGCTCTGCGCGCGGCCTCGCGGTCTTCGTCGAGCACGCTGGCGGTCAGCGCGATCACCGGTACCGGCGGCCGGCCGGCACGCAGTTCGGCGGCGCGGATGGCCCGCGTGGCGTCGAGCCCGCTCACGCCGGGCATGTGAAGATCCATCAGGATAAGGTCGAAGCGTTGGGCGCTTGCCCGAACCACCGATTCGGTCGCCTCGGTGCACGACGCCACCTCGTGTCCGTCTCGCGTCAGCAGGGAAGCCAGCAGTTCGACGTTCTGCTCGACGTCATCGACGACGAGCACCCGCATCGGCGGCAGCGCCGTCGGTGACGCCTGCGCTGCGACGGGCGCGCGGCCGGGCCGCAGGGGCAGCGTGAAATGGAAAGTGCTGCCGGCCCCCGGCGTACTGCGGGCACCGATCCGGCCGCCCATCAGTTCGACCAGCTGTCTGCAGATCGACGTACCGAGACCGGTACCGCCAAAACGGCGGCTCATCGACGCGTCGGCCTGGGTGAAGGGTTCGAAGATGGCATCGAGGCGCTCCGGCGCAATGCCGATGCCGGTATCGCTGACCGCGAAATGCACGCCATCCGCCTGCACCCGCACAGTCACCACGACTTCGCCGCGCTCGGTGAACTTGACCGCGTTGCCGATCAGATTGGTCAGTACCTGGCGGATGCGCAGCGAGTCGCCGCGGTAGTAGCGACCGACCCCGCTGCCAATGTCCACGCGCAGCGTCAGTCCCTTGTCGGCGGCCTGCACATTGAGCGTCATCACCAGCTGGCTCAGCAGCTCGGGCAGGTCGAAATCGAGCTCTTCGAGTTCGACCGCACCGCGTTCGAGCCGGGCGGTATCGAGGATGTCGTTCAGCAGGCGCAGCAGCGAACGCGCGGAATTGCCGACGATCTCCAGCGGACGCCGGTGCTCGGGCGGCAGTTCGCGGCCGAGCAGCACGTCGGTGAAGCCGATGATGGCATTCATCGGCGTGCGTATCTCGTGACTCATGTTGGCGAGGAAGGCCGATTTCGAGGCCGCTGCCTGCTCGGCGCGCTCCTTCGCCGCGCGCAGCTCCTGCTCGATCTCGCGTCGCTCGGTGATGTCGAGGATGACGCCGTCTATCCACTTGATGTCGCCGTCCTCGTTGCGTACCGCCGAGCCGTGCTCCCACATCCAGCGGACGGAGCCATCGGCGTGGGTGATGCGGTACTCGACGACGAAGGGCCGGTGATCGCGGATCGATGCCTCGACCACCTTCCAGGTGTGTGCGACGTCGTCCGGGTGCGTGATGTCGTTGAAGGTGCGCACCGCGTTCTCGCCGACGAAATCGGAACTCGGGTAACCGGTCAGCGTCAGCGTCGCGTCGCTCATGAACAGCATGGTCCAGTGCGCATCCATCAGGCAGCGGTAGGCCACACCCGGAATGTTGCCGATCAGTGAGCGCAGCTGCGCCTCGCTTTCACGCACCGCGCGGGCCATTTCCTTGAAGCTGGAAATGTCGGCGATGTAGCAGACGAACACGTCGCCCTCGCGCAGGCTGGCGTGACCGATCGACACATGCATGGGCAGTTCGCTGCCATCGCGCCGACGGCCAACGATTTCTCGCCTGCGCCCGGCCAGCGACGGCACGCGCGTGCGCCTGAACTCGGCCAGATAGGCGGCGTAGGTTTCGCCCTCGTCGGGCGCGAGCAGCAGACGGAAATCGCGTCCGCGCATTTCCGCCTCGCGCCAGCCGAACATCTGTTCCGCGGTCGGGTTCATCGTCTGCACGATGCCTTCCGCGTCAAACGTGACGACGCCATCGACCGGCGTCGCGAGCAGTGCACGCATGCGCGCCTCGCCGGCGCTGAGCTGATCGACCAGTTGCCGGTAGCGCAGCAGCGCGCTGGTGCCGAGGGCGAAGCCGGTCAGGCCCACGGTGCCGATCAGGACGAGCACGCTGAGCACCAGGGTATCGACGTGCGGCGCGCTTTCGGCGACGCCCGTGAATCGCGCTGCCGCCATGCCTGCGTAGTGCATGCCCGCGATCGCCAGCCCCATCACCGTTCCGCTCACCGCCAGGCGAAGCCGGCGATCGGAAATGGGCACGAAGAACTTCACCCACAGCGCCAGCGTCGCCAGCACCACAGCCACCGCGATCGACACGCCGAACATGAAGGGGTCGTAGCGCAGCTGGGCCTCCATGTGCATGGCCTGCATTCCGGTGTAGTGCATCAGGCCGATGCCGCCGCCCATCAGCACGCCACCCGCCAGCAGTTCGCGCGGCGTCAGCGAGGGGCGCGTCATCAGCTGTATGGTTGCCAGCGCGGCGAGCAGGCTGGGCAGCATGGAAGCGAGCGTGATCCACGGGTCGTAGCGCACGGTCACGCACAGGTCCAGCGCCAGCATCGCGATGAAATGCATGGCCCACACGCCGCCGCCCAGCGCCAGGCTGCAGCCGAGCTTGATCAGCCACGCCATGCGTTGATGCGGCGTCTGTTCCGACTGGCCGACCGTGTACAGCGCGACCAGCGAGGTGAAGACGGCCACCAGCAACGACAGCGCGACCAGCGCCGGATCGTGCGTCATCGGCAGGATCAGCGCAGCGTCGTCGGTGCCGGAGGTGAAGAAGTTCTGCATCGTGCCGAAGTGACGTATGGTGGGCATTGCCGCTCAGCACGGCATCTTTGTCACTTACGGCGGTTTCGCCCGGCGCCTTGATGTTCCGACCCGCTTTTTTTCCCTACACCGAGGAAGATCGTCACTGTTTGCCCGGAGGGTGTGGCAAGACCGGTCATGTCGCCCGGCGCATCCGCACCGCCGTGCAGCGCGTGTTCAGGCGGCTGAAGCCGTTGAAGCGTTCTCTGCTGCTGCTCGCAGCGGTGACGCTTGGTGCGCAGGCGGACGACCGGCTGTCCTTCGCCGTCTGGGGCGACATGCCCTACAGCCGGGTCGAGCGCGAGCTGGCGGCCGACCTGCTGGCCGAGCAGGCCGGTCAGCCGCTCGCCTTCTCCCTGCACATCGGTGACCTGAAAAGCGGTAACCAGCCCTGCGACGACGCGCTCTACGCAGACCGGCATGCTCTTCTGGCGGGTTCGCGCCACCCAGTGGTGCTGCTGCCCGGCGACAACGACTGGCTGGACTGCACCCGCGCGTCGGCCGGCGGCCATGATCCGTTCGAGCGACTCGAGGCGCTGCGCAAACGCTTCTTCACCGCGCCCGCCGCGTTTCCGCTGCATCGACAGGCTGCAGCGCCGGAGAACACCCGCTGGCTAAGTCATGGCGTACTGTTCATCGGGGTGAACCTGCCGGGCAGCCCCCTGCCCGACAACGCCGCCGCGCGGGAATTGCGCCGCAACGTGCTCCACTGGCTGGACGAGGCCGCGGCGCTGGCCGATCCGCAGACCGTTCGCGCGACGGTGATCGCCTTTCATGCCCATCCGGGTTTCGTTGCGCACGCGCGCGGCGGGGCGTCAGTGCGCCATGCGTGGTTCCTCGACCGGCTGGTGGCCTGGGCGAAACACGACCGGCGACCGCTGCTGCTGATACACGGCGACACGCATACCCACCGGGTCGATAAACCCTTGGTCGATCCGGCCACCGGCGAGCGCTTCGAGCACGTGACACGGCTTGAATCGCACGGCTCGCCGTGGCTGGGCTGGACGCGGGTGGATGTGGACAGCGCGGCGCCCGCACCCTTCCGCTTCCAGCCCTACCGCCTGCCCCGCGACTAACGGGACGTCGCCCGAGCGCCGGAATGAAAAAGGGCGCATCCGGATGGATGCGCCCACAGCGGCGACCTGCGTCGACGCGGGATCAGAACGGACGATCGAGCTGCAGCGATTCCTTCGGGCCGCGGTAGATCAGCGGCTTCACCTGCTGCGGGTTGCCCGGAATCTGCGCCTGCTCCACCGCGGCGACGATCTTCTGGTGGAAGGGCGACTTGTCGCACACCGGGTCGGCGGCAGCCGGGTCGTTGGCGATCATGTAGGCCTGGCAGCGGCAACCGCCGTAGTCCTTTTCCTTCTCCGGACAGCTGGAACAGGGCTCCTTCATCCAGCCGGTGCCGCGGTAGCGGTTGAAGCCTTCCGATTCGTACCAGATCTCGCGCACGCTGCTGGTGCGCACATCCGGAAATTCCAGCCCAGGCAGCATGCGCGCGGTGTGACAGGGCAGCGCCTTGCCGTCCGGCGTGATGGTCAGGAAGATGTTGCCCCAGCCGTTCATGCACTTCTTCGGCCGCTTCTCGTAGTAGTCGGGCACGACGAAGAACAGCTTCATCTTGTTGCCGTGCTTTTCGCGCCATTCGTTGGTGATGCGCTCGGCGCGCTCCAGCTGTTCGCGCGACGGCAGCAGCTGGTCGCGGTTCACTTGCGCCCAGCCGTAGTACTGCGTGTTGGCCAGTTCGACGTACTCGGCGTCGATGTCGTCCGCGAGCTGCAGGATGGCTTCGATGTGGTCGATATTGTGGCGGTGGATGGTGCAGTTCATCACCATCGGGTAGCCACGCGACTTGATCAGGTCCGCGGCGCGGCGCTTCAGGTCGAAGGTGCGGGTGGACGACAGGAAGTCGTTCATTTCGCGCGTCGAGTCCTGGAAGGACAGCTGGATGTGGTCCAGCCCGGCTTCCTTCAGCGCGTCGATGCGCTTCTCGTTGAGGCCGACGCCCGAGGTGAGCAGGTTGGTGTAGTAGCCCAGCCGGTGCGCCTCGGCGACCAGCAGTTCGAGGTCGTCACGCAGCATGGGCTCGCCGCCGGAAAAACCGCACTGCACCGAACCGAGCGCGCGCGCTTCGCGCAGCACCTTGAACCACTCCTCGGTCGTCAGTTCGTCTTCATGTTTGGCGAAGTCGACCGGGTTGTAGCAGTACACACAGTGCAGCGGGCAGCGATAGGTCACCTCGGCCAGCAGCCACAGCGGCGGCCCTATCGTGCTCGCGTCCTGAGCGGCTTTCGCTTCGGCGAGATCGGTCATGTCGTTTCCACCCACTTCTGTTGCAGCGCCAGTTCGACGAAATTGATCACGTCCTGCTGCAGGCCCTGCGCATTGAAGGTCTGTTCCAGATCGGCGGTGATGTCGGCCACGCTGGCCTCGCCGGAACAGCGCTTCAGGATTTCGCCGGCGCTCTGGTTCAGCTTCACCATGCCTTCCGGGTACAGCAGCACGTAGGCCTTCTGCGCCTCTTCCCACTGGATGCGGAAGTGGCGGCCGATCTTCGGCACCGATGCGGTCGTGACGGTCATCGCGGCACTCACTTGTTCACGCCGTAGGCATTGGCCATCGCGTCGTTCATCGCCCACAGCACGTCGAGCTTGAACTGCAGGATGTTCAGCGCGCGTTCCTGCATTTCACGCGTATTGAAGTAGTTCAGCGTCACCGCCAGCCCCTGCTCCACGTCGCGGCGCGCCTGCGACACGCGGTTGCGGAAGTACTGCAGGCCGGTCGACTCGATCCACGGATAGTGCTCCGGCCAGTTGGCGAGGCGCTCCTTGTGGATCTTCGGCGCGAACAGTTCGGTCAGCGACGAGCACACCGCTTCCTGCCAGGGGCGCTGACGGGCGAAATTGATGTAGGCATCGACCGCGAAACGGACGCCGGGCACGACGTGACGCAGATCGACGATTTCCTCACGCGTCAGGCCGGTGGCGATGCCCAGCTTGATCCACGCCTCGATGCCGCCCTCGTCGCGCACCACCGAGCCGTCCGGCCCGGTGATTTCGTAGCCGTCGTGATCGAGGATGCGCTGTATCCACTGGCGACGGATTTCGCGGTCCGGCGTGTTCGACAGGATGGCCGCGTCCTTCACCGGAATCGCGATCTGGTAGTAGAAGCGGTTCGCCACCCATCCGCGGATCTGTTCCGGCGTCGCCTTGCCGGAATTGAGCATCACGTTGAACGGATGGAAGATGTGATAGGCGGCGCCCTTGTCGCGCAGCTTGGCTTCGAATTCTTCGTGGTTCCAGGGCTGTTGCGTGCTCATAGCGTGATGTCCATTCCGTCGTACGAAACTTCGATGCCGTGCGCGTCCAGCTCGCGGCGTTGCGGGCTTTCCTCGTTCAGGATCGGGTTGGTGTTGTTGATGTGGATGAGGATCTTGCGCGTCGTCGTCGGCAGCTTGTCCAGCCACTCGATCATGCCGCCCTCGCCACTCTGCGCCAGATGGCCCATGTCGCGCGAGCGCTTCTTCGACGCGCCGAGCGCGATCATTTCGTCGTCGCTCCAGCAGGTGCCATCGACCAGCACCACGTCGGCCGCCTGCATGGCCGCCCACACCTGCGGTTCGATCTCGACCAGACCGGGGGCGTAATAGATCTTCTTGCCGCTCTTCACGTCCTCGATGGTGACGCCGACGTTGTCGCCGGGCACCGGCTTGTCACGGCGCGGCGAGTAAGGGGGTGCGTTGCTGCGCAGCGCGTGCGAGTGGAACTTCAGGCCGGGCGCGCCGGGTATCGTGAATTCGGCGCCATCGATCGGCAGTTCGTTCCACTCGATACCGCAGTAATGGCCGAGCAGCCTGAACAGCGGATTGCCTTCGGTCAGGTCCTGGCGCACCGGTGCGGTGGACCAGATCTGGTGCGGCTGGCGATGCTCGCGCAGCATGTAGAGGCCGGTCGTGTGGTCGATCTGGCCATCGATCAGCACGATGGCCTTGACTGCGGTATCGCGCAGCGCGCGCGCCGGCTGCAGATCGGGGAACTGCTGGAACTGGGCCAGGATGTCCGGCGAAGCGTTGAACAGCACCCAGTTCTCGTTGTCGCCACTGACCGTGATCGACGATTGCGTGCGTGCGCGCGCCTTGATGGTGCCGCGGCGCAGACCGTCGCAATTGGGACAGTTGCAATTCCATTGCGGGAAACCGCCGCCCGCGCCGGAACCGAGTACGTGCAGTCGCATGCTTCTCCTCCACTGGCCATCGAGGGCCTGATTTCTTGTGCCGACGTCCTGGCTGGACGCCGGATGATTCAGGGCCCGCGCCGCAGCGGGGCCGGAAAGACGGGATGCCCGGCAGGGCGAACCTGCCGGGCGATCGCAACCTTAGCGGTTGGCGACGTACATCGTGATTTCAAAGCCAAAACGCAGGTCGGTTGCCTTCGGGGTTTCCCAGCTCATGGTTTTCTCCTGACAGTCGGTTTAAGAATGTGCGTCGTCATCCAACGCACTTCCAGTATCACCACCCGCCCCGTCGCCCGCGTCGCCGCCGGATTGAAGCGCGGCTAGGGAAATTCATGAAGGTCACTGCACGACATCGACCTTCACCCACACTCGCCGCTGCGACTGCGCGTCGCGCGTGCCGTAGCGCGTGACGCCGCGCTCGCTTACCTGTTCGTCGTGGCCGGAACTGCCCAGTTCCATCCATTCGCCCAGCCGGCCGCGCAGCGTGCTGACCAGCCGCGCCGAGCGCACCTCGCCGTACTGGGTGTCGGACAGCGATTCCTTCTGCGGCGAAATGTCCAGTGTCACCTGGTCGCCGTTGACGCGCGGCATCGCGTAGAAGCCGCTCGAAATGTCGCGGTACTGCGTGCCCTGACTCACCACCGCACCGCGCGGCCCGACCACCATCTGCGTGAAAGGAATGGGCGTCGAACTGCCCGCCTGTATGAAGGCGGCACCGCCCTCGACCACCTGCACGCGCTGCGACAGACGGTCAGCCGCGTCGCCGCGGGTAGACCACACCCGCGTCTGAACACGGCTGTCACCGCTCCGGCCCTCGATCACCGCACCTTCGCGGCCGCCATCCGGTACGCGGACGCCCGCGTTGCCGGCACGGATGTCGCCTGACACGGCCACGCCGTCGCGTCCGATCGAGTCATCGTTGTCCTGGCGCACCGAAATCATCAGGCTGCGCAGCGGCGTATCGAGTGCGTCGATAGCCTGCTTCACCGCCGCGCGGGTGGACGCATCGGCGCGGATGAAGATGCGGTTGTTGGCACCCGACAGCGCGGCATCGTCGCCGACCAGCGGGCGCAGCGCGGGCAGCACCTGGTCAGGCGTGCGGTGCTTCAGCGGAATGATGTCGAGCTTGACCTGGGCTGCCGCAGCAAGCGGCCATAGCAGGCAAAGCAGAAGCAGTCGTCGGCACAGCGGACGGAACATGGCGGAAATGGGCATCGGGCACCTGCGGCAAGTGAGCTTTACGCGAGTGTAGACGTCCGACGGCGGGGAAAGGTCCGGTCATGAGGACACGGGGGTCGCGGCGCGCTGAGGTGGGAGCAGTCTCCCGAGCGCGACCGCCGCGCTCTGGCGAGGGACGGTATTTGATCGCAGGCCCTGTCGCGGTCAGAAGACCGCTCCCACAAGGGCTGGCCAGACCTGCAGCCTGAGCCTGGGCCGCGGCTCTGTGGGAGGGGTCTTCTGACCCCGACTGCAACGTGTGTGCGGGAGACGGCGCCCGATCAGGCGGCGACGTGGGACATGCTGCCGGCGAAATCGACGCGGTGTGCCGACGCCAGGTACTCGCGCGTGCGCATTTCGATCAGACGGCTCACCGTGCGGGTGAACTCGTTGGCGTGCGGGCCGTCGGTGTACAGATCTTGCGCCTCGACTTCGGCCGACAGGATGAGCTTGACGCGGAAGTCGTACAGCACGTCCACCAGCCAGGTGAAGCGGCGCGCTTCGTTGGCCTGGTCGCGCCCCATCTTCGGCACGTTGGAAATCAGGATGGAGTGATAGCGGCGCGCCAGTTCGAGATAGTCGTTCTGCGAGCGCGGACCACCGCAGATTTCGTCGAAGTCGAACCAGGCCGCGCCGAGCGAGCGGTCGCGCGTCTTCAGCGTGCGACCGAGGATTTCCAGCGGGCCCGGTGGGCACGGTTCGCCGCAGATCTGGCGGAAGTCGTCGGCCAGCTTGGCGTCGGCGTCCTGGCCGCCCGGCACCATGAAAATGTCCATCCGTTCGAGCGAGCGCAGGCGGTAGTCAATGCCGGCGTCGAGTTCGAACACTTCGAGCCGCTTCTTCAGCAGTTCGATGGTGGGCAGGAAGTTCTGCCGTTGCAGGCCGTTCGGGTAGAGCCCGTCCGGCGGATAGTTGGAGGTGGCGACGAACACGACGCCGCGCTCGAACAGCGCATCGACCAGACGGCCGAGGATCATCGCGTCGGCGATGTCGGATACATGGAATTCGTCGAAGCACAGCAGGCGGGTCGCCCGCGCGATCTCGTCGGCAACCTGCGCCAGTGGATCGGCTTCGTTCTTGTGCTTTTTCAGCGCTTCGTGGATCTGTTGCATGAAGGCGTGGAAATGCACGCGCTTCTTGCGACGGTAGGGCACGGCGTCGTAGAAGCAGTCCATCAGGAAGCTCTTGCCGCGCCCCACGCCGCCCCAGAACCAGACGCCGCGCGGCGGCTGCGCGCGCGACAGCAGCTTGCGCAGCTGGGTGCGGCGGGCTGCCTTGAAATCGAGCAGCTCGCCGTACAGCTTCTGCAGCCGCTCGGCGGCAGCGCGCTGCGACGCGTCAGCGGTATAACCGCGCACCTTCAGCTGGGCCTCGAAGGTATCCAGCATGCCCCGCTCGGGAACGTTCAGTATCTTGTGCGGAGGCATGGTGCGCGGGTCCCGGATCAGAAGTGCAGCGGACGCTTGTCGCAGGCCAGCGCGGCTTCGTGCATCACTTCCGACAGCGTCGGATGTGCGTGGCAGATGCGCGCGATGTCTTCCGAGCAGGCACCGAATTCCATCGCCACCACCGCCTCGGCGATCAGCTCCGACGCGTTGTTGCCGATCACGTGCACGCCCAGGATGCGGTCGGTCTTGGCGCAGGCATACATGCGCACGAAACCGGTGGTGTCGCCCTGGCCCAGCGCGCGGCCGTTGGCTGCGAACGGGATCTGGCCGGCCTTGTACTCGATGCCTTCGGCCTTGAGCTGGGCTTCGGTCTTGCCGACCCAGGCGATTTCCGGATGGGTGTAGATGACCCAGGGCACGGTGTCATGATTGACGTGTCCGTGCTGGCCGGCGATGCATTCGGCCACCATGACGCCCTCTTCCATGCCCTTGTGCGCCAGCATCGGGCCCGGCACGACGTCGCCGACCGCCCATACGTTGGCCAGATTGGTGCGGCCCTGTGCGTCCACCTCGATGAAACCGCGCTCGCTGATCTTCAGGCCGACCGATTCGCCACCCAGACCGTCGGTGTTCGGAATGCGACCGACCGACACGATGAGGCGCTCGCATTCGAGCACGTGCTGCTCGTCCTTATGCTCGTACTCGACGCGCACACCGGCATCGGTACGTTCGACCTTGCCGATCTTCGCACCGAGCTTGATGCCCAGCTTCTGCTTGGCGGTGAAGGTTTTCCAGGCTTCCTTGGTGATCGCCGCATCGGCGGCCGACAGGAATTCCGGCGCCGCTTCGAGGATGGTCACGTCGGCGCCGAGGCGCTTCCACACGCTGCCCAGTTCCAGGCCGATCACGCCGGCGCCGATCACGCCGAGCTTCTTCGGCGCGCCGTCGAAGGCGAGCGCGCCCTCGTTGTCGCAGATCACCTTGTTGTCGACCTCGATGCCCGGCAGGTGACGGGCACGCGAACCGGTGGCGACGATGACGTGCTTGGCCAGCACGTGTTCGGTGGCACCGTTGCGGGTGACCGCAACCTTCCACTTCTCGTTCTCGCGGCCGGCGAAGCTGCCCAGGCCGGACAGCAGCGTCACGTTGTTCTTCTTGAACAGACCGCGGATGCCGGTGGTGAGCTGGCCGACGATGTTGTCCTTGCGCTTCATCATCACCGACACGTCCATCTTCGGCGACTCGACCGAAATGCCGTGCATGACGAAGCTGTGGTTGGCCTGCTCGAACAGTTCGGACGACTGCAGCAGCGCCTTCGACGGGATGCAGCCCACGTTCAGGCAGGTGCCGCCGAGGCGCACTTCGCCCTTCGGGTCGGCGTAGCTGTTGTACTCGATGCAGGCCGCGCTCAGGCCCAGCTGGGCGGCGCGGATGGCGGCGACATAGCCGCCGGGGCCGGCACCGATCACAACAACATCAAATTCCTTGGACATCTTAATTGCTCCGGAAAAAGAAGCAGTCTTGGTCCGGCGCGCCACCCGGCCCTCTCTCCGGGCGGCGCGCAGACGTCAACATGCAATGAGAGGGTTTATACGTCGAACAGCAGGCGGGCCGGGTCTTCCAGCGCCTCCTTCATGGTGACCAGGCCGAGCACCGCTTCGCGGCCATCGATGATGCGGTGGTCGTAGGACATCGCCAGGTAGTTGATCGGGCGGATCACGATCTGGCCGTTCTCGACCACCGGACGGTCCTTGGTGGCGTGGATGCCCAGAATCGCCGACTGCGGCGGGTTGATGATGGGCGTCGACAGCATCGAGCCGAACACGCCGCCGTTGGAGATCGAGAACGTGCCGCCGGTCAGTTCCTCGATCGACAGCTTGCCGTCCTTGGCCTTCTGGCCGAACTCGGCGATCTTCTGCTCGATGTCGGCAAAGCTCATCTGGTCGGCGTCACGCAGGATGGGCACGACCAGACCGCGCGGGCTGCCCACGGCGATGCCGATGTCGAAGAAGCCGTGATAGACGATGTCATTGCCATCGACCGAGGCGTTCAGCACCGGGAACTTGCGCAGCGCCTGCAGGGCCGCCTTGACGAAGAAGGACATGAAGCCGAGCTTGACGCCGTGCGTCTTCTCGAACTTCTCGGCGTACTTCTTGCGCAGTTCCATCAGCGGACCCATGTTCACTTCGTTGAACGTGGTCAGGATGGCGTTCTGCGCCTGCGACTGCAGCAGACGTTCGGCGACGCGGGCACGCAAACGCGACATCGGCACGCGCTGCTGCGGACGGTCGGCCAGCAGTTCTTCGAGACGGACCGGCACCGGCGGCTGCGGCAGCGCAGGCGCTGCGGCTGCCGACTGGGCGGCGGTCGGTGCCGGACGCGCGACAGCGGCAGACGGCACTGCCGGGGCCGGTGCAGCGGGTTGCGGTGCGCCCGCGGCATCCGGCTTGGTGATGCGGCCACCACGGCCGGTGCCCTGCACGTCGCCGGCCGACAGGCCGCGTTCGTCCATGATCTTGCGCGCCGCCGGGCTGGCCGGGCCGGACGCGGCCGCCGACGTGCTGGCGGCGGCAACGGCTGCCGGCGCGGCGGCCGGTGCGGCAGCGGGCGCTGCCGCCGGAACGGCTGCGGATGCCTTGGCGTCGGTGTCGATCTGGGCGATCAGCTCGCCGCTGGTGACCGAAGCACCGTCCTGCTTGATGATCGCCACCAGTACGCCGGCATCCGGCGCCGGGGTTTCGAGCACGACCTTGTCGGTCTCGATGTCGATCAGGTTTTCATCGCGCGACACCGCCTCGCCGACCTTCTTGTGCCAGCGCACGAGCGTGGCTTCGGCCACCGATTCGGACAGCTGGGGAACCTTCACTTCGATAAGCATTTGATTCTTTCTCCCTGTCGGAGGCGCCTCAGCGCCCCACTCCTTCGAACGCTGCTTCGATGACCGCCTTCTGTTGCGCCAGATGCTTGGCGGCGTAGCCCACCGCGGGCGACGCCGATGCCGGACGCGACACCAGTTCCAGTTTCAGATCGCCCAGTGCCTTGCCGAGGAAGGCGCGGGAAATCAGCCAGTACCACATGCCCTGGTTGCGCGGCTCTTCCTGTACCCAGGTCACGCCCTTGGCATTCGGGTAGCGCACCAGCTGCGCCGAAAGCTCCGCACCGGGGAAGGGATAGGCCTGCTCCAGACGGAGGATGGCGACGTTCTTGATCTCCTGGGCGCGGCGATGAGCCAGCAGCTCGTAATAGATCTTGCCGCTGCACAGGATGACGCGCTCGACGTCCTTCTCCTGCAGCGCGTCGACTTCCGGGATCACGGGCTGGAAGCGTCCGTCGGCCAGTTCATCCAGCGAAGACACGGCGTCCTTGTGACGCAGCAGCGACTTCGGCGTGATGATGACCAGCGGCTTGCGCACCTTGCGCAGCATCTGACGACGCAGCAGGTGGAACACCTGCGCCGGCGTGGTCGGAATGGTGACCTGCCAGTTGTTCTCGGCCGACAGCTGCATGTAGCGCTCGATGCGCGCCGACGAGTGCTCCGGGCCCTGCCCTTCGTAGCCATGCGGCAGCATCATGGTGAGGCCGCACAGGCGACCCCATTTGGCTTCACCGGAGGCGATGAACTGGTCGAACACGACCTGGGCGCCATTGGCGAAATCGCCGAACTGCGCCTCCCACACCACCAGTTCGTTCGGTTCGGTGGTCGCGTAGCCGTATTCGAAGGCCAGCACGGCTTCTTCCGACAGCACCGAGTCGATCACGACGCACGGCGCCTGGTTTTCCTGCAGGTGCTGAAGCGGCATGTAATTGCCGCTGTCCCACTTCTCGCGCTTCTGGTCGTGCAGCACCGCGTGACGGTGGAAGAAGGTGCCGCGGCCGCAGTCTTCGCCGGACACGCGCACACCGTAACCTTCGACCAGCAGCGTCGCGTAGGCCAGGTTCTCACCCATGCCCCAGTCGACCGGCTGCGTGCCGGCAGCCATGCCGCGCCGGTCGTCGATGATCTTCTGCACGCGCGAGTGCAGCGAGAAACCCTCCGGCAGCGTCGTGAGCCGTTCGCCCAGACGCGCCAGTTCCTCGCGCGGCACGCGGGTGTCGCACTCATCGGTATAGGGCTGCTTCAGGAAGGGCGTCCAGTCCACCGCGAAGCGCCGCTGGTGGTTGGTGAGCACCGGGTTGCTGGCCAGACGACCTTCGTCCAGCGCGGCGCGGTAGTCGGCGATCATCCGCTCGGGTGCGGCCTCGTCGATGATGCCAGCCGAGATCAGGCGGTCAGCGTACAGCTTGCGCGTGCCCGGGTGCGCGGCGATCTTCTTGTACATCAGCGGCTGCGTCACCATCGGCTCGTCCTGCTCGTTGTGACCGAGCTTGCGGTAGCAGATGATGTCGATCACCACGTCCTTCTTGAACTCGGCGCGGAATTCCATCGCCATCTTGGTGACGAAAGCCACGGCCTCCGGGTCGTCGCCATTCACGTGGAAGATCGGCGCCTCGACCATCTTGAAGATGTCGGTGCAATAAAGCGAAGAGCGGTAGTCGCGCGGATCGGAGGTGGTGAAACCGATCTGGTTGTTCACGATGATGTGAACGGTGCCGCCGACGCCGTAACCGCGCGTCTGCGAGAAGTTCAGCATTTCCTGGTTCACGCCCTGACCGGCGACGGCGGCGTCGCCATGCAGGATGACCGGTATGACCTGGGTGCCGGTCTTGTCGCCGCGGCGGCGCTGGCGCGCGTACACCGAACCGACCACCACCGGGTTAACGATTTCCAGGTGCGACGGATTGAAGGCCAGCGTCAGGTGCACCGGGCCGGCCGAGGTGCTGACGTCGGACGAGAAGCCCATGTGGTACTTCACGTCACCGGCCGACAGGTCGGACGCCGCCTTGCCTTCGAATTCGGAGAACAGCATCGACGGCGCCTTGCCCAGCGTGTTCACGAGCACGTTGAGGCGGCCGCGGTGGGCCATGCCGATGACGATTTCCTGTGCGCCCTGGCCGGCGGCCACGCGCACCAGTTCGTCCATCGCGACGATGGTCGATTCGCCGCCTTCGAGCGAGAAGCGCTTCTGGCCGACGTATTTGGTATGCAGGTAACGCTCCAGCGTTTCTGCCGCGGTGGTGCGCTCGAGGAAGCGCTTGCGGTCGTCGGCGCTGTAGCCGTAGTTGCCGCGCATCGGCTCCAGACGCGACTGGATCCAGCGCTTCTGGGCGATGTCGGCCATGTACATGTATTCGGCGCCGATGCTGCCGCAATACACCTGGCGGACCGCTTCGAGGATTTCGCGCAGGCTGGCGCGATCTTCGGGCGGGAAGCGGAAGGAACCGGTGCTGAAGCTGTCGTTCAGGTCGGCTTCGGTGAAGCCGTAGTGCGAGGGCTCGAGTTCGGAAATATCCGGGCGCTCGGCGCGCTTGAGCGGATCGAGCTGGGCCCAGCGGTTACCGAGGAAGCGGTAGGCATTGATCATCTGCAGCACGCCGACCTGACGCTTGTCGTCGCCGCTGGCGGCCGCGATGCGGACCGGGCCGCGCTTGGCCAGTTCGGCGAACGAAGCGACGACCGGGGCGTGCGCCACGTCACTGGCAGCGCCGGGCAGATGCTGGAGGGATTCGAAATAGGTACGCCAGGCGTCCGGCACTGAACCGGGGTTGGCGAGGTAGGACTCGTACAGTTCCTCGACGAAGGGCGCATTGCCCCCGAAGAGGTAGGAATGGCTCAACATGTGCATCATGACTCGCTCCTCCGCCCGGGGATGCCCGGGTTTGTTGTCGCGTCTTTCCGCGCGGTCGGGGAACGTGGCGCCAGTCGTGCCGCGCCCCCTTCCGTCTCGCGGAAATTCGAGAAGGCCTGCTGCATGCGGTATTGATTATTTACCCCGCGGCGTCCGCCAGGCCGCGGGGCTCTCTGCTGCGGTGAATCAGCGCTGTTCGACGGGCTTCACGTCACGGCGGTTCGGGCCGATGTAGAGCTGGCGCGGACGGCCGATCTTGTACTCGGAATCGGTGATCATTTCGTTCCACTGCGTGATCCAGCCGATGGTACGCGCCAGTGCGAAAATGCAGGTGAACATCGAGGTCGGGATGCCGAGCGCCTTCTGCACGATGCCGGAGTAGAAGTCGACGTTGGGGTAGAGCTTCTTCTCGATGAAGTACTCGTCTTCCAGCGCGATGCGCTCCAGTTCCATCGCCAGCTTGAACAGGCGGTCGTTTTCCAGGCCCAGTTCGGTCAGCACTTCGTAGCAGGTCTGACGCATCAGCTTGGCGCGCGGATCGAAGTTCTTGTAGACGCGGTGACCGAAGCCCATCAGCTTGAAGCTGTCGTTCTTGTCCTTGGCGCGCTTGATGTACTCGGGCACGCGCGACACGTCACCGATCTCTTCCAGCATCTGCAGGCAGGCTTCGTTCGCGCCGCCGTGCGCCGGGCCCCACAGGCAGGCGATGCCGGCGGCGATGACGGCGTACGGGTTGGCGCCCGACGAACCGGCCAGACGCACGGTCGAGGTCGAGGCGTTCTGCTCGTGGTCGGCGTGCAGCGTCAGGATGCGGTCGAGCGCCTTTTCCAGCACCGGATTCGGCTTGTATTCCTCGCACGGCGTGCCGAACATCATGTACATGAAGTTGCCGGCATAGCTGAGGTCGTTGCGCGGGTACATGAAGGGCTGGCCGACCGAGTACTTGTAGGCCATGGCCGTGATGGTCGGCATCTTGGCGATCAGGCGATTGATCGAGATGTCGCGATGAGCCTGGTCCGAAATGTCCATGCCGTCATGATAGAAGGCGGACAGCGCGCCAACCACGCCGGCCATGATGGCCATCGGGTGAGCGTCGCGACGGAAACCTGCGTAGAAGCGGGCCAGCTGCTCGTGCACCAGCGTGTGGCGCTTGATCTGGCTGACGTACTCGGTCTTTTCGGCTGCGGTCGGCAGTTCGCTGTTCTTCAGCAGGTAGCACACATCGAGGAAGTCGCAGTGCTCGGCGAGTTGCTCGATCGGGTAACCGCGATACCACAGCTCGCCCTTGTCGCCATCGATGTAGGTGATCGACGACTTGCAGCTGGCGGTGGAGAGGTAACCGGTGTCATACGTGAACATGCCGGTCTTGCCATACATGGAACGGATATCAACCACTTCGGGGCCGACCGTGCCACCCATGATCGGGAACTCGGTGGTCTGCCCATCAATGGTCAGCGTTGCGGTGCGTTGATTTGACATGTCTAACCTCTTCACTTCCTCAAAAATGCCCGGGCCGAAACCAGTGCGCGTCAGACTGCGCGCAGCAGATCGACCATCCCCTTCAGGCGCGGCTCCTCACATTCTTCGCGCCCGCTGACAATCGCCAACAAGGTGATGTCGTCGTAATGGAGCAGTTCGAACAGCTCTGCCCTCTGTTGTTCACTCAACTCCTCCAGCAACCCTCCCTCGACGACGCGCTGCAGGACCAGATCGAGCTCGAGCAGCCCGCGCCGGCAATGCCAGCGCAGACGTCCCATATTGACCTGCTGGTCGTTGGCCGCGTCGTCCATGATCAGACTGCCCTGCGGACCATCATGTCCTTGATCTTGCCGATGGCGCGCGTCGGGTTAAGACCCTTCGGGCACACATCGACGCAGTTCATGATGGTGTGGCAGCGGAACAGGCGATACGGGTCTTCCAGGTTGTCCAGACGTTCGCTGGTGGCCTGGTCGCGCGTATCGGCGATGAAACGGTAGGCGGCCAGCAGACCAGCCGGGCCGACGAACTTGTCCGGGTTCCACCAGAACGACGGGCAGGAGGTCGAGCAGCAGGCACAGAGAATGCACTCGTACAGGCCGTTCAGTTCCTCGCGGTCTTCCGGCGACTGCAGGCGCTCGCGCTCGGGCGGATGTTCCTCGTTGATCAGGTAAGGCTTGATCGAGTGGTACTGCTTGAAGAACTGGGTCATGTCGACGATGAGGTCGCGCACGACCGGCAGGCCGGGCAGCGGACGCAGCACCACCGGCGACTGCAGGTCCTTCATGTCGGTCAGACAGGCCAGACCGTTCTTGCCATTGATGTTCATCGCGTCCGAACCGCACACGCCTTCGCGGCAGGAGCGGCGGAAGGACAGCGAGTCGTCCTTGTCCTTCAGCTTGACCAGCGCGTCGAGCAGCTTGCGTTCGGTGCCGTCGAGATCGATGGAAATCGACTGCATGTAGGGCTTTTCGTCGCGGTCCGGGTCGAAGCGGTAGATACTGAATTCGACAGTACGGGCAGTCATGCTGTGATCCTCAGTAGGCGCGCTTCTTCAGCGCGATGGTGTCAACCGTGAGCGGCTTCATGTTCACCGGCTTGTACTCGAGCTTGTTGCCCTCGCGGTGCCACAGCGTGTGCTTGAGCCAGTTCACGTCGTCGCGGCCGTCCGGACGTTCCGGGGTGTCGGTCGCGTCGTCGCGCACGTGGGCGCCACGCGATTCGGTGCGCGCGTTGGCCGACACGATGGTCGCCTTGGCCACCTCGATCAGGTTGTCCAGTTCCAGCGCCTCCAGGCGGGCGGTGTTGAACACCTTGGACTTGTCCTTGATTTCGGTCGTGGCAGCCACCTTCTCGATGTCGAGAATCTTGGTCACGCCTTCGGCCAGCATGTCCTTGAAGCGGAACACGCCGCAGTGCGCCTGCATCGTGCGCTGCATGGCCAGACGGGTTGCACCAACCGCCGCACCATCCTTCTGGTTGTCCAGACGGTTGATGCGCGACAGCGAGTAGTCGGCAGCGTTGGCCGGCAGCGGCTTGTGTGCGGCCGGCTGGGCCTTGATGTACTCGACCATCGACTCGCCGGCCGACTTGCCGAACACCAGCAGGTCGAGCAGCGAGTTGGTGCCCAGGCGGTTGGCGCCGTGCACCGAAGCACAGGCACATTCGCCGGCGGCGTAGAAGCCTTTCACCGGCACGCTCGGGTTGCCGTCCTTTGGCACCACGACTTCACCGTTGTAATTGGTCGGGATGCCGCCCATCTGGTAATGGCAGGTCGGCACCACCGGCAGCGGTTCCTTGATCGCGTCGACACCGGCGAACTGGATGCCGATCTCGCGGATGCCCGGCAGGCGCTTCATGATGGTGGCCGGGTCGAGGTGGGTGATGTCCAGCATCACGTGGTCCTTGTTCGGACCGCAGCCGCGACCTTCGTTGATTTCGGTCACCATGGCACGCGACACCACGTCACGCGACGCCAGGTCCTTGGCGTTCGGCGCATAGCGTTCCATGAAACGCTCGCCCGAGGCGTTGCGCAGGATGCCGCCTTCGCCGCGCACGCCTTCGGTGATCAGCACGCCGGCACCGGCCACGCCGGTCGGGTGGAACTGCCAGAACTCCATGTCCTCGAGCGGGATGCCGGCACGCGCCGCCATGCCCACACCGTCACCGGTGTTGATGAAGGCGTTGGTCGAGCTGTAATAGATGCGGCCGGCGCCGCCGGTTGCGAACAGCACGGCCTTGGCGTGGAACACGAACACTTCGCCCGTTTCCATTTCCATCGCGGTCACGCCGACCACGTCGCCCTCTTCGTCGCGGATCAGGTCCAGCGCCATCCATTCGATGAAGAACTGGGTGTTGGCCTTGACGTTGCGCTGGTACATCGCGTGCAGCATCGCGTGACCTGTGCGGTCGGCGGCAGCACAGGAGCGACGGACCGGCTTCTCGCCGAAGTTCGACATGTGGCCGCCGAACGGGCGCTGATAGATCTTGCCGCTGTCGAGGCGGTCGAAGGGCATGCCGTAGTGTTCGAGCTCGATCACCACCTCATTGGCCTTGCGGCACATGAATTCGATCGCGTCCTGGTCGCCGAGCCAGTCGGAACCCTTGACCGTGTCGTACATGTGCCAGTGCCAGTGATCCTCTTCCGAGTTGCCGAGCGAGGCGGCCACGCCGCCCTGCGCCGCAACGGTGTGCGAACGGGTCGGGAACACCTTGGAAATCACGGCGGTGCGCAGGCCGGCTTCTGACAGCTGGATGGCGGCGCGCAGACCGGCGCCACCGGCGCCGACGATGACTGCATCAAACTTGCGGACAGGTACGCTCACTTACAGTCTCCAGAGAACTTGGGCTGCCCAGCCCAGATAACCGATCAGGGCAAGCAAGGTCACCGCGTGCAGCACGACGCGCACGCCGGTGGGCTTGATGTAGTCCATGTAGATGTCGCGCACGCCAACCCAGGCGTGGTACATCAGCGACGCGAAGAACAGGAAGGTCGCGAAGCGCATGAACCCACCAGCGAACAGACCGTGCCAGTTCTCATAGTTCAGTTCGCCCATCGACAGCACGCCGACCGCGAAGATGAGCGTGTAGACCGCCATCACGACGGCCGTGATGCGCTGACCCAGCCAGTCCTTCAGCCCGTAGTGGGCACCGACAACGACACGATTCACCACAGTTTCACCCCCAGGATCACGGTAAGCGTCAGGCTGACCACCAGCACGGCGACCGAACTCTTGCGCGCGGTGGCGAGTTCGAGGCCCTTGTGCATGTCGAGCAGCAGGAAGCGGACGCCGGCACAGAAGTGATGCAGGTAGGCCCACATCAGGCCGAGCAGCAGCAGCTTGGCCAGCGGATGACCGACCACCGCGCTGAACGATTCGAAGGTGTCCGGCGAACCCAGGCTGGCGTCGAACAGCCACAGCAGCAGCGGCAGACAGAGGAAAAGGCCGGCACCGCTGATGCGGTGAAGGATGGACACGATGCCCGGCAACGGCAGGCGTATCGCCGTCAGCTGGAGGTGCTTCGGTCTGGTCTTGCTGGCTGTATTGGCCATCTGGCTCGCTCTCCTGGAAAAAGTCGTGTCACATGCCGGTCGTCGCCGGCTCCGTCAATTCAGGTTGTTCAGGTAATAGTGGTCCGCCGTCGAACACAGTCCGCGGCGCCACTCGACCGGCTTGTCGTCATAGGTATAGGCAACGCGCTCGACCGACAGCAAAGGGCTGCCTTCCTGCACTTCGAGGTAATCCGCGCTCTGGCGGTCGGCCGCGACCGCGCGCAGACGCTCTTCGGCGCGCACCATGCGCACGCCGAAACGGGTTTCGAAGAAGGAATAGAGCGAACCCTGCTGCTCCTTGAGCACGTCGAGATTGAGCCCGGGAAAGAGGTCGCCGCGCAGGTAGATTTCGTCGATCACCACCGGCTTGCCGGCGAACTTCAGAAGGCGGCGCACGATGATGATCTGCGAGCCGACCTCGACGTCCAGCGTGCGGGCGACTTCCTGGCCGGCGCGCGCGCGCCAGCATTCGAGCGGCACGCTCTGCGAGGTTTCTATCGTGCCGTTGATTGGCGCGAGACGGAGAAAACGGAAGAATGCGCGGGGATCGTGATGCGTCGCAACAAAGGTGCCCTTACCCTGTTTGCGTACCAGCAGGTTGTCCGCCGCCATCTCGTCGATGGCCTTGCGCACCGTCCCCTGACTCACGTTGAAGCGCTGGGCGAGTTCGGTTTCGCTCGGGATCGCCTCACCCGGACGCCATTCGCCACTCTGCAATGCCTGCGTGAGCAAGCCGCGTATCTGCCGATACAGCGGGCTGAAGGTGGGGGATTCCTGTGCCATGCAACAATTTCAGCACAGAAATCCTGTCACGTCTACATCGTGTCTGATGTCTTATATATGATATAAATTGATGCCGTGCAAAAACGCACTTTCCGGCCGGCCAGCCCCGGTTGCGAACGCCGATTTTTGTGCTGTGTGTCAAAACCGCCGCGGGTCGACCATAATTCGGCCCGCGCACAACGCACTGATAACGCCCCGTCCCATCCTCAGACAGGAGACCACCATGTCAAAGACGCCTCTTCGCGTCGCGGTGACCGGCGCTGCCGGTCAAATCGGCTACGCCCTGCTGTTCCGTATCGCCAGCGGTGAAATGCTCGGCAAGGACCAGCCGGTCATTCTTCAACTGCTCGACCTGCCGCAGGCCCAGAAGGCGCTGACCGGTGTGATGATGGAACTGGACGACTGCGCCTTCCCGCTGCTCGCCGGCATGATCGCCACCGACGACCCGAACGTCGCGTTCAAGGACGCCGACTTCGCGCTGCTGGTCGGCGCCCGCCCGCGCGGCCCCGGCATGGAGCGCAAGGACCTGCTGACCGAAAACGCCAAGATCTTCACCGTGCAGGGCGCGGCCATCGGCCAGAACGCCTCGCCGAACTGCAAGATCCTTGTGGTCGGCAACCCCTGCAACACCAACGCCTACATCGCGATGAAGACGGCCGCCAAGGCCGGTGGCCGCGTGCCGGCGAAGAACTTCACCGCCATGCTGCGTCTGGACCACAACCGCGCGCTGTCGCAGCTGTCGGCCAAGATCGGCCGCCCGGTGTCGTCGTTCAAGACGATGACCGTGTGGGGCAACCACAGCCCGACGATGTACGCCGACTACCGCTTCGCCACCTCGAACGGCGACAGCGTCGCCCAGCTGGTGAACGATCAGGAATGGAATGCAAAGACCTTCCTGCCGACCGTCGGCAAGCGTGGCGCCGCCATCATCGAGGCCCGTGGCCTGTCGTCGGCCGCCTCGGCCGCCAACGCCGCGATCGACCACATGCGCGACTGGCACCTCGGCTCGAACGGTGACTGGGTCACCATGGGCGTGCCGTCCGACGGTTCCTACGGCATCCCGGAAGGCCTGGTGTTCGGCTTCCCCTGCATCTGCGCCAACGGCGAATACACCATCGTCAAGGGTCTGGAGATCGACGAGTTCTCCAAGCCTTACGTCGCCAAGACGCTGGCCGAACTGGAAGAGGAGCGCGCCGGCGTCGCCGACCTGCTCTGATCTGCCGGTCATGTGCGCCCGTTCCGGATCACCCCGCTCTGCCGGGTCGATCCGGGGGCGTACAGGCTTGAATCGAAAGAAGCGGCCCGGTAACGTGGCCGCTTTTTTTATGCCGGAGTTGTCCGCATGAATGCTGCCGTCCATCCGCGCGAGGTGCTGTACAAGGGCGACAAGCCCTTCCCCATCCTGCCCGCCGTCGACCACTACGCCGGCTCGGAAAAGCTGATGCGCAAGGCGCTCGCGCTGCAGGCCGAACTGGGTCCGATCTTCGACGTCACCTGCGACTGCGAGGACGGCGCGGCCGCCGGCAACGAGGTCGAGCACCGCAAGCTGTGCGCGTCCGTGATCGCCGGTGAGGACAACCGCTACAACCGTGTCGGCGTGCGCATCCACGACGTGACGCACGCCCACTGGAAGGCCGACATGGACTTGATCGTCGGCGAAGCCGGCGACAAGCTCGCCTTCATCACGCTGCCCAAGGCGCGCTCGGCCGACGACGTGCGCGTGCAGCTCGACTGGCTGCGCACCTGCGAAACGATGGCCGGCCTGAAGCGCAGCATTCCGGTGCACGTGCTGATCGAAAGCCATGGCGCGCTGCGCGAGGTGTGGAACATCGCCGCGATGGAGCGCGTGGAGTCGATAGATCTCGGCCTGATGGACTTCGTCAGCGCCCACCACGGGGCACTGCCGGGCGACGCGATGAAGAGCCCGACCCAGTTCGAACACCCCATCATCGTGCGCACCAAGTGCGAGATCGCCGCCGCGGCGCACGGCTGCGGCGTGGTGCCGACGCACAACGTCACCACCGAAATCCGCGACATCGACTTCATCCGCAACGACGCCCGCCTGGCGCGCCGCCAGTTCGGCTTCATGCGCATGTGGAGCATCCATCCGAACCAGATCCTGCCCATCGTCGAAGAAATGCGGCCCGACTTCAGCGAGGTCGAGGACGCCATCGCCATCCTCTGCGGTGCGCAGGACGCGAGCTGGGGCCCGACCCGGCACCACGACACGCTGCACGACCGCGCCTCCTATCGCTACTATTGGGAGTTGCTCGCCCGCGCGCACACCACCGGCGTCAGTCTGCCCGACGACGTGCGCAGTCGATTCTTCGCTTGAAGGAACCATGTCCCGCGTACCACCCGTATCGAAGGAATGCGCCGTGCTGTTCGCCGACCTGGTGGGCAGCACGCAGCTCTATGAGCGCATGGGCGACACCGCCGCCTTCGCGCTGATCGACCGCTGTCTGCGCACGATGCGCGACTCGGTCATCGGCAGTTCGGGCCGCGTGATCAAGATGACCGGCGACGGCCTGCTCGCCACCTTCCGCGCCTGCGACCACGCCGCCGACACCGCGCTGGCCATCCACCGCGACATCAGCGGCCTGCCGCTGGCCACGCACTTTTCGCTCGGCGTGCGCACCGGCTTCCACTTCGGGCCGGTCATCGAAACCGGCGACGACATCTACGGCGAATCGGTGAACATCGCCGCCCGCCTGTCCGAACTGGGCAGCCACGGCCGCGCCATCGTGTCGACCGAAGCCGCGGTGCGCCTCAGCGAACACTTCCAGCACATGGTGAGGCCGATGCCGCCGCGCGTCGTCAAGGGCGTCGCGCGCTCGGTCGAAATGTGCGAACTGCGCTGCGAGCACTCGGAGCACGTGACCCACGTTGGCGGACTGAACTTCAGCAGCGGCAAGCTGGAAATGCGCGTCTATCACGGCGGCCGCGTCTGGCTGCTCGGCGCCGAACACCCGCGGCTGCGCATGGGCCGCGATGCCGGCGTCGACATCCTGGTCAAGGACGCCCGCGCCTCGCGTCAGCACTGCGACCTCGAATTCCGCCGCGACCGCTTCGTACTGACCGACCGCTCCAGCAACGGCACCTTCGTCACCATCGAAGGCCGCCACGAATTCGCGCTGACGCGCGAGGAAGTCGTCATAGACGGCCACGGCTGGCTCGCCTTCGGCTCGCCGCGCAGCGCAGCCAGTGACGTGGTCGAGTTTTTCTGCCTGGGCTAAACCTGCGCGGATCGAGCCCGCCGTCCACCATTGGCGACGCGCGAAATCAATCTCGGGAATCGTGAATTTTCGTCATGACGGGATGACGGGGCCATTTACCGTCTATAGTCCGCGCGCCCCGCAAGATCTGATTCTTTTAGCATATAACTAAAGTCGTACTCTACAACCGGCGGGGCATTTCACAATGAGGCCCCTCCCTTGAAGACCACCCTTCCCCTGCTGATCCTGAGCGCGTCGCTGTTCGGCGGCTGCTCCACCATCACCTCCAGCGAAATGCAGACCGTCACGCTCAGCGCGCGCACCCAGGGCGGCGACGCTGTCGACCAGACGAAGTGCACGCTGAAGAACGACAAGGGCAGCTGGACCGCGACCGCGCCCGGCAACGTCATGATCCGTCGCTCGGCCGAAGACCTCAATGTCGAATGCAAGAAGGACGGCATGAGCGACGGTTTCCTGCGCGCGATCTCGCGTTCGGCCGGCAGCATGTGGGGCAACATCATCTTCGGTGGTGGCATCGGCGCCATCATTGACCACAACAAGGGCACCGGTTACGACTACCCGAACGACCTCCGTGTGCTGATGGGCGAGTCCGTCACCATCGATCGTCGCGACGAGAAGACGGCACCGGCGGAGCAGACCGCGGCAAAGTCGCCGGCCGCCTACTGACATGCCGGACAGCGGATTCACGATGAACAGCAGGTGTGCATTCGCAGTACTCGTCTCCGCCGCGGGAGACCCGATCAGCAAACCGCGCTGATCCGGCGACACCGGCATCATGGGCGGCGTATTCTTGCGGTCTCATCCCGCAAGGAAGGCCGTCCATGTCCAGCAACAAGAACACACGCCTCGCCACCCGTGCGATCCATGGTCACACCGCCGGTGACGCCTACGGCAGCCCCTACCCGCCGGTCTACAACACCACCACTTTCGGTTTCGAGTCGACCGCCGACCTGCTCGACGTGATCGACGGCCGCCGTCGTGGCGGGCTGTACACGCGCTACGGTCTGAACCCGACCATACAGGCGGTCGAGGAGACGCTGGCCGAGCTGGAATCGGCCGAGGCGGCCTGGGTGTTCTCGTCCGGCATGGCGGCGCTGAGCGCGCTCTTCCTGACGCACGGACGCAACGGCATCGTCTGCTTCGGCGACGCCTACGGCGGCACGCTGGAACTGCTGGAACAGCAACTGCCGGGCCTCGGCCTGCGCACACACTGCATCCTCGGCAACGAGCACGACAGGCTGGATGCGCTACTGGCTGACGGTGTGAAGCTGGTGTTCTTCGAAACGCCGACCAACCCGACGCTGGACATCGTCGACATCCGTGCGCTTGCCGCCAAGGCACACGCGCACGGCGCGCTGGTCGCCATCGACAACACCTTCGCCTCGCCAGTGAACCAGCGCCCGCTCGAACTGGGCGCCGACATCGTCATGCACAGCGCGACCAAGTATCTGGGTGGCCACAGCGATCTGACTGCCGGCGCACTGATGGGCAGCAAGGCGTTGCTCGACGCGGTGGCACCCTGGCGCAAGAATCTCGGCACGGTGCCGTCGCCGGAAACCGCCGCGCTGCTGTCGCGCAGCCTGCGCACGCTGGTCGTGCGCGTGCGTCAGCACAATGCCAACGCGCAGGCGGTGGCCGAGGCGATGGCGCGCCACCCGAAGATCGCGCGCGTGCATTACCCGGGACTGCCGGACGCACCGGGCCACGCGCTGGCCAAGGCGCAGATGGATGGCTTCGGCGGCATGCTGAGCATCGTCTTGCGCGGCGACGGAGCCGCCGCAACCCGCGTCGCCGACCGCCTGCGGCTGATCAAGCTGGCGCCCAGCCTGGGCGGCGTCGAAAGTCTGGTCACCCAGCCCTGCACCACCACCCACCACGGCATCGCGCCGGAAGAACGGGCGCGGCGCGGCATACCCGATTCGATGCTGCGCCTGTCGATCGGCATCGAGGACGCGGACGATCTGATCGCCGATCTGGTGCAGGCACTCGGGGACTAGAGGGGTCAGAAGCCGAAGCCCATCTGGCCGCCGTCGTCCGCCTTCGTCTTCACCTTGCGCCCAGGGCGTCGACGGCCTTCCCTGTCCGGATTCCGGCTGCCGTGCTGCACCAGCACGCGTTGTGCCTCGGCCGCCGCCTCCGGCCGTTTCCTGACCGCCCACGCGGCGTCGCGCGCATGGCGCGCGGCGACGATGTGGTCGACCACCGGCGCCGGGTAGTCGCGGCCGATCAGGCATCCCGCTTCGCGCTGCTGCGCGACGCTCATCAGCCAGGGCTCGGCCAGCAGCGACAGCGGCACGCGCGCCAGTTCCGGCAGCCAGCGACGCACGAAAATGCCTTTCGGATCCTGGTCCAGCTGCTGTTTCACCGGGTTGTAGATGCGCAGCGTGTTGATGCCGGTGACGCCGGACTGCATCTGTACCTGCGGCCAGTGGATGCCCGGTTCGAAGTCGGTGAACATCCTCGCCAGATGCAGGCCCGGTTCGCGCCAGTGATTCCACAGCTGGTAGGACGAGAAGGCGACCAGCATGGCGCGCATGCGGAAGTTGATCCAGCCGGTCGCATTCAGCGCCCGCATGCAGGCGTCGATGAAGGGATAGCCTGTTTCGCCGCGGCACCAGGCGCGATGCCGTTCGACCGAGAAGTCGGCCTCGCGCAGACCGTCGTACAGGCGGTTCACCGCGCGCAGCTCGATCTGCGGTTCCGACTCCAGCTTCTGGATGAAGTGGCAGTGCCAGTGCAGCCGGCTCTCGAAGGACTTCAAGCCTGCTAGCACCGCCTGCGTGTGCGCGCCTGGCGGCTGCGCGAGCCAGCGTGCGCGCTCGCGCCACACGGCATGCACGACCTCGCGCAGCGACAGCGTGCCGAAGGCCAGATGTGGTGACAGGCGCGAACAGTCGTGCGCACCGCTGAGCGGGCTGGACATGCCGCGCCGATAGCGCGTTACGCGATGCGCGAGGAAGTCGTCCAGTATCTGGCGCGCATGCGCCCTGCCCGCCGGCTGTCGCGCCTCGATGTCAGTCGAGCGCAGGCCCAGCTCGGCCGCAGTCGGCGCGCGCTGCAGGCCGGCCAGCGGCAACCGTGCCGCCGTGACGCGCGGCGGTGGCGGCAGCGGCGCGGGCGTCATGCGGCGCATCCAGCGATCCGACCAGGTGTCGCGGTCGCTGAGCCGCCGCACCACGCCGCCGTTCGGCAGTTCGCGCCAGACCACACCGTGCTGGCGGCACCAGGCGGCCACCGCGCGGTCGCGTTCGAAGCTGGCGAGGTTGCCGGTTTCCTCGTGGCTCCACAGCCCGTCGATCCGCACCGCCGCGTGCAGCCGGTCGAGCAGCGCCGGCATGTCGCCGCGCAGGCGCAACAGTGGCAGGCCGAGCGCCTGCAGCCGGCGCTCGAAATCATCCAGCGCCTCGTTCAGGAAGCCGATGTGGCGCGCGTCGACGTCCGGCTCCGCTAGGAGTCGCGGCTCGTAGGCGTAAAGCGCCAGCACCGGCCCCGCCGCCGCCGCGGCACACAGCGGCGCGTGGTCGGCGACGCGCAGGTCGCGCTTGAACCAGACCACTTGCATGGTCAGGCGATCGCCAGCGCCGACAGCAGCAGACAGATCGTGACGATGGCGCTGAGCAACGTGCGCAGTTGCATGAACCATGGCTCGAGCGACAGCGCGCGCGACAGCCGCGCATCCATCCACCAGCAGGCGGGCACCACAGCCGCTAGCAGCCACAGCCCGGCCGGCAGCGGCAGCAGCAAGGCACACCAGGCGAACAGCGAGGGCATTACCCCCCAGCCGAGGGCGCGCCACTGCGCCCTTACATCGAGCGCGGCCTCGCACATCGCCAGCCCCCAGTGCAGCGCGCCGATGAAGCTGACGATGGTCGCGCCATAGGCGAGTTGGGCGTGCGCAAGCGCGGCACGCTGCGCATCCAGGGCATGGATGGCGACGGTCAGCCCGACAAATGGAATCAGGCCGGCCAGGCCGAGCAGCCGGGCGGGATGGCGAGCGGCGACGTTCAGTGTCATGGAATCCTCAGCGGTGCCAGGGTCGGGGGGGCGCGGCCTTTGGCGCCACGGTCTGCCAGAAGCGGGTGAAGGACGGCATGGGCTGCGGCGGGTCGTCGAACTGCCGTGCCACCGGCTCGCACAGCACGCCAGCCGCACGCATCGCCTCGGCGTAGCCCGGATTCAGCGTCTGCATCGACGCCAGCCGGACCTCGCCCAGGCGTTCGCGCAAGGCACGCGCGTCGCCGACCACGATGCCGTCGCAGGCGGCACGCATGCGGGTGAGCACGAAGCTCCAGCGCTTTTCGCTCCACGGGAAGCGCGCGTGGAAGGACGGCTCCAGCCAGCCGATCACCCGGCCCTGCGGCGGCGCACCCAGCGCCCACGGATGCATGATCCAGCACTCGCGGCGGTCGTCGCGCAGGCCCCAGATATCCGGGTCGGGCACCACGCCCGGCGCCGGTTCGACCACGCCCGATGCGTGCCCAGGCTCGGGGCCGCAGTCCGGCGACTGCCGTGCGATGCGGTCGAGCACCTCGTAACCGGCGTCGATCACGGTACCCGGGCTGGCCAGATCGGGCGCGTAGCGGGCGACGTTCTCTGCATTGAACAGATAGGGTTTGCCGGTCAGCGTGCCGGCCACCCACTGCCAGGACAGCGTGTTCGACGCCAGATCGCCGTCGAGCAGGTGGCGGTACATCCAGTCGGCGCCGGCGCGCCAGTGCGTCTTGCGCAGGTGCACGACATAGCTGGCCAGCCACATGCGTGCGTGATTGTGCAGATAGCCGGTGTCGTACAGGGTGCGCACCGCGCCGTCGATCACCGGCACGCCGGTGCGCGCGGCACGCACGTCGTCCGGTACCGCTGCGGCGTAGTTCGAGGCCGGCGGCGGCCGGCGCGCCTCGAAGATGCCTTCGCCCCAGTGGTGCCACAAATGTTGGAAGTACTCGCGCCAGGCCAGTTCGAACACGATCTTGTCGTCCGCCGACAGTGCGACGCGCTGCGACAGCCGCTCGATCACCTGCGGCACATCGATAAAGCCGTGCGTCAGATAGGGCGACAGCCGCGTTACCGCGCCGTCGAGGTGGTTGCGCGTACGCGCATAGACGCCCGGGCGGATGGCGTCGATGCGCGCCAGCGCGGCCCGCGGTGACGGTTCGAAGTCGTGGTTGGCGGCGTCGCGCACGAGAGGGGTGAGGAGGTCGTTCATCGGCACTGTCCTTTCGTGCCAGAGACCACTGCCGCGCGGGAAAAATCCCGCGCTGGTTCGCGCTTTCGCTTCCCACTCCGCTGCAAATGCTTTGCACGAATCCGCTGCAAAGCAGCGCAGTTTTAATTGGTTCGCTTCGCACGGCCCGCTGCCTAGAGTGCGCTCCATCGCATGTTTCCCGACACGGAGCCACACAAAATGAAAACGACCCTGCGCACCCTCGCCGTCAGCCTGCTGCTCGGCACCACGCTGATCGCCAATTCCTTCGCCGCCGACATCACACTGCTGAACGTGTCCTACGACCCGACGCGCGAGCTGTATCAGGACTTCAACAGCGCCTTCGCCAAGCACTGGAAGGCGAAGACCGGCGACAACGTCACCATCAAGCAATCGCACGGCGGCTCCGGCAAGCAGGCGCGCTCGGTCATCGACGGCCTCGAAGCCGACGTCGTGACGCTCGCGCTGGCTTACGACGTCGATGCGCTGCACCAGAACGGCAAGCTCATCCCGGCTGACTGGCAGAAGCGCCTGCAGCACAACGCCTCGCCCTACACCTCGACCATCGTGTTCCTGGTGCGCAAGGGCAACCCCAAGGGCCTGAAGGACTGGAGCGACCTGGTCAAGCCGGGCGTCGAAGTGATCACGCCGAACCCGAAGACCTCGGGCGGCGCCCGCTGGAACTATCTGGCCGCCTGGGCCTATGCGCTGAAGCAGCCGGGTGGCTCGGACGCCACCGCCAAGGAGTTCGTCAGGAAGCTGTTCGCCAACGTGAAGGTGCTCGACTCCGGCGCGCGTGGTTCGACCACCACCTTCGTCGAGCGCGGCATCGGTGACGTGCTGATCGCCTGGGAGAACGAAGCCTATCTGGCGGTGAAGGAACTGGGTCCGGACAAGTTCGAAATCGTCACGCCCTCGCTGTCCATCCTGGCCGAACCGCCCGTCAGCGTGGTCGACAAGGTGGTGGACAAGCGCGGCACCCGCGCCGTGGCGACCGCCTATCTCGAATACCTCTACAGCCCGGAGGGCCAGGAAATCGCGGCGAAGAACTACTACCGCCCGATCGACCCGAAGGTCGCCGCCAAGTACGCCAAGACCTTCGCACCGGTGAAGCTGTTCACCATCGACGACGAGTTCGGCGGCTGGACCAAGGCGCAGAAGACCCACTTCGCCGACGGCGGCGTGTTCGACCAGATCAGCGTGCGCTGAACACCGCCAGGAACCGCAATGTCCATCCTGTTCATTCAGGGCAGCCCGGTCGAGCCTTCGCGCTCGGCCGCGTTGTCGGGGTTCGTCGCGGCGGAGATCCAGCGCCGCGGCATCGACAACAGCCGCCTGAAGCTCACCGACCTGCCGGCCCAGGCGTTGCTCAACGCGAAATTCGGCGACCCGCAGATCCGGATCGCCAGCGATCGCGTGGCCGGCGCCGCCGCCATCGTCATTGCGACACCGGTCTACAAGGCAGCCTACAGCGGACTGCTCAAGAGCTTCCTCGACCTGCTGCCGCAGAACGGACTCGAGGGCAAGGTGGTGCTGCCGCTGGCAACCGCTGGCAGCCCGCACCACGCACTGGCGCTCGATTACGCGCTTCGCCCGGTGCTGCAGTCGATGTCGCCTTCGCTGGTGCTGCCCGGTGTGCATGCCACCGACGCCACGGTGGGCAAGTCGGACACCGGGGACTATGTGCTGTCGGCCGAAATCATCGACCGGCTCGCTCAGGCGACTGATCGGCTGATCTACGAGTATCGCGCGCTGCTGGCTCGCCGCCCGGAACCCGCGGTCGATCCGGTGCCCTTCGATCAGGTCCGCTGCAGCGTCTGAGCCCGACGCACTGCCGACCCGTCTCTGCCTGACCCACGCAAAGGAATCCATCGATGCCCTCCTTCTCATCCCTGTCGTCCATTTCGCGCCGCACGGCGCTCGCCTGGCTGACCGGCGGCGTGCTCGCCGCATCGGCCGCCCTCGTCGCCCCCCACGCCGCGGCAGCGCAGACACTGCGCATCGGCTACCAGAAATCGGCCAGCCTGCTCACGCTGCTCAAGGCCCAGGGCTCGCTTGAGAAGCGTCTGGCGCCGCTCGGCGTCGAGGTGAAATGGGTCGAGTTTCCGGCCGGTCCGCAACTGCTCGAAGGCCTCAACGTCGGCGCCGTCGACGTCGGCGCGGTCGGCGAGGCACCGCCGATCTTCGCCCAGGCGGCCGGCGCCAACTTCATCTACGCGGGCTATGACCCCGCTTCGCCGGAGGCCGAAGCCATCGTCGTGCCGAAGGATTCGACGATCCGTTCAGTGGCCGAACTGAAGGGCAAGCGCGTCGCGCTGAACAAGGGCTCGAACGTGCATTACCTGCTGGTCAAGCTGCTCGAGAAGCACGGCCTGAAATACACCGACATCCAGGTGGTGTTCCTGCCGCCGGCCGATGCCCGTGCGGCATTCGAGCGTGGCGCAGTCGATGCGTGGGCGATCTGGGACCCCTTCCTCGCGGCCACCGAGAAGCAGATCGGCGCCCGCGTGCTGGCCGACGGCAGCGGCGTCGTGAACAACTTCTTCTACTACCTTGCCGCCCGCGACTATGCGAAAGCCAATGGCAAGGTGCTCGACGCGCTGTTCGACGAGATCAACAGCAATGCGGTCTGGCTGAAGGCCAACATCAAGGAGGCCGCCACCCGCATCGCGCCGGAACAGGGGCTGGCGCCCGAGGTGGTCGAACTGGCACTGCGACGCTACCAGTTCAACGCGAAGCCGGTGACCGACGCCATCCTCGCCGAACAGCAGAAGCTCGCCGACACCTTCTTCGAACTGAAGCTGATTCCGAAACGCATCGAGGTCCGCCAGGCCTCGGTACTTGCCAACCGCTGAAGGTCCGCATCATGAATGTGTTCTGGTTCATCCCCACCCACGGCGACAGCCGCTATCTGGGCACCGCCGAGGGCGGACGCCAGGTCAGCCTCGACTACATGAAGCAGGTGGCGATCGCCGCCGACACGCTGGGTTACGACGGCGTGCTGCTGCCCACCGGCCGCTCCTGCGAGGACGCATGGGTCACCGCATCGGCGCTGATCGGCTTCACCCAGCGCCTGAAATTCCTGGTGGCGCTGCGCCCGGGCCTGACCGCGCCGTCGGCCGCCGCACGCATGGCCGCCACCTTCGACCGCCTGTCCGGCGGCCGCCTGCTGATCAATGTGGTGACCGGCGGCGATCCGACCGAGCTGGATGGCGACGGCATCTTCAATACACACGACGAGCGCTACGAAATCACCGACGAGTTCCTGCGCATCTGGCGCGGCATCCTGGCGAGCGCACACACCGGCGAGGCCATCGACTTCGAGGGCAAGCACCTGTCGGTCAAGGGCGGCAAGCAGCTCTACCCGACGGTACAGCGCCCGCATCCGCCGCTGTGGTTCGGCGGCTCGTCACCCGCCGCGCACGAACTGGCGGCCGAACAGGTCGATGTCTACCTGACGTGGGGCGAACCGCCGGCCGCGGTGGCCGAGAAGATCGCCGACATGCGCCGCCGCGCGGCTGCCCACGGCCGCACGCTGCGCTTCGGCATCCGCCTGCACGTGATCGCCCGTGAAACCACGGATCGGGCGTGGCAGGCGGCGGACGACCTGATCCGCCATCTCGATGACGCCACCATCGCTGCTGCGCAGAAGAAGTTCGCGCAGATGGATTCCGAAGGGCAGCGTCGCATGGCCGCGCTGCACGGCGGTCGGCGCGACAAGCTCGAGGTCAGCCCCAATCTGTGGGCCGGAGTCGGCCTGGTGCGCGGCGGTGCCGGCACCGCACTGGTCGGCGACGGCCCGACGATTGCCGCACGGATGAAGGAATACGCCGAGCTCGGCATCGAAACCTTCATTCTGTCCGGTTACCCGCATCTCGAAGAGGCCTACAACTTTGCCGAGCAGGTGTTCCCTCACCTGCCGCGCGCACAGCAGCAGGGCCTGCCCGGCTTCAGCCTGTCCGGCCCCTTCGGCGAGATCGTCGCCAACCATTACGTGCCGGCTGCATCGGCGAGCTGACCGACCGCTCGACCCCACCCTGAAGGCCATCGTCCCACACCGGGGCGATGGCCTTTTTCCTTGCCCCCGGCGCCGATCCGCTTATCACTCGAACGGCAAAGCTCCGCAGCGTGCATGCGCAAATGCAGCGCAGATTTAATTGGTTTGAGTGCGCATCCCCCACCCCTAGGATGACCTTCAGACGCGCGACACAGCGCGCCCCCCCTCCGGACCGCACAAAAGGAAAACCATGAGCACCACGCATTCCCGCAATCGCCGCCTGCTGATTACAAGCCTGCTCGCCGCCACGCTGCCACTGACCGGCTTCGCCGCCAGCGACGCGCCGAAGGAAATCCGCCTCGACTACGCCTACTACTCGCCGACCAGCCTGGTATTGAAGCGCTTCGGCTGGCTGGAAGAGGCCGTAAAGCCGGCCGGCATCGAGGTGAAATGGACGCTGAGCCAGGGCAGCAATCGCGCACTGGAATTCCTCAACAGCGGAGCCATCGACTTCGGCAGCACCGCCGGCCTGGCCGCCGTGCTGAGCCGCGCCAACGGCAACCCGATCCGTTCGGTCTATGTGTATTCGCGACCGGAGTGGACCGCACTCGCCGTACCGAAGGATTCGACCATCAGATCGGTGGCCGAGCTGAAGGGCAAGCGCGTCGCCGCCACGAAGGGCACCGACCCCTATCTGTTCCTGCTGCGCTCGCTGCAGGAGGCAGGTCTGTCGCGCAACGACGTCGAGATCGTCCACCTGCAGCATCCGGACGGCCGCGTCGCACTTGAACAGAAGCGTGTCGATGCCTGGGCGGGCCTCGATCCGCACCTCGCCGCAAGCGAACTGGAAGCCGGCTCCAAACTCATCTACCGCAACGTGAACTTCAACACCTACGGCTTCCTGAACGTGTCGGAGAAGTTCCTCAAGACGCACCCGCAGCAGGTGAAGACGGTGATTGCCGCCTACGAGCGCGCCCGCCGCTGGGTGATCGCCAATCCGGACGAGGCCGCGAAGCTGCTGGCCGAGGAAGCGAAGCTGAACCTGGCCGTGGCCCAGGCGCAACTGAAACGCACCGATTTTTCCAACCCGCGCATCGGCCGAGAGCACCACGACGCACTGCGCGCAGCCGCGCCCATCCTGGTCGAGGAAGAACTGGTGCGCAAAGGCACCGATATCGCCAAGGTGGTGACCGAACTGATCGACCCGAGCCACGCCGCCGCCGTGGTCGCGGCCAAGGACTGATGCCATGAACACCGCTGCCCGCACCTCCTCCCTCCAGGCGACGGTGTCGTCCGCGCGGCCGGGCATCCCCGTCGGTCGCGCCGGGCGTCCCCACCCTGCGCTGGGCTGGGTGTTGCCCGCGCTCGCGCTGCTCGCCTTCGAAGTGCTGGTGCGCAGCAGCGTGCTGGCCGCCCACCTGTTCCCTGCGCCGAGCGAAATCGTGCGCACGCTGTTCGACCTGGGCAGCGGGCTTGCCTCGCATATCGGCGTGAGCATTGCCCGCGTGGCAGGCGGCTTCGCGATTGGCGCCTCGTTGGCGGTGATCGCCGCCGTGGTGGTCGGACTGGACCGCCGTGTCGAAGCGCTGCTCGACCCGACCTTCCAGGCGCTGCGCGCCGTGCCTAGCCTGGCCTGGGTACCGCTGCTGCTGCTGTGGCTGGGCATAGACGAAACGCCCAAGATCACGCTGATCGCGATCGGCGCCTTCTTCCCGGTCTATCTGAACCTGCTGTCGGGTCTGCGCAATGTCGACCGCAAGCTGGTCGAACTGGGCGAGGTCTATGGCCTGAGCCGCAGCGCGCTTGTCCGCCGCATCCTGCTGCCGGCGTCGCTGCCCAGCCTCTACACCGGCCTGCGCGTTGGTCTGAGTCTGGCCTGGATGTTCCTGGTCGCGGCCGAACTGATCGCCGCCACCCGCGGCCTGGGCTATCTGCTGACGGATGGCCGCGAAACCTCCCGACCGGACATCGTGCTCGCCGCCATCCTGCTGCTGGCCGTGCTCGGCAAGGTGTCGGACAGCGTTCTCAAATCACTCGAGAAGCGCGCGCTGGTCTGGCGCGATGCCCTCGAAACCCGGCTGGCCTGAGGCGCGCGCGATGACTTCATTGCTCGATGTGCATGTGCGCGCCAAGCGCTTTACCGACCGACTCGTGCTGGACAACTTCTCGCTCGAACTGGAAGCCGGCGAAATCGTCAGCCTGGTTGGCGCGAGCGGATGCGGCAAGAGCACCCTGCTGCGCATCGTCGCCGGCCTGGACCGCGAACACGATGGACAGGTGCGGCTGGACGGCCAGGTGCAGCACGGCATCCACCGCGACATCGGTTTCATCTTCCAGGAGCCGCGGCTGCTGCCCTGGCTCACGGTTGCGCAGAACGTCGGCTTCGACGCCGACGCCCGGCGCGCAAGTGATCCGCACGTATTCACGCTGCTGGAGGAAGTAGGCCTTGCACAGGTGACCGACGCGCTGCCGAAAGCGCTGTCCGGCGGCATGGCGCAGCGTGTGGCGATCGCCCGCGGTCTGTTCAACCGACCGCGCCTGCTGTTGCTCGACGAGCCCTTCAGCGCAGTCGATGCCTTCACGCGGATGAAGCTGCAGGAACTGCTGCTGGCCATCGCCCGCGAACACGGCACGACGCTGCTGCTGGTCACCCATGACGTCGACGAGGCAGCCTGGCTGTCCGACCGTGTCGTGGTGATGGGCAACGGCCGCGCGCTGGACGAAGTGACGATCACGGAACAACGACCACGTCATCGCCGTTCGCCGGCGCTGGCCGATGCCCGCAACACGATTCTCGAAATTCTCGAAGGTGCTCACGTCGTCTGACGTGAGCCGCACCCACACACAGAAAGAGGACTTCGCCATGAGCAGACGTTTCACCCTTCGCCGCAGCGCCTTGAAGGCATTCACCGCCCTGCTGCCGGCGCTCGCGCTCGGCAGCGCCGCCGCACAGGACAAGCCGACCACGGTACGCATCGGCTACCAGAAGTCATCGACATTGATCACCGTACTGAAGACCCGCAGCACGCTGGAGCAGAAGCTCGCGCCGCTGGGCGTCAAGGTGAGCTGGCACGAATTCGCCAGCGGCCTGCCGCTGCTCGAGGCGCTGAACGTCGGCAGTGTCGACGTGTCGGCCGACGTCGCCGACACCGTGCCGGTGTTCGCACTGGCCGCAGGCGCCAACCTGACCTATGTCGCGCAGGAGGCGCCCTCGCCCACCGCCCAGGCCATCGTGGTCAAGGCCGATTCGCCGATCCGCAGCGTGGCTGATCTGAAGGGCAAACGCGTCGCCTTCGCCAAGGCCGCCGGCGTGCACTACCTGCTGATCGCCGCGCTGGAGAAGAACGGACTGAGCTTCAAGGACATTCAGCCCGCCTACCTCGCGCCGGCCGACGGCCGCGCCGCCTTCGAGCGCGACAGCGTCGACGCCTGGGTGGTGTGGGACCCCTTCCTGTCGGCCGTGCAGCGCCAGGCCAAGGTGCGCGTGCTGGCCGACGGCACGAACCTCGCCCAGTACCAGCGCTACTACCTCGCCTCCACACCCTTCGCGCAGGCACGGCCGGACGTGATCAAGGTGATCCACGACGCGCTCACCGAAACCGGCAAGTGGGTGAAGCAGAGTCCGAAGGATGCGGCCGCGCTGCTGGCACCTGTGTGGGGTCTGGATGAAGCCACGGTCGAACAGGCCAACGGCCGTCGCAGCTACGACGTGCGCCTGGTGCAGCCGGAGCGGCTGCAGGAACAGCAGGCCATCGCCGACACCTTCACCCGCGAGGGCCTGCTGCCGCGCAAGGTGAATGCCACCGCGGTGCCGGTCTGGAAACCTGCGCTCTGAGGCGACATCGATGAATGCTCCGGACACCACCCGCCAGCTAGAACGCAGCGAGGCCGACCACCTGTTCGACCGAGACTTCGGTGCTCACACCGAAGCGGTCGAACGGACAGCGCGCGGGCTCGAAGCCACCGCCGCCGAGCGCGACCGCGCCGGCGGCACCGCCTGGGCGGAACGCCAGCTGCTGCGTGACAGCGGCCTGCTGACGCTCGCGGTACCAGCGGAGTTCGGCGGCGCCGAACTGCCCTGGCCGCAGATCTACGCCATCGTCCGCCGCTTCGCCGAAGCCGACAGTTCGCTCGCCCACCTGTTCGGCTTCCAGCACCTGCAGGTCGCCAGTGTGCGGCTGTTCGCCAACCCGGCGCAGCAGGCCCGCCTGCTCGGCGATACGGTGGCGAAAGGCTGGTTCTGGGGCAATGCCACCAACGGTCTGGACACACGCATCCGGCTCACGCCGGAAGGTGACCACTTCGTGCTCAACGGCGTGAAGTCCTTCTGCTCCGGTGCCACCGGCGCCGACATGCTGAACGTGACCGCGCCGCGCGGCGACGATCCGGCCGACCGCGTGTTCATCAGCCTGCCAGCCGATCGTGCCGGCATCACCGTGCATGACGACTGGGACAACCTCGGCCAGCGCCAGACCGACAGCGGCAGCGTCACCTTCGAAAACGTGCGCGTCGAGACGGACGAAATCCTCGGCCCGCCGGGCACCCGCGGCACGCCACGAGCGACGCTGCGCACGCTGGTGTCGCAGCTCATCCTGACCGAGATCTATCTCGGCAACACGCAGGGCGCGCTACGCGCCGCGTGGAACTATGTGCAGCACGAGGCGCGCCCCTGGTTCTCCAGCGGCGTGGCGCGCGCCGCCGACGACCCCTACGGTCAGGTGCGCTTCGCCGAACTGTGGATCGGCTACCGTGGCGCGCTGGCGCTGGCCGTCCAGGCCGAGCAGGCGCTGCAGCAGGCATGGGAACGTGGTGACGCACTGAGCGCGCGCGAACGCGGCGAGGTCGCCCTGCTGATCTGGCAGGCCAAGATCGCCGCCGGCCGCGCCGCGCTCGATGTGACGTCGCGCATCTTCGAGCTGATGGGCGCACGCGCCACCGCCGCCCGGTACGGCCACGACCGGTACTGGCGCAACGTGCGCGTGCACACGCTGCACGACAACCTCGACTACAAGCTGCAGGACATCGGCCGCTGGGTGCTCGACGACACCGTGCCCGAACCTTCCATCTATTCCTGACGACACGACATGAGTACCCGAAATACCTCTCCCATTGCGTCGCTGGCCTCGCGCCTACGGCAGAAACTGCTGCCGTGGAGCCTGCCGGTCACACTGGTCGTGCTTTGGCAGATCGCCGCCCAGACCGGCTGGCTGTCCAGCCGCGTGCTGCCGGCGCCGCTCGACGTGCTGAAAGCCTTCTGGACGCTGGCGGTCAGCGGCGAACTGTGGCGCCACGTGCTGGTGAGCGCGCAGCGCGCGCTCTCCGGCTTCGCGGTGGGCGGTGGCCTCGGCCTGCTGCTCGGCCTCGCCACCGGTTCGTGGAAACGGGTCGAAACCCTGCTCGACACCACCGTGCAGATGATCCGCAACATTCCGCCGCTGGCGCTGATCCCGCTGGTCATCCTGTGGTTCGGCATCGACGAGACGGCCAAGCTCTTCCTGGTGTCGCTGGGCGTGTTCTTCCCGGTCTACATCAACACCTTCCACGGCATCCGTTCTGTCGACGCCGGCCTGATCGAGATGGGCCGCTCCTACGGTCTGCGCGGCTGGGCGCTCTACCGCGACATCATCCTGCCGGGCGCGCTGCCGTCCATCCTCGTCGGCGTGCGTTTTTCGCTCGGATTCATGTGGGTCATCCTGATCGTCGCGGAAACCATTTCGGCGCAGGAAGGCATCGGCTACATGACGATGAATGCGCGCGAGTTCCTGATGACCGACGTGGTGCTGGTCGGCATCCTGCTGTACGCGCTGCTCGGCAAGCTCGCCGATCTACTTGCCCGCTCGCTGGAACGCGTGTGGCTGTCATGGCACCCGAACTACCACACCCGGTGAGGAGCCCGACCATGTACTTCTCACCGGAAGAGAACAGCGAAGTCAGCGCCGCCGAACGCGTGATCAACGGCGCGGCCGTCACGCTGCGCGGCATCGGCAAGGCCTTCGGCGACCGCCAGGTGCTGCACGGCATAGACCTCGACATCCGTCCGGGCGAATTCGTCGCCATCGTTGGCCGCAGTGGCTGCGGCAAGAGCACACTGCTGCGCCTGCTGGCCGGCCTCGACCAGGCCAGCGAGGGCGAACTGTCGATAGACGGCAGCGCCGACGACGTGCGCATCATGTTCCAGGAAGCGCGCCTGCTGCCGTGGAAGCGCGTGCTCGACAACGTGTCACTGGGCCTCACACCAGCCTTCCGCCGCCGTGCCCGCGAGGTGCTGGCGCGTGTCGGCCTGGCCGACCGCGAACGCGACTGGCCGTCCCAGCTCTCCGGCGGCCAGCGCCAGCGCATCGCGCTGTCCCGCGCACTGGTGCACTCGCCGCGCCTGCTGCTGCTGGACGAACCGCTGGGCGCGCTCGACGCGCTCACCCGTATCGAGATGCAGCAACTGATCGAGTCGCTGTGGCTGGAACAGGGCTTTACCGCCATCCTGGTCACGCACGACGTGCAGGAGGCCGTGGCGCTGGCCGACCGCGTGCTGCTGATCGAGGACGGCGCGATTGCGCTCGACCTCGACGTCCGCCTCGCCCGGCCGCGCGAGCGCGCCAGCAACGGCTTTTCGGCCTACGAGGCACGCATCCTTTCGCGCGTGCTCAGTGCGCCGCCCATCGAATCCTCACCGGCGTCGTCCGACGCCTGGACACCGGGCATCGCCCATATTTCGTTCGCAATCTGAAAGGAAGCACCATGGCCATCACCGCAATCAATGTACGCAATCAGTTCAAGGGCAAAGTGAAGGAGATCGTCCGCGGCGACGTGGTCAGCGAGGTCGATGTCGACACGCCGGCCGGCATCGTCACCTCGGTCATCACCACCCGCTCGGTCGACGAACTGGGCCTGAAGCCGGGCGTCGAAGTGGTCGCGCTGGTGAAGTCGACCGAGGTTTCGATCGCCCGCATCGGCAGTTGATCGAGGACAGCGCAACGCCATGACATCCACCGTCCTCATCGTTCCCGGACTTCAGGGCATGCCGTCGGGACACTGGTTGTCATGGCTCGAAAGCGAGCTGCCGCAGGCGCGGCGCGTGCCGCACGACGAGTGGAGTTCGCCGGTGCTGGCACACAGAACGGGCCGCGTGAAGCAGGCGATCGCCCGCTCGGCCGGCCCGGTCTGGCTCATCGCGCATGGCTTCGGTTGCCTCGCCGCCATCATGGCCGCGTCCGACCGGACCGATCGCGTCGCCGGCGCGCTGCTGGTGACACCCGCCGACCCCGAACGCTACGGTGCCGACGGTCCGCTGATCGAGGGTGAAGAGACGATACCCCGCAAGCCCTCGATCTCCGGACTGCTGCCGCAGACGACATTGGGTTTCACCTCGCTGGTGATCGCCAACGCCGACGATCCGGACATGCGTCTGGTCACCGCCAGCCAGTGGGCCGAGAGGTGGGGCAGCCGACTGCTGCTGACCAGCGCGCTGGGCAATATCGACCCGACCGTTCATCAGGGCGCCTGGCCGCAATGCCTGCGCCTGTTCCGACTGATGCATCATGCACAACGTGACCTTCCGCTGGGCAGTTTCGCGGAAGGAAACGAACCGGCCCCGCGCCGGCACGGCTGGCTGGCAAAGCTTCGACGCCAGTCGCGGGCGACGCTTTGATGCCGCTGCACGCCGAAGCATTCGGGCTAGCATTGAAGTGCGCCGTCCTCCGACGACGGCAACCGACACCCGACGCCAGCAGACCCTGCACTTCTTGAATGAAAGGACCACATCATGACTCTCAGACTGGGCGACATCGCCCCCGACTTCGAACAGGATTCCAGCGCCGGCCGCATCCGTTTCCATGAATGGCTCGGAAACAGCTGGGGTGTGCTGTTCTCGCATCCGGCGGACTTCACGCCCGTGTGCACCACCGAACTGGGCCTCACCGCCAAGCTCAAGGGTGAATTCGACAAGCGCGGCGTCAAGGCCATCGCGCTGTCGGTCGACCCGGTGGAATCGCACACGCGCTGGATCGCCGACATCAACGACACCCAGAACACCACGGTGAATTTCCCCATCATCGCCGACGGCGACCGCAAGGTGAGCGAGCTGTACGACATGATCCATCCGAACGCGAATGCCACGCTGACCGTGCGCTCGCTGTTCATCATCGATCCGAACAAGAAGGTGCGCCTCATCATCACCTACCCGGCGAGCACCGGCCGCAACTTCGACGAAGTGCTGCGCGTGATCGATTCGCTGCAGCTGACCGACAAGCACTCGGTAGCCACCCCGGGCAACTGGAAGCATGGCGACGATGTGGTCATCGTGCCCTCGCTGCAGGATCCGGACGAGATCGCGCGCCGCTTCCCCGCGGGTTACAAGGCGGTGCGTCCCTATCTGCGCCTGACGCCGCAACCGAAGTAAGCGACGGCTGCGACAACGACAAGGCCCGGCAGCAGCCGGGCCTTTTTTTCGTCCACGGCCGCTTCACGCATATGCATCCTGCGGCAAAGCTGTGCAGAAGAAGCAGCGCAGAACAATTCAGTTCCCCCGGCTGCGAGCCGCCCGTAAGGTCGAGCCATCGCAATCCGGAGTGCATCAGATGGCCATCCTTGTCGTCGGCGGTGACCACCCCAATCAGTTCGCCGACTCGGCGCGCGAAGCCGGCGTCGACCGCCTGCATCACTGGAGCGGCCGCCGCGCCGCCGACCACCACCAGCCGCTTCCGCGCGACCTGCGCGGCATCGTGCTGCTGATCGACCACGTCAATCACGGCATGGCCGCGCGCGTACGGAGGCTTGCCAGCCAGCACGGACTGCCGGTCGTCTACAGCGCGCGCAGCCGGTCGCAGATACGCAACGCACTGTCACGGCTGGCGGCCTGAGCCCAGTCGGGAACTGCATCACGGCCGCAGCCTGCGCCGCGGTTCCGCGTCACGGAAACGCAAGGCGGCGGACGCTATAGTCGCCGGGTACGCCGGAGCACCCGTCTGCTTCGGCCTTCCTGGTGAAAGGTTTCCGCGTGCGCACGCTTGTCATCATCGGTGCCGGCTTCAGCGGCACGGCCTGCGCTTGTCAGTTCCTCGCCCGCTGCGGCGACGGCTGGCAGGTCAGCCTGATCAACGCTTCCGGCCCGGTTGCCCGCGGTCTGGCCTACGGCACCCGTTCGCCGCTGCACCTGCTCAACGTGCCGGCCGGCCGCCTCGGCATGGACCCGGCGCAGGAAGGTGACTTCGTCCGCTACCTCGACGAGACAGGACATCGCTATCGCGCCAGCGCCTTCGTGCCGCGGATGCTGTATGGCGAGTACCTGGAGCAGCGTCTGCGCCAGGCCGCCGACGCCCATCCGGGCCGCCTCGACATCCGCACCGCGCGGGTCGATGCCATCGAGCGGCGTCTCGCAGGCGGCTTCCGCCTGCACTTGTCTGGCGATACGACGCTGGACGCCGATGCCGTCATCCTCGCCATGGGGCACCTGAGTCCGGTCGCGCCACTGCCCGGTCTGGATGCGCTGGGCGCGGCCTACATCAACGACCCGTGGTCGGGAGCCGTCGAGCACATCGGCCCCGACGAGCGCGTGCTGATACTCGGCAGCGGTCTGACCATGCTCGATGTCGTGGTCGATCTCGCACGGCGCGGCCACCGCGGTCCGATCACCGCCCTGTCGCGTCGTGGTCTGCTGCCGCGCTCTCACCGTGCCCAGGACGCGCCGCCGGCAACCATCCCGCTCGACCGCGAAGCGCTGCTGCAGGCGCGCAGCGCGCGTGTGCTGACCCGCCTGGTGCGCGCAGCGGTTGCCCAAGCCGAGCGTGCCTGCGTCGACTGGCGCGACGTGATCGGCTCGCTGCGCGCCCTGACGCCAGCGCTGTGGCAGAGCCTGGACGAGCGCGAGAAGCGGCGCTTCGTGCGCCATGTACGGCCGCACTGGGAGGTGCTGCGACACCGCACCGCTCCTGAGCCCTTCAACGCGATGAACGCGCTGCTGCAGGACGGTCGCCTCACCGTCGCCGCCGGACGGTTGCGCGCTGCCGCGGCTGATCAGGGCGGCGTGACCGTACGCTGGGATGACGCCCGCCGCGGTCCGCAGGCGCAGCAGTTCGACCGCATCGTCAACTGCACCGGCCCGGGTCACCGCATCGACGCCCAGCGCGCACCGCTGTTGCACCGTCTGCTGGAAAGCGGTCTGATGACGCAGGATCCGCTCAAGCTCGGCCTCATGGTCGACGCCCGCTGTCGGGCCATCGACGCGCGCGGCCGCAGCGTAGATGGCCTGTACTACGTGGGGCCACTGCTGCGTGCCCAGTTCTGGGAAGCCACCGCGATACCCGAGTTGCGCAAGCACGCCGCGGTGGCAGTGGACAGCCTGCTCGCCGCTGGCGGCTGAGCGTCAGACGCGATCGGTCAGTCGACTTCGCGGCGACGCACGCGGCCGAGGGAAGCCACGATTCCCAGTCCTGCCGCCATCAGCGCCCACACACCCGGTTCCGGCACCGGCCCGACGACCGCGCGGCCACCGCTGCCATAGAGCGCGGCACCGGCCTCCGGCGTCCAGGTGGCGCTGAAGGAATTGAATGAGTCGAAGAACTGGCCGTCATCCGTACCGTAGACGTAGGCGGACATGAACAGATCCTCCCTCAGGTCCACGCCCTGGGTGGCGGCCGTGAAACTGAGGTCATAGGCGAAGTTGTACACGCCGTCCTGGTCATCGTCTTCCCACACCAGGTTGAACAAGGGATTGAACACCGGCTGGCCCGACGACCCGGCAATCATCAGCGGTTCAAGCGTCGACTGCCCGGTCGTCAGGTTCTCGGTGGAGAACCAGCCGTAGGGTTCGAGCGGCCCCTCGCCCTGTTGCACCGCGAAGTGGAAACTGTGGAAGGCGCCCGCCGACCACAGTGCGTAGGACACGCTGAAATTGGCGCTGCCCGCGGTGAACTGCCCGTCCTGGTGCAGATTCACCGCGAACGACACCGGCAGCGGCACGGCTGTTCCACAGGAATCAGCATCGCAGACGAAGCCCTCGTCGCGGTAAAACAGCTCCGAATAGACATGACCATTGACCGGCGTCCGGGCGCTGACTTCGATCTTCGCGGCAAGCTGGCCGTCCTCGAAACCGATCTGCGAGCGCGCGTGATTGTCGTTATCGAGCCAGGCCGAACTGGCGCCGCTCCACAGCGACGTGTCCCCGTTCCACGGCTGGCCGTCCGACAGCAGACCGCCACCCGGCAGACTCACATAGCTCCAGCTGCGGAAGGTGTCGTCCGGCGCTGCCTGCGCAGCGCCGCTCAGACCGGCGCCACTCAACAGCAGAGCGACACCGGCGCGCGACAGTGTGCGACCGAAGGACGTGCGGAACGCGGAAAGTAGTATGGATGGCATGACAGGCTCCGTCGGCAAGGAAGAGTCGGCAGCCCGCATGCGGAGCTGCCGCGGACGGCGCGTCGACGCGCCGCCTCTTTCTTTTTTAGGCCTGCCGTAACGAGCGGAACCTGACTTCGATCAAGGAAGAGACCGGACGCAATGCGCAGGTCGCTCACCGGTCTGCAGCCGCCACAGCGAGGCGTAGATGCCGTCGAGCGCAAGCAGCTGGTCGTGCGTGCCGGATTCGGCAATGCGTCCGCCATCGATCACGTGGATGGCGTCGGCGTGCCGCACGGTAGACAGCCGGTGCGCGACGATGAGCGTCGTGCGGCCGACCACCAGCCGGTCCAGCGAGCGCTGTATCGCCGCTTCGGTTTCGTTGTCCACCGCCGAGGTGGCTTCGTCGAGTACCAGTATCGGCGGGTCCTTCAGGATGGCGCGCGCCAGCGCCAGCCGCTGCCGCTGACCGCCCGACAGGCGCAGGCCGCGCTCGCCGACCGGCGTGTCGTAGCCCTGCGGGAGTGCAACGATGAAATCGTGCGCCTCGGCCGACTTCGCCGCCTCGATCACCGCCTCGCGCGTGGCGTCCGGCATGCCGTAGGCGATGTTCTGCGCCACCGACGCGTCGGCGAGGAAGGTGTCCTGCGCGACATAGCCGATGGCGCGCCGCAGGTCCTGCAGATTCAGTTCATTCACCGGCACGCCATCGAGCAGCACCCTGCCCTGCTGCGCTTCGTAGAAGCGCAGCAGCAGCTTGATCAGCGTGCTCTTGCCGCCACCGGTGCTGCCGACGAAGGCGGCACTGTGGCCGGCCTCGATGCGCAGGTCGATACGGTCCAGCGCCGGTCGGGTCGTTCCGTCGTAGGCGAAGGACACCTCGTCGAAAACCAGTTCGCCGCGCACCGCGGCACGCGGCAGCGAACGCCCTTCATAAGCGATGTTCACCGGCGTCTGCAGCAAGTTCATCACCCGCTCGATCGAAGACATCGAGCGCTGGTAGAGGTCAGTCAGGTCGGCCAGCCGCGTCAGCGGCCACAGCAGGCGCTGGGTCAGATACACCAGCACTGAATAGCTGCCGACACCGATGTCGCCGTTCAGCGCCATGAAGCCGCCGTACAGCAGCGTCACCGTGAAGCCCGCAAGGATGGCCATGCGGATGACCGGCGTGATCGCCGCCGACAGCCGGATCGCCTCGCCGTTGCGCACGCGGTAATCGTCCGACCCCTGTTCGATGTGGCCGGCCTCGTACTCCTCGGCGGCGTAGGCCTTGACCGTGGCGATGCCCTGGATGTTGTTGTTCAGCCGCGCCGCCAGCGCGCCGGCCGCCTCGCGTACCGCGCCGTAGCGCGGCGCCAGACGGCGCTGGAACCAGAAGGCGCCGTACAGGATGAGCGGCACCGGGACGAGTGCCAGAAAAGCCAGTTCGTGGGTGAGCACGAAGAACACGCCGCCCACCATCAGCGAACCGACGAACACCTGGATCAGGTCGTTGGCGCCGCCGTTCAGGAAGCGCTCCATCTGGTTGATGTCCTCGTTCAGCACCGCCAGCAGATTGCCGCTGCGGTTGCGCTCGAAATAGGCCATGTCCAGCTTCTGCACGTGCCGATAGGCCTCCATGCGCAGATCGTGCTGCAGGTTCTGCGCCAGATCGCGCCAGCGCACGTCGTACAGGTACTGGAACAGCGATTCGCCGACCCACACGACCACCGTGATCAGCGCCAGCAGCACCAGCTGATCCTTCGGCTCGACGATGCCGACACGCGCGAGGAAGCTGGCTTTCTGGTTCACCACCACGTCGACGGCGACGCCGATCAGCACCTCCGGCAGCACGTCGAAGAACTTGTTGAGGACGGAATACAGCGAGGCGATGCGCACGTCGCGGCGGTAGTTGCGCGCGTGCGAGAACAGGCGGGAAAGCGGATGCATGGCAGGCTCGGGGAGTTTTCGGGCAGGCCGCTCATCATTGCCGGCGGCGTGCCGCCATCATGACAGACGGCCGCCCCTCCGGGCGGCCGCAGGTGTACGGCACAGCGGCGCCTGCGCTCAGCGGTGCAGCCAGCGGGCGTGCGCGCTGCGCGCCAGGTGATCGAGCGCGTAACCGAGCGCACCGACCAGCACGATGACCGCCATCAGTTCCGAGTAGGCCAGCCGGTCGCGCGTGTCGAGGATGAAATAGCCCAGTCCGGCCGACACGCCCAGCATTTCGGCCGGCACCAGCACGATCCAGATGATGCCGATCGCCAGTCGCACGCCGGTCAGGATGTGCGCGGTAATGCCGGGTAGCACCACGCGCAGCACCGTCTCGCGCCGGGTGGCCGACAGGCTGCGCGCCAGCAGCAGCCAGTTCGGATCGAGCTGCGCGACGCCGGACGCGGTATTCAGCAGAATGGGCCACACCGCGGCAAAGGCCAGCAGGAAGTACACCGGCGCGTCACCGACGCCCAGCACCATCACCGCCAGCGGCATCCAGGACAGCGGCGACACCATGCGCAGGAACTGGAACAGCGGCGTCGTGCCCTGGGCGAAACGGCGTGACAGTCCGGTCAGCACACCCAGCGGCACACCGATGGCAATCGCCAGCAGCAGGCCTACCGCCACCCGCTTCAGGCTCACCAGCACGTGTGGCCACAGCTCGCCGCTGCCGAGCAGCTGCCACAGCGCATCGGCCGACGGCGCCGGCGCGAAATCGGCCGCGATCGGCATGCCATGCGCCAGCCAGGCCGAGCCGGCCAGCCACAGCAGCAGCGCGCCCAGCAGGCCGGCGAGCGGGAGGATGAAACGCGCGCTCATCACACCCGCACGACTTCCTTGCGCCGCAGGTCGGCCGGAAGGCCGAACACCGAGGGCCCACCGACCAGGTCGATGGCCCGGCGCACGAAACGGTCATCGACCAGGTCGCGCGCGACGAAGGCCGGATCGAGCGCATCGAGGAACTTCGTGTCGCCTTCGACCCGAGTCTGCTTCACCGCGCGCACCAGCTCTTCGGTATAGGACGGGAAAGGATAGGGCTGGAAGTCGATGCGGCGTTGGTACCAGCCCTTGTTCTTCACCACGCCCGACGACTCGTAGCTGGCGTAATCGGTGGCAGCCAGCACCTTGGACAGCACGGGCAGCGCGTGCGGTGTGTACTTGCCCTCGCCTGCCGCCGACAGCAGCTTGGCGGTATCCAGCTGGTTGCTGCGCGTCCACAGCTGGGCACGCACGATGGCGTTGGTAACGCGCTGCGCCCACTCCGGCCGTTCGCTGGTGTCGCGCTCGGACAGGAAGGTGACGCAGCACGCGTGGTTCTGCCACACGTCACCCGAGAAGCGCAGCACCTTGCCCACGCCCTTGGTTTCGGCCAGCGCATTGAACGGATCGGCCACGATGAAACCGGCGATCGACTTGCCGGCCAGGGCCGACACCATCTCCGCAGGCGGCAGCACGATCAGGTTCACTTCGTTCGCGGCCAGCTGGGCCTCCTTGGCCTTGGTCACCGCCGTCAGACCGTTCGCGCGCAGCACCTGCTGCAACAGGACGTTGTGGATCGAGTACCAGAAGGGCACGGCAACCGTGCGACCGCCCAGATCGGAGACGGTCGAGACCGACGGGTCGACGGTCAGCGCCGAGCCGTTCACATGGTTCCAGGCGACGATCTTCGCCGGAAATTTCGAGCCGTAACGCACCCACAGCGCGGCCGGTGTCAGCAGATGGATCACGTTCACCTGCCCGGCAACGAAGGCCTCGACGATCTGCGCCCAACTGCGGAACAGCCGTGGCGATTCGGTCTTCAGGCCCTCTGTCTCGAACAGCTTTCGAGCGTGCGCCACCAGCAGCGGTGTCGCATCGGTAATCGGCAGGTAGCCGATCTTCACCGGCTGGTCGTCGCCCTTGAAGGCCTGCGCACGCGCGTCACCGGCACGCAGCAGCGGCGTCGCCACGCCGGCCAGCGTCAGTGCGCCCAGCTTCAGCATGTCGCGGCGCGTCAGCCCGCAACCGCAATCGGACGAAGCGCAGATATGCAGCTTCCCATCCTTGTTCATGTCATGTCCTCTTCTGATGGTCTTGGTTTCAATGCGCGCGCAGCACCCGCAGCGCGTTCAGGATGTCCAGCCGCAAGGCGGTCACGGCCGCAGGCTGCGCCTCACGAGGGCGCTCGATATCCACTGTCCATTCGCGGACGATGCGGCCAGGCGTTCCGCCCATCAGCAGGATGCGGTCGGCCACCAGGATGGCTTCGTCGATGTCGTGCGTAACCAGCAGCGCCGCGGTGTGCCAGCGATGCACCAGCTCCACCAGCAGCGCCTGCATTTCGGCGCGCGTGATGGCGTCGAGTGCGGAGAACGGTTCGTCGGCAAACAGCAGCTGCGGCTCGCGCGCCAGCGCGCGGGCAAGGGCCACGCGCTGCGCCATGCCGCCGGACAGCTGTGCCGGATAGCGATGTCCGTGTCCCGCCAGGCCCACCGCGGAAAGCGCGTGCTCGATGCGCGCCGCGCGCTCGCTGCGCGCCAGTCGAGGTTGATGTTCGAAGTCGAGGCCGAAGCCGACATTGCCCGCCGCATCAAGCCAGGGCAGCAGCCCCGGCTGCTGGAAAACGAGTGCGGCGCGCGGATGCGGCGCCCGCAGCGGCTCGCCGAGGAAGTGGATGTCACCCGAGGCAGGCACCTCCAGCCGCGCGAGCACGCGCAGCAACGAAGACTTGCCGCATCCGCTGCCACCCAGCAGGCAGACGATCTCGCGCGGCCGGACCTCGATCGACACGCCGCTGAACACCGGCCTGCCGCCGTCATAGGCGTAAGCAAGATCACGTGCCAGCAGCGTGGACACCGGCGCGGCGAGCGCCGCCGGCTCCTGGCGCAGCAGCGCCTTGGGCACCGCTGCGTTCACGCCGCCCTCGCCTGCGCCTGTGCGCGCTTCAGCAATTCGCCCTGCAGTTGGGTGACGCTGGGCGTGATGACCGGCACGAAAGCCGATTCCTGCAGGCGGCGCGCGAAACCGAACTGCGGATCGGCCAGATAGGCGCGACCGCCGCTCGCCTGAAGTTCGAGCTGCACCGCGCGCTGCACCGTGTCGGCCAGTGCGATGCGCAGCCGGAACAGCGCCGCCGCGTCGCTGACGAAGCGCTGTGCAGCCAGTCCGTCGAGCAGCGCCACCACCTGCTTGGCCAGCGCGTCGCCGACTGCGTCGAGTTCGTCTTGCAGCGTGGCGCGAGCACTGCTGCAGCGCGCCTGCGCGGCGGCCAGTGCGGCGCGCGCCAGGCCGATGGACAGGCCGCACTGCAAGCCGAGAAAGCCGGGGCGCACGCGCGGCAACCAGTCACGCGCGTCCGGCGCGATCACGTCGGACGCGTCGATCAGCGCGCCATCGATGTTCAACGCAGCGGTATTGCTGCCGCGCATTGCGATCAGGTCGAGATCGGCCGTGCGCGACACGCCGGCGTGGCGACCGTCGAGCGCAACGATGAAGGGCGGTTCGCCTTCGCGCGACGACACCGCCGCCGCGAACACGAAACCCGACTTGCGCAGATTGGTCACCCAGGGCAGCTTGCCGTCCAGACGCCAGCCGTCGCCGGTGCGGCTGGACTCGATCTGCAGCGATTCGATGCCGCACAGGAATTTCATTGCGTTCGACAGGCCCGTCGCGCCGGCGTGCTCGCCGGCCAGCAAGGCCGGCAGCCGACGTTCGCGCAGCGCCGCGTTCGGGCTGGCGAGCAGGTATTCGATGAAGGCGCGATGGCCCCAGAACACGAAGGCAGCCGTCAGCGAATGCTCGGCCACCGCAGCGATGGCCTCGACCGCGTCGCCGGTGCTGCCACCGGTTCCGCCCATCGACTGCGGCACACCGATGGCGAACAGTCCGGCGGCGGCCAGCGCGGGCAGCAGCGCCTCGTCGTCGGAGGTGCCGTCGTTCAGTGCCGGCGCATGTTCCTGCAGCCAGTCGCGCAGGCCGTCCGGCAGCCGTCCGTGAGTGTTCGTGCTCATGCCGTCAGCACACCGGCACGGAAGGGTTCGAGCTGCGGATTGACCGGGCTCTGCGCCAGATTGTTGGCGAAGTTGCACAGCGTCGCCAGGCTGATGCCGAGGATGACTTCGAGCGCCTGCGCGGGCAAAAAACCGGCGCCGGTGAACTCCGCCAGCGCGGCATCGCGGACCGCACCACGGGTGGCAATGACCTCGCGGGCGAACGCAGCCAGTGCGTCGAGTCTCGCATCACCGACCGGACGCCCGTGCTGCAACGCGACCACCGCCGCCTTGTCGAAGCCCGCCTTCTTCAGCGCAATGGCGCTGTGGCCGGCCACGCAGAAGTCGCAGCCGTGGATGGTGGCGGCGATGATCTGTACCACCTCGCGCTCGGCCAGCGACAGGCTGGCGCGACCATTTATCTCGCCCACCGTCAGATAGGTTTCGAGCGCGACCGGCGCGTTCGACAGCGCGGCGATCAGGTTGGGCAGGAAGCCGTTGTTGGCGATCACGCGCTCGACGAGGGCACGGCTTCCTTCGGGTGCGGTATCGGCGGTGTGCAGGGTGAGGCGGGTCATGTTGATTCTGCGGAACGCAGGCTGTTGCGATCCGCAGAATCTAAGTGTCACACCGCCCCAAACCAACCAACTTAATCTGCAAAGCTTTGCATCATCTGGAACTGCAAGAGATGGGCATGCAGAATTCTCGATACATGCCTAGCATCGCTCACGGAAGGTTCAGCCATCCGTGAGCGCCGAGACAAGAGCAGGCGCCCGTGACACAAGTACGTCGTCCGGGTCGGCAAGAAGAACGCCTTCGTCTGCGGTCCGGCAAAGGCGCATCGCGACGTCGAGGAAGGGCGCGATCGGTCCGGCAAAGCGGACCTCACCGTCGTCGTCAAGAATGATCAGGGTTGGCAGGCTCTCGATCTCGATATCCAGGCGGGCAAGTAGCTCGTCATGCACCTCGATATCCACCCACCTGCAGTTGTCGGCGGCACGCCTCGCGCTTACTTCATCAAAAGACGTTTGAAAGTCGCGGCAGGTGCCGCACCACTCGGCGCACAAACAGAGAACGGTGAGGCTCATTGCTACATCCGGTCGTCAGGACGGAAACGCGCACGATACGACGCTCGAGCCGGGATCCGGAAGCACGTGCATGCATGGAACGATAACCCGTCTGACTTGGGTGGGTGCGTGAATTCACGCACCCACCATCTGGTGCGTTCGATTTGCCGGGTTCACCCCCTGCGTTGCCCCGCCAGCCGCCGGACAACGTTGGCGAAGCGGTCGACTTCCTCGCAGGTGTTGTAGAACGCCAGCGAGGGACGCACGGTAGTTTCCAGGCCGAAGCGGCGCAGGATGGGCTGCGCGCAATGGTGACCGGTGCGCACGGCGATGCCTTCCTCGTTCAGCGCCTGGCCGACTTCGTCCGTCGTGTAGCCCTTCAGCACGAAGGACAGCACGCTGGCCTTGTCGGCCGCGGTACCGATCAGGCGCACGCCCGGGATGTCGCGGATCGCGTGCGTGGCATAGACCAGCAGGTCATGCTCGTAGCGCGCAATGTTCTCGATGCCGATGCGGTCGACGTAGTCGAGTGCCGCGCCCAGCCCCACCGCATCGGCGATGTTGCCGGTACCGGCCTCGAAACGCGCCGGCGGCGGATGGAAGATCGTGCGTTCGAAGGTGACGTCCTGAATCATGTTGCCGCCGCCCTGCCAGGGCGGCATGTCTTCCAGCACGTTGCGCTTGCCATAGACCACGCCTATGCCGGTCGGGCCAAAGATCTTGTGACCGGAGAACACGAAGAAGTCGGTATCGAGCGCGCGCACGTTCACTCGCATGTGCGACACCGACTGCGCGCCATCGACCAGCGTTCTCGCGCCGGCACGATGCGCCAGCTCGACGATCTCCTGCACGGGCACCACGGTGCCCAGCGCGTTCGACACCTGCGTCACCGCCACCAGCTTGGTCTTCTCGTTCAGCAGCCGCTTGTACTCATCGAGCAGCACCTGACCGCTGTCGTCGACCGGGATCACGCGGATCTTCGCGCCCTTCTCAGCCGCCAGCTGCTGCCAGGGCACGATGTTGGCGTGGTGTTCCAGGTGCGACACGATGATTTCGTCGCCGGCGCCGATATTCTTCGCACCCCAGCTCTTGGCCACCAGATTGATCGCCTCGGTCGCGCCGCGCACGAAGATGATTTCCTCGACCGAACCTGCGCCGATGAAGCGCGCCACCTTCTGCCGCGCCGCCTCGTAGGCATCGGTCGCCCGGGCGGCCAGTTCGTGCGCCGCGCGGTGGATGTTCGAGTTCTCGTGCGCGTAGAAGTAGGCCAGCCGGTCGATCACCGCCTGCGGCTTCTGCGTTGTCGCGGCGTTGTCGAACCACACCAGCGGCCTGCCATTCACGCGCTCGGCGAGTATCGGAAAGTCCCGCCGCACCGCATTGACGTCGAAAGGCGGATGACGGCCGGCGTCGGCATTCGGCACCCGGCCGGCGTGACCGACCGTGGGCGCCGCCTGGCTGTCGACGAAGTAGTAGGCCGGCGCCGAGGGCGCGGCCGGCTGCACCTCGCGTGAGGGCTCGGCCAGCAGCCCGCGCAGCGCGTCGTCGCCTGGCAGGCCGAAGGACCGGGCACTGACGCGGTCATCGACCTGTGCAGGCGCCGACTGCAGCGCGCTCGCCTCGCCGAGGAAGTAGTACGGCGACGACGGCGCCGAAGCACCGCCCGGCTGCGGGAAGGCGGACGCGCCACCGAGCGGCGGCAGCGCTGCCGCGTAGGCCTCGGGCACGCCCTGTGCAACGCCCGCGCGCGGCGAGCCGACCGGGTAGGCGTCGGCCGCTACGTCGGGCACATGATTCTGCGCGGTCGCGTGCGGTACCAGCTTGGGCGACGAGGCGCCCAGCGACAGACCGTGCTGCGGTGCGACCGGTGCGGCCGCCGCAGCCGTGCTCGACGGCGCGCTGGCCGGGACCGACGGCACTGGCGATTGCGGTGTCGGCGCCGGCGCAACAGCCAGCGGTGCATCGAACGAAGGCGGCGTCTGCCCGGGCAGCGCGGCGAACAGCTCGCTGGCCAAGCGCGACAGCACCGACTCGTCCGGCGCGCCGGGCGGCAGCGGTGAGCTCAGACCGCTCACGTTACTGCTTGTAGGTGTCGGGATACTCATGGTACTTGCCGATCTCCACGTCATCGAGCACAGCCAGCGCGTCTTCGGTCAGCACGGCCAGAGAGCAATACAGCGAGATCAGGTAGGACGCGATCGCGTTGCGGTTGATGCCCATGAAACGGACCGACAGGCCCGGACTCTGTTCACCGGCCAGACCCGGCTGGAACAGGCCGACCACGCCCTGACGCTTCTCGCCGGTACGCAGCAGAATGATCTTGGTTTTGCCGTCCTCGACCGGCACCTTGTCCGACGGGATCAGCGGCAGGCCGCGCCAGGTCAGGAACTGCGAACCGAACAGGCTAACAGTCGGCGGCGGCACGCCGCGGCGCGTGCATTCGCGGCCGAAAGCGGCGATCGCCAGCGGATGGGTCAGGAAGAAGCCGGGCTCCTTCCACACCTTGCCGATCAGGTCGTCCAGATCGTCCGGTGTCGGCGCGCCGGTCAGCGTCGAAATGCGCTGGTCGTCGTGCACGTTGGCCAGCAGGCCGTATTCGGGGTTGTTGATCAGTTCGCTCTCCTGCCGCTCCTTGATCGTTTCGATGGTCAGACGCAGCTGCTCCTTGATCTGGTCGTGCGGACTGCTGTACAGGTCGGACACGCGGGTGTGCACGTCGAGCACGGTGGTGACCGCATTCAGGAAGTACTCGCGCGGCTGTTCGTCGTAGTCGACGAAGATCTGCGGCAGTTCCGCTTCGTCGCGCTGCGAGCACGCGACACGCACGTCCTGCGGGTTCTTGACGCGGTTCACGCGGTAGATGCCCGCCTCGACCGGCAGCCACTGCAGCAGATGAACCAGCCAGCGCGGTGTGATGGTCGATAGCTGCGGGACGGTCTTGGTGGCGTTGGCAAGCTGGCGGGCGGCGTTGTCGCCAAGCGCAAGCTGTTCGGGTGTGTCGGCCATGAAAGGCTCCTAGCAAGGGGGAGGGTTATGCAAAAAACTGCTAAGCAAATATCTATTTCTTCTATGGAGCGTTCAACCGGCTATAGCCACCAATCGGTTCGTCGTCCGTCCGTTCAGGCGATCGTGTGCTGCACGGCAGCTGGCAGCTCGTCCATGCGTTCGCAGCCGTCGAGCAGATCGCCGGCCGGCAATTCGAGCGCCAGCGCGAGCTTGACCACCGTGGCGAGCGAGGGCATCGCGCTGCCGCGCTCGACCTCGCCGAGGTAGGAGCGATTGAGTTCGGCGCGCTCTGCCAGTACCTCCTGCGACCAGCCGCGCAATTCGCGCGTCCGCCGCACCGCACGGCCGAAGCGCCGCGTCAGCGCCTCGGCCAGAGGTGGCGTCGGCCTTCCGCGCCGGGCTGTCATGGCTCGACCAGTTCCGCCGCGACCGGCACGTTCTGCAAATTGGCCTGCGTGACCTGGCTGCCGGGCGGCACGCTGCGCGTGAGCCACACATTGCCGCCTATGGTGGAACCCCGTCCTATCGTGACGCGGCCAAGGATGGTCGCTCCGGCGTAGATGACCACGTCGTCCTCGACCACCGGATGACGCGGCAGCCCTTTCTGCAGCGTGCCGGCCTCGTCTGCCGGGAAGCGCTTGGCGCCCAGCGTGACCGCCTGGTAGAGCCGCACGCGCTCGCCGATTACCGCGGTTTCACCGATCACGACACCGGTGCCGTGATCGATGAAGAAGCCGGCGCCGATCTGCGCCCCAGGGTGGATGTCGATGCCTGTGCTCGAGTGCGCGGCCTCAGAAATGATGCGTGCAACCAGCGGCACGCCCAGCGCGTACAGCTTGTGCGCAATGCGGTGATGAATGACGGCGAGTACGCCCGGGTAGCACAGCAGCACCTCGTCCACGCTGCGCGCGGCCGGGTCGCCCTGGTAGGCCGCCAGCACGTCGGTGTCGAGCAGCGCACGCAGGCCGGGCAGCGACAGTGCGAACTCGGCAACAATGGCGCGAGCGAGCAGGTCGACGTCAGCCTGCGGAGATGCCGCACGACGCGCGTCGTAACGCAGTTCCAGCCGCACCTGGTGCAGCAGCGCGTTGAGCGCGGCGTCCAGCGTGTAGCCGATGTAGAAGTCCTCGCTTTCCTGATGCAGATCGGACGGGCCGAGCCGCATCGGGAACAGCGCACCGCACAGCGCCTCAGCGATATCGCGAAGCGCCTCGCGCGACGGGAATTCGCGCGCGCCGCACTCTGTCGTGCGCTGCTGCGCGCCACGCCAGCGGGTGCGGATATCGTGCAGCTCGGACACGATGCGATCGAGCTGCCACGACCCTTCGGAATCGGTCGCCCTCGTGAGGCCGCCCTTCTTGAGTGTCATTCGGGATCTCCGATACGGGTTCTGAAAGCGCAGCCGCGAAAGCGACCGCCATGCGTCAATCCTGTTGCCAGGGCAGGCCGCTGACCACCCAGCCACCACTGTTGCGACGCTGGCTCTCTGCGTTCAACTCGCCTTCGAAGCCTTCGAGCACGTTGAACACGTGACGGAAGCCGGCTTTCGCCGCGGCCTCGGCAGCGGCAGCCGAACGCTTGCCGCTGCGACACAACAGCAGGATGACGGCGTCCTTGCCAACCTTGGCTTCCAGTTCCTTGACGAAGCGCGGATTGCGCGTCATCGATGTGCCCGTCGCCCAGGCGACATGGATGCTGCCGGGCACGTGACCAACAAACTTGCGCTCCTCTGCGGTCCGTACGTCCACCAGTACGGCGTCGCCCGCCGACACCAGTGCCCAGGCCTGGTCCGGCGTGATGCCGCCGGCGTACAGCAGCGCGTCGTGCTCGGCTCGCTCGCGGGCAATCGAAAGCGGTGGTGCTTGAAGCACCGCCGCACTGGGTGAGGACGCAAGGGCGTCCGCAGTTGCAGCAGTCATGACTTCCTCCTCGGCGTGGCGACACCGGCGATACGCCGCCTCGCGGGCGGTTCCTGCATCGGCCGGAGCGGGGCGGACGCAATGGCATCGCTCCCGGTGACGCCAATCTATCGGTCGTACAGGCGCACTCAAACCAATTGAATTTCAGAACGAATGCACGAAATGCTTTGCGCAAAATCAGCTAGCGCATCGACCACGCCATGTGGTGGCGGGCGGTCCGAGCTCAGTCAGGTCACACATGTGCATAAGCTCAGCAGGATTAATTGGTTTGACCGCTGACGTCGGCCGCATAGATTCGTGGCCATGAACTTCCTTGGACGCCGCCGGCTGCGCCGGCCCGAAAAACGCCCCGAGGCCCCCGAACCGCTCCCGCTCGGCGACAAACTCCTGGCGGCTGTGATCTTCGCCTTGGGCATCGCCCTGCTCTACCGCACCTGGCTGCTGGTCGAATGACACTCGCGCGCCGCTTGCCCTTCCCGGAGACACCATGAACACCGTCGACACCACCCGGTCGGCGCTCGAGCGCTACCTTTGCGCGCTGCCGCGCATCGCCGACGGCGATCACCCACTGTGGGCGACGCCCGATGGTCGCGTGGCCGGCCGCTTCATGCGCAGCAGCCTGTCCTCCGTGTTCCAGCCGCTGCGTCGGCTGGACGATGGCGCGCTGGCCGGTCATGAGGCCTTCGTCCGCTCCTTCGACGCCACCGGCGGCGATCTGTCGCCGTGGAACCTGTTCGCCAACGCGGCGGAGGACGACGCGCTGATAGAGCTCGACCGCCTGTGCCGGACGCTTCATGTGCTGAACTACTTCGGTCGCCCAGGCAACACTGGAAGCCTCTTCCTGAACGTCCACGGCCGCCTGATGCTGGCCGTCGGCGAAGACCACGGCAGCGCCTTCGGACGTGTGCTGTCGGCGCTGAAGATCGAGCGCCGCAAGGTGATCATCGAATCGCCCGACGCCATGACCAGCGACTTCGCGATGCTGGCCTACGTGATGCTGAACTACCGCTACAACGGCTATCGCATCGGCGTGAATCTGTTGAACGCAGCGCAGCTGGACGAACTGCTGCGCCACGTCCGGCCGGATTTCGTCAAGCTCGACGCCGGGCGCGACGACACGCTGCGCGATCTGCCGCAGCACGCGAAGACCTGCGCCCGTCACGGCATCGAGCTCATCGTCCGCCGCATCGGCAGCAACGCCATGCTCGCCCGGGTACGCGCGGCCGGGGTGCGCCTCGGCCAGGGCTATGCGCTCGGTCATCCCGCGCCGGCCGCAGCATTCCCGAATCCCTGATAAGCACATCGTTTCTTGTTGGTTCACGCGCCCTGCCCGACTGCCTAGGCTGCGTGTTCTCGATTCCACCGGAGCCATCATGCACACCCGCCGCACAACCCTGATTTCCGCCGCCCTGCTCGCACTGGTCACCGTTGCGCTGCCGGTGCGGGCGCAGACCACACTGCTCAACGTGAGCTACGACGTGTCGCGCGAGCTGTACAAGGACATCAACCCGGCGTTCGCCGCGCACTGGAAGACCCAGTCGGGCGACACGCTGACGCTGAACCAGTCGCACGGCGGATCGAGCAAGCAGGCCGGCGCCGTGATCGGCGGACTGGAAGCCGACGTGGTGACGATGAACCAGTCACCGGACATCGACATCCTGGTGAAGAACGGTCTGGTATCGGCCGACTGGCGCAAGCGCCTGCCGAACGACGCGACGCCCTACACCACGACCACCGTATTCCTGGTGCGCAAGGGCAATCCGAAGGCGATCAAGGACTGGTCCGACCTGACCCGCGCTGGTCTGCAGGTGATCGTGCCCAACCCGAAAACCTCGGGCAATGGCCGCTACACCTATCTCGCCGCCTGGGGCTATGCGCTGAACAAGGCGAACGACGAGGCGGCGGCCAAGGACTTCGTCAGCAAGCTGTTCGCCAACGTGCCGGTGCTCGACGGCGGTGGCCGCGGCGCCACCACCACCTTCACCCAGCGCGGCATCGGCGACGTTCTGGTCACCTTCGAGAACGAGGCGGTACTGCTGGACAAGGAACTGGGCGGCGACCAGTTCGACATCGTCTATCCCTCGCTGTCGATCGAGGCGGCCGCCCCGGTGGCCGTGGTCGACAAGGTGGTCGACAAGCGCGCCACACGCAGGCAGGCAGAGGCCTATCTGCAGTACCTGTACTCGGCCGAAGGCCAGGACATCATTGCCCGTCACCACTTCCGCCCGCGCAGCGAGGCGGCGCTGAAGAAGTACGCCAAGCAGTTCCCGCCGGTGAGCACATTCACGGTCGAGGCAAAGCTGGGCGGCTGGGATGCGGTGCAGAAGACTCACTTCGCCGACGGCGGCATCTACGACCAGATCGTCACCCGCCGCTGAACCGGACCGCGCCCCGCCCGATGAGCCACAACGCCGCACTGCAGAACGGAAAGCGCCTCACCTTCGCCCGACCGGAGGAGATGGCGCTGTCGATACGTGCCACCGCGCTGGTGTTCGAGGACCCGGCGTCGACCGCGCTGCTGTCCGACATTGAGCTGATCGCGGCACGCGAAGTGACGGCGATGATCATCGGCGAGACCGGTACCGGCAAGGAACTGGTGGCACGACACGTTCACGCGGTCAGCGGTCGCGCCGGCCCCTTCGTCGCCGTCAACTGCGGCGCGCTGAGCGAAGCGCTGATCGACGCCGAGCTGTTCGGCCACGAAGCAGGTGCCTATACCGGTGCTTCGCACGCGCGCGCCGGATGGTTCGAGGCGGCCAACGGCGGCACCCTCTTTCTCGACGAGATCGGTGACATGCCGGCGGCGCTGCAGGTGAAGCTGCTGCGCGTGCTGCAGGAGCGGCAGGTGGTACGCCTGGGTTCGCGCAGCGCGATACCGGTGGATGTGCGGCTGATCGCTGCCACCAACGTGGACCTGTGGCGGGCAGTGAACGCCGGCCGCTTCCGCGCCGATCTCTACTACCGCCTCAATGTGGCGCCGATCAAGCTGCCGCCTCTACGCGAACGCCGCGGCGACATCCCGCCGCTGATCGACTATTTCGCCGCGCAATACGCGCGCCGGCTCGACATCGCCGACGTCAGTTTCACACCGCGCGCCCGCGAGGCGCTGGTCGCGCATGACTGGCCGGGCAATATCCGTGAGCTCGAGAACGTCGTCCACTATGCGCTCATCGTCAGCCGCGACGGCCGTGTCGACATCGACGACCTGCGCCTCGCCAACGCTTCGCTCGCCCCCGCCGCGCAGCCAACTCCGACATCTCCCGCCGACACACCGACGCAACTGCTCGAACGCATCGCGGGTGACCTGCGGCGCCTGGTCGAGCTGCACGTACCCGAGCTGCACGACACCCTCGAAAAACTCCTGGTGAGCACTGCATTCGAAGCCTGCCGGCACAACCAGGTCCATACGGCCGAAGCACTGTCGGTGTCGCGCTACGTGCTGCGCACCCAGCTCAAGCGGCACGGCCTGCTCGACGTCGCGCGTACCCGCACCACAGCCTGAGACCCACCTCGTCCCGCAGCAGCGCCCGCGCCGGCCCGTCCGGTGTGGGCATCTGCACGTCCACTCCGCATGAGTCCTGCTCACTACGGAATGACCTCTGAATTGGCATTGCACACAGTCGGCCGCAGCAGACGGCGGCCCGACTGTGGCAATCGCCGCAGCGCCACCCGCACCACTGGGCGCAATCGCACAGCACAGGCGGTACTTCGTCACGCTCATCAGCGCAAATACGCAAATCCGTCACGAAAACGTCATCGCCATGGTGTGGCACGGCTCCTGCTATCCAACAGTCAGGGCCGCATCTTCGGCCACTGCACGAGACAGGACATCGACATGAGCACTACCGACAAGGAAATTCTCTGCACCCTCGGCCCGGCATCGCTGAACGACCGCGTGCTCGCACGGCTGGAGGAACTGGGCGTCAATCTTTTCCGCATCAACCTGTCGCACACCAAGCTGCAGGACCTGCCGCGCGTGATCGACTACATCCGCAGCCGCACCGCGGTGCCGATCTGCCTCGACACCGAGGGCGCGCAGATCCGCACCGGCGATATGCTGAACGGCGAGATCGCGGTACGCGAGAACAGCGTCGTGCATGCGCACAAGCTGCGCGTACCCGGCGACGCGTTCAACTTCAATCTCTACCCGGAGGACGTGATCGACAAGCTGGAAGTCGGCGACTTCATCAGCATCGACTTCAATTCAGTGCTGGTGCAGGTGATCTCGCGCGACGACGCCAAGGTGACGATGCGCGTGCTGCACGGCGGCGTGATCGGCCAGAACAAGGCGGTTACCGTCGAGCGTGACATCCCGCTCGACACGCTGACAGCAAAGGACATCGCGGCACTGGAGTACGGCCGCTCGGTCGGCATCCGCCACGTGGCGCTGTCCTTCGCCAATCGCGGTTCGGACGTGGACCAGGTGCGGGCGCTGGTCGGCGACGACACCTTCCTCATCTCCAAGATCGAATGCCGCAACGGCTTGATCAATCTGGACGAGATCGCCGAAAAGTCGAACGCGCTGCTGATCGACCGCGGCGACCTGTCTCGCCAGGAGCCGATCGAGCGCATTCCACGGCTGCAGAAGCTCATCATCGCGCGCGGTCAGGCGCGCAAGCGCAAGGTCTACGTCGCCACCAATCTGCTCGAATCGATGATCACCGCCCCCAAGCCCACACGGGCCGAGGTGAATGACGTGGTGAACACGCTGCTCGACGGCGCCGACGGACTGGTACTGGCGGCGGAAACCGCAATCGGCAAGGACCCGGTCGGCTGCGTAGCGATGATCGTCAAGCTCATCCGCGAGTTCCGCGTGCTGAACGAGCGCCTTCCGGCGGCGCACAAGGACACGCTGGTCTACACGCCCACCGATCCGACCTCGCTGCTGATCGAGCCGCATGGCGGCGTGCTGGTCAATCGCGTCAGTGCGGCAGCGGCCATCGATGATCTTGCCGCGCTGCCGAGGCTGGCGGTGCGCGACACCGAACTGCTCGACTGCCAGCAGATCGGCGTCGGCACCTTCTCACCGCTGACTGGCTTCATGGACCGCGATACGCTGCACAGCGTGCTGCATCGCAACCGCCTGCCCGACGACACGGCGTGGACGGTGCCGCTCATCCTGCAGGTCGACGAAGCGCAGGCACGTCGGCTGTCGCCGGGTCAGCGCGTGGTGCTCACCGACGACCGCGGCGACGCCCACGCGGTGCTCGACGTGACGCAGATCTACCGCTACGACCTCGCCGAACTGTCGCAGCTCGCCTTCGGCACCACCTCGTCCGACCACCCGGGTGTGGCGCGCGTGCTGCGCAACGGCGACTGGTTCGTCGGCGGCGACATCACGCTGATCGAGGAGCGTCCGTCGCCCTGGCGCGAATTCGAGCTGACGCCGAGGCAAAGCCGCTTCATCTTTGCGCACAAGGGCTGGAGCAAGGTGGTGGCCTTCCACGGCCGCAACATCAGCCACCGCGTGCATGAACACCTGCAACTGGAGGCGCTTGAGCGCACCAATGCCGACGGCCTTTTCATCAATCCGGTGGTCGGCCCGAAGAAACCGGGCGACTTCCTTCCCCGCCCACTCATCCGCAGCTACCAGATGCTGATCGACTTCGGCATCTACCCCAACGGCAAGGTACTGCTCGGCGCACTCGCCACCTATCCGCGCTATGCCGGCCCACGCGAGGCGGTATTCAATGCTCTGTGCCGCAAGAACATCGGCTGCAGCCACTTCATCGTCGGTCGCAATCACGCTGGTGTCGGCGACTTCTACGACGACCGCACCTATCGCGCACTGTTCGACGAACTGGGCGACACCGGAGTCACCCCGGTGTTCTTCGACGCCATCGGCTACAACCCGGCCACCGGCGCCTACGAAAGCGGCGTGACCGACGACGCCCACTCGATCAGCGGAACCCGCGTGCGCGATTCGCTGCTGCGTGGCGAACCGCTGCCGGACTGGTATGTACGCGGCATCGTGCAGGACATGATCAGCGCCGAACTGAAAGCGGGCCAGCCGCTGTTTCACGCATGAGCAGGCGGGCAACTGACACGATGGGACAGTTCTGGCTCAAGGTGGGCAAGACGGTCCGCCATCACGCGAAGAAGACGCTGACCGATCTGCGCGGCGCCTGGTGGGACCGCACCCGGCTGCGCGCCGAGCGGCCGGTGTTCGTCGTCAGCGGCAGCCGCTCCGGCACCCAGATGCTTTACAAGACGCTGACCGAATCGTCGGCCATCGGCTCGCTGAACCGGGAAATCTATGCCGTATGGGATTCTCTTCACCACCCGTCGGACAAGAACTGGGAAAGCCACGTGCTGGAGGCGGCCGATGCGACGGACGCCGACCGCGACCTGATCACCCGCTACTTCTACGCACACACCGGGCGCACCCGCTTCGTCGACAAGAATAACCAGCACGGTCTGGCCGTGCCCTACCTTCACGCGCTGTTCCCGGACGCCACCTTCGTCTATATCAAGCGCAATCCGGGCGACACGCTGAACTCGATGATCGAAGGCTGGGGCATGCGGGAGCGCTTCGGCAGCTGGGCGCGCGATCTGCCGGCCAAGGTTGCGGTTGACGACGGCCGCTACACACGCTGGTGCCACTACCTGCCTCGCGGCTGGCGCAATTACCTGAAGTCGCCGGTCGAGGAGGTATGCGCCTTCCAGTACGAAGCCATCCATCGCGCCATTCTCGACGCAAAGAGGCAGATCCCGGCCGAGCAGTGGATAGAGGTGTTCTACGAGGACATCGTGCGTGAGCCGACCGAGGGCATCTTCGAAATCTTCGACCGCCTCGAACTGCCCTTCGACGCGCGCATCGAGCGCCATGCGAAGGCACTGCTCGACAAGCCCTACGACCCGCTGTTCGAGATCCGTCTTGAAAAATGGCGGCAGCACGCGCACCGCGAACGCATCGAACGCGTGCTGCCGTCGCTGCGGAGCATTGCCCGCGACATGGGCTATCCGGAAACCTTTACTGCGGACAAGGCGGCATGAATACGATCGAGCCACTGCTGTTCATCCCCATCGTTGCCGTCGCGCTGGTGCAGTCGGTGTTCGGCGTGGGCGTGCTGCTGTTCGGCACGCCCATCCTCATCGTGATGGGTTATGACTACCCGACGGTGCTGGCGACGCTGTTGCCGATCTCGATCGGCATCAGCCTGTCGCAGATCGCGCGCGACGCGCGCAGCGTCGATGTGCACTTCATCCGCGGCATCCTGCTATGGACCGTACCGTGCATCGTGCTCTTCCTCATCGTCGCGCTGCGTGCCGGCCAGAGCTTCGGCCTGCTGATCGCCGCTCTGCTTCTTCTGTTCGCACTGAAGAACCAGTGGCCTGCCCTGCGCGTCGCGATCGACCGCACCGCACGCTTCGAGCGCACCTGGCTGGTGTGCATCGGCGTGATGCACGGCCTCACCAATCTGGGCGGTTCCCTGCTCAGCATGCGCGTGCAGCAGATGAATCATGGCAAGGAGGTGGCGCGCGCAACCATCGCGGCCGCATACGTGCTGTTCGCCGCCTTCCAGCTGGCGACGCTGACCATCACGCGCCCCGAATCCCACGCGCAGCTGGGCAAGAGCCTGATCTACGCCGCGGCCGGTGTCGCGGTGTACCTGTTCGCCAACGAATTCATCTTCAAACGGATCAGCAATCAGGGCTACGCGAGAGCCTTCAACGGCTTTCTGCTGTGCTCGGGCCTGCTGGTCGCGCTCAAATCGATCTGAGGGCACGCATCCATGGACTTCTCGCCCCCGCTCGCCCGGCTGTTCGCCGCACTGAATTTCGCCGCGCTCAAGCACAGCGGTCAGCTGCGCAAGAGTGCCGACATGTCGCCCTACATCAATCATCCGATTTCGGTGGCCGACATCCTCGCCCGCGAAGGCGGCATCGCTGACCCGGACACTCTGGCCGCCGCGCTTCTGCACGACACGCTGGAGGACACCGATACCCATGTCACCGAGCTGGAAAGCCTGTTTGGCACAGAGGTCGCCGCCGTGGTGGCCGAACTGACTGACGACATGACGCTGCCCAAGCCCGAACGCAAGGCGCTGCAGATCCTGCTCGCACGCGACTACAGCGAGCGCGCGCGGCTCGTGCGCCTCGCCGACAAGATCGCCAATGTGCGAGACGTCACCCACAACCCGCCGGCTCACTGGTCGCTCGAACGGCGGCTGCGTTATCTGCTGTGGGCAGGCGAAGTAGTCGGCTCGCTGCGCGGCGTACACGCCGCGCTGGAGAGCCGCTTCGACGAAGCGCTCGAACAGGGCTTCGCCCGGCTGACCGCATTGGCTGAGATCGAAGCCTCCACTCCGGCGGCATCGGCTGCCAACGCACTGAGCGGATCCTGACCATGCCTTCACTCCGCGATGCTTCCAGCGCCTACACCGCCCCCGTCCGTGACGATGCCCGCACGCTGGCTTCGGGTCTTGCGCGCCGCCTGTCTCGCATCACGCCCGAGCGCCTGCTGCGCCACGGCAGCATCCAGCTGGAACGGGCCGGAAAACGCATTGCCCGCACGCTCACGCTGCACCCGGTACGCACGAAGCGGCCCGTCTTCATCAGTGGCTCGAACCGCTCGGGCACGCAGATGGTGTGCCGCGCGATTGGCAATTCGCCGCACGGCTGGGACTACCCGGAAGCCGATTTCTCGATCGCCTTCGAACGCTATTCGCTGCGCTCGCATGCGGTCATTGACCGGCTGATCGATTTAGCACCGGCGCCTTACGTGAGCTTCGGCAGCATCCTCGATTCGCAGTTCACCGACGCCCTGCTCGACCGTTTCGACAATTCGCGCGCGATCTGGGTGTACCGGCGCTACGAGGACGCGGTGAATTCGTCGATCCGCAGCTGGGGCAGCCACCAGAAGAACATGATGCGGCTGGTGTCGCAGGGCAAGCTGTCCCACCTCGGACCGCGCGGTCTGCGCATTGCCGACGACACGGTGGCACTGATTCGCGAGCTGTACAGTGAATCGCTGAGCGATGAGGAGTGTGGCTGCCTGTACTGGTACATGCGCAACCGCGTGTTCTTCGACCTCGGCCTGGACCGCGACCCGCGGGTGATCGCGCTGCAGTACGAGGACGCGGTACTGCACCCGGAGCGCAGCTTCCGCTCGGTGTTCCGCTTTCTCGGCGGGCCGTACCACGCATCCGTGGTGTCCGATGTGTTCGCCACCTCGGTCGGCAAGCAGGGCTGGCGCGACGTATCGGCCGAGATCGGCGAACTGTGCGACGCACTGAAGGTACGCCTCGACGCCGAACACGCACGCACGCTCGGCGGCTGGGGCTGAATGGCATCGGCCGCTGCGGCGCGACCGAGCTGCTGCATCGATAAGCATTTCACCGACAGAGAAATAAGCTAAGCAGATCTTCGTGGTTCGCGCCGCAACGGCGCGTGTCTAGAGTGGCGCCGTCCATGCACGCAGACGGAGCTCACACGATGAAATCCAGCTTCAACTCGCAGCCGCACCGGCCGCGACAGGCAACGACGGGCCGCCGTACCCGCGCAGGCACCGGCGCCCAGCACTGAGGCGCCGGCGCCCCGCGAGTGCCAGACGAGGATGAAAAAACGCCCCGACCCGGACACTTTCACACCGGTCGCCGAACAAACGGCCGCTGTTCGAGGTCGATGGCACATACTTACTTCCTTGTTTGCGCACGCGCCGGAGCACGTCTGATGAAACTGAAATCCCTCTGCCTGTTGATCGGCATCGTCGTCTCGACCAGTTCGACGTTGCACGCTGCAACACCTGCAGCCCCCACGCCGCTGCTGCGCCCGGTCGAAGCGCACGCACTGGCAGCCCAGGCGAGCGCCGAACTGTTGTCACGCTTCCACTATCAGAACGTGCCGCTGGACGACGCGCTGTCGTCGAAGATCCTCGACCGCTACCTGAAGACGCTGGACCCGGACCGCGTGTACTTCATGCAGTCGGACATCGACACCTTCAACTCGGTACGCCTGCTGCTCGACGACGCCATCCGCCAGCAGAACCTGGCGGCGCCGTTCGCCATCTACGCCCGCTATTCGCAGCGCCTGCGCGACCGCCTGACTGAAGCGCGCGCGCTGCTCGACAAGGGCTTCGACTTCGAACAGAACGAAAGCTACCGCTACGTGCGTACCGACGTGCCCTGGGCGAAGTCGGAAGACGAGCTGCGCGACCTCTGGCGCAAGCGGGTCAAGAACGACTGGCTGCGGCTGAAGCTGGCCGGCAAGGACGACGCGGCCATCCGCGAAACGCTGGGCAAGCGCTACGACCTGGCGCTGACCAATTCGAACCGGGCGAAGAGCGATGACGTGTTCCAGCTCTTCATGAACGCCTATGCCGAGTCGATCGAGCCGCATACCAGCTACCTCGGACCGCGCGCGGCCGAGGATTTCGCCATCAACATGAAGCTGTCGCTGGTCGGTATCGGCGCCGTGCTGCAGGAACGCGACGAGTACGTGACCATCCGCGAACTGGTTGCCGGCGGTCCGGCTGCGCGTTCGGAGCAGATCAAGATCGGCGACCGCATCGTCGGCGTCGCCAAGGACGAAGCGACGCCGATGGCCGACGTGCTCGGCTGGCGCGTCGATGACGTGGTCACGTTGATCCGCGGCACCAAGGACACCACGGTCGTGCTCGACATCCTGCCGGCCGACGCCGGCCCGGACGTGAAGCCGAAGCGGATCAAGCTGGTGCGCGACACCATCAAGCTGGAGAAGCAGGCGGCGGCAAAATCGGTGATCGACGCCGGCGGCCAGAAGGTGGGCGTCATCACGCTGCCGACCTTCTACCAGGACGTCGAAGCGAAGTCGCGCGCCGACGCCGACTACCGCAGCGCCAGCCGCGACGTGGCGAAGCTGCTGGCCGAACTGAAGGCGGAGAAGGTGGGCGCGGTGCTGATCGACCTGCGCAACAACGGCGGCGGTTCGCTCGACGAGGCGATCCGGCTGACCGGCCTGTTCATCGACAGCGGCCCGGTGGTGCAGCAGCGCAATCCGAAGGGGCAGATCCGGGTCGAGAAGGACAACGATGCCGGTGTCGCCTGGGACGGCCCGGTGGGCGTGCTGATCAACCGCGCCTCGGCCTCGGCCTCGGAAATCTTCGCCGCCGCGATCCAGGATTACGGCCGCGGCGTCGTGATCGGCGAAACCAGCTTCGGCAAGGGCACGGTGCAGACCCTGCTCGACATGGACGAAATGGCCAAGAGCGAAAAGCCGACCTATGGCGAACTGAAAATGACGGTCGCCCAGTTCTTCCGCGTCAATGGCGGCACCACGCAGTTGCGCGGCGTCACGCCGGACATCCCGCTGGCGCAGACGATGGACCACGAACGCATCGGCGAGTCGAGCTACGACAACCCGCTGCCGTGGACGCAGATCGCACCGGCCGATTTCCGCCCTGCCGGCAAGCCGCAGGAACTGCTGCCGCTGCTGTCCGCCCGCCATCAGGCGCGCGTGTCCCAGGACAAGGGCTATCGCGAACTGCTGGAAGATCTCGCCGAGAACGAGGCGCTGCGCAAGCGCACCGAGATTTCGCTCAATGCAGCCGAGCGGAAGAAGGAGCGCGAAGCGCAGGAAGCGCGCCTGAAGGCCCGCACGCAGTCGCGCGAGGGCGCCGACGCCGAACCGATACGCGACGACGGCCTGCAGGCCGGCGAGCGCGCGCTCGGCGCCGAACTGGCGGCCGAACAGTCGCGCAAGGCAGCGCGCGACGTACTGCTCGACGAAGCGGCCCGCATCATGGGCGACGTGGTCGACATCCTGCGCACCGACACCGCGCTGGCGCGCCGCACCGCCGGCGTGGCGGTCACGCCCTGAGCATATATATAGAGAGTAACTGGATCACCGAATGGACAGCGTACTGGTGGTGCCCGGCCTCAACGGCAGCGGCCCTGAACACTGGCAGAGCTGGATCGAGCCGCTGCTCGGCGCCACGCGCGTCGAGCAGGCGGACTGGTCGCAGCCGGATATCGATCTGTGGTCGGCGCGTGTCGTCGACGCGGTGCGGCTGGCGCCGGGCCGCGTCTGGCTGGTCGCCCACAGCTTCGGCTGCCTCGCGTCCGCGGTTGCCGCACAGACGGTGGCGGAACGCATCGCCGGCGCGCTCTTCGTCGCGCCGGCCAGCCCGGACAAGTTCGGCATCAGCGAACGCATCCCGGCCACGCCCTTCCCCTTCCCGGCTGTTGTTGCCGCCAGTCGCAACGACCCGTGGATGAAGTTCCTGACGGCCGCCAGCTGGGCCGAGCGCTGGGGCGCGCAGCTGGTCGATCTGGGCAATGCCGGTCACGTGAACACTGAATCCGGCCACGGCGCCTGGCCGGAAGGCCTCGAACTGTTCCGCCGGCTGCAGCGCAGCGCCAGCCTGATCGGCGGCACCGTGCAGGCCTGACGCCGACCGACTTCAGCTCTCGGCGCCGCTCAGCGCACGCTGGGTTTCCGCCATCTTGACGATTTCGCTGGTCGCGTTCGAGGTCTGCAGCGCCAGCTTGGCCACCTCTTCCGCCACGACGGCAAAGCCGCGCCCGACCTCGCCGGCACGCGCCGCCTCGATGCTGGCATTGAGCGCCAGCAGATTGGTGCGCTTCGAAATCTCGTTGATGACGCCGGAGATGGACAGGATCTGCTGCATGCTGTCCTCCATCTTGGCGCGCTGGTCGCGCTGCAGTTCCTGCGCCTGCTTCTCATCTGAAATGTCGCGCAGCGCACCGGCCGACTGCAGCGCTCGACCATTGGCATCGCGCACCGTGGCCGCCCGTTCGCGGAACCAGATGTAGCCGCGCGTGCGGTGGCGCAGGCGGTACTCGCACACATAGGGCGTACGGCCGCTGCTGTCGGTCAGGTGAGCGTTGAAGGCGTCGATCACGCGGTTCTTGTCGTCCGGATGCAGCACGGCGAGCCAGCTGTCCCAGGTGTCGGGAAATTCGTTGCGGCTGGCACCGAGCAGGCCACGCAGCTGGTCGGACCAGCGCACGCGATTGTCGGCGTGGTCGGGGTCGCCATCGACGATGTCGTAGGTCCAGGTGCCTTCGGTCAGTGCCGACTGCGCCAGATCGCGCTGCGCCATGTCGGCTTTCAGCGCATCGGCCTGCGCGCGCGCCTGTGCGGCTTCGTCACGCAGCGCGTCGGCATCGCGGGCGGCGCGCTCGGCGTCCGCGCGGGCCTGTCCGGTCTGTGCTTCCTGCTCGGCAAGCGCGTCGCGCATCTGCGCGAGCTGCCCGGGCAAGGCACGCAAGGCATCCAGTTCAGCCTGCATGCGTGCTTCGCGTTCCGCCATCGCACGCAATGACGACGCCAGCGGTTCAGGCAATCCGGCTGGCGGACTGGCCAGCGTGCGATTGCTGTCACGACAGCTCACGATCAGTGCAGACAGCGACTCGAAGGCCTTGCGGGAGCGGTTCAGACCGAACATGGGCAGCTTCCTTCTTGAAGGGGAATGAACACCTTCTCGGCCCGCTTGCCGCCGTCTTTAGACTTTGTATGAAAAAAAGTTGCATGCAGCGTCGATGCACTTCATCCGTGCGCTGCGCCGCACCACGGGTGTGCTGCGAGGCATGGGTTAATTCAGATCCACACTAAGCAAATCACTTCTTATTATTTCCAGTAATTAACTCCACTCCCTAAGCTCTCGCCTCGACAACATTCTTCCGGGGCGATTCATGTCACCACCTTCACGTCAGTCACCGCAGGAGCGCTTCGAATGAGCCGGCGTTCCTTCCAGGTGCTGCCCGGCTTCAAGCTGACGCTGGGTTACACGCTGTTCTACCTGTCCATCATCGTGCTGATCCCGCTGTCGGCGGTGTTCATCAAGACGGCCAGCCTCGGCCTCGCCCAGTTCTGGGACGTGGTGACGACGCCGCGCGTGCTCGCCTCGTACCGCCTGTCCTTCGGCGCCTCGCTGCTGGCCGCCGCGATCAATGCGGTGTTCGGACTGGCGCTGGCCTGGGCGCTGGTGCGCTATTCCTTCCCCGGCAAGAAGCTGGTCGATGCGCTGATCGACCTGCCCTTCGCGCTGCCGACCGCCGTGGCCGGCATCGCGCTGACCGCGCTGTACGCGCCGAACGGCTGGCTCGGATCGGCGCTGGAGCCGCTCGGCATCAAGGTCGCGTTCACCCCGCTGGGCGTGCTGGTGGCACTGGTGTTCATCGGTCTGCCCTTCGTCGTGCGCACCGTGCAGCCCATCCTGGAAGACCTCGACACCGAGCTGGAAGAAGCGGCCGCCAGCCTGGGCGCACGTCGCTGGCAAACCTTCCGCTACGTGACGCTGCCGATACTGCTGCCGGCGCTGCTGACCGGCTTCGCGCTGGCCTTCGCGCGGGCGGTCGGCGAATACGGCTCGGTCATCTTCATTGCCGGCAACATTCCGATGGTGTCGGAAATCACCCCGCTGATGATCATCACCAAGCTGGAGCAGTACGACTACGCCGGCGCCACCGCGATCGCGGTCGTGATGCTGCTGTTCTCCTTCGTGCTGCTGCTGGCGATCAACGGCCTGCAGGCCTGGACCGAAAAAGCCACCGGGAGGAACCGCTGATGGCCGCCGCCACCACACTGCACGCCGCCGCCGACGTCGCGGCGCGCTTCGAAGGCCGTGCCGCCACGCGCGAGCCGGCCTGGGTCAAATGGACGATCATCGCCGTCTCGCTCACTTTCTTCGTGCTCTTCCTGCTGATGCCGCTGATCGCGGTGTTCGTCGAGGCGCTGCGCAAGGGCTGGGACACCTATCTGGCCGCGCTGGTCGAGCCGGACGCACTGTCGGCGATCAAGCTCACGCTGATCGCCGCGGTGATCGCGGTGCCGCTGAATCTGACCTTCGGCGTGTCAGCCGCGTGGGCGATCACCAAGTTCAACTTCCGCGGCAAGCACTTCCTGATCACGCTGATCGACCTGCCCTTCTCGGTGTCACCGGTGGTCGCCGGCCTGATCTACGTGCTGGTGTTCGGCGCGCAGGGCTGGTTCGGCCCCTGGCTGCAGGAACATGACCTGAAGATCATCTTCGCCGTGCCCGGCATCGTGCTGGCCACCATGTTCGTGACGGTTCCCTTTATCGCCCGCGAACTGATCCCGCTGATGCAGGCACAGGGCAAGGAGGAGGAAGAGGCCGCGGTCGTGCTGGGCGCCAATGGCTGGCAGACCTTCTGGCACGTCACCCTGCCCAATATCAAGTGGGGCCTGCTGTACGGCGTCATCCTGACCAACGCACGGGCGATGGGCGAATTCGGCGCCGTGTCGGTGGTGTCCGGTCATATCAGGGGCCTCACCAACACCATGCCGCTGCATGTCGAAATTCTCTACAACGAATACCAGTTCGCAGCCGCCTTCGCCGTCGCGTCGCTGCTCGCCCTGCTGGCGCTGGTGACTCTGGGCGTCAAGACCTGGATCGAACACCAAGCATCCAAAGTGAAGGACAACGAAAAATGAGCATCCAGGTCCAGAACATCCACAAGGCCTTCGGCGACTTCGTCGCGCTGGGCGACGTGTCACTCGACTTCCCGACCGGCGAGCTGGTGGCGCTGCTGGGGCCCTCGGGCTGCGGCAAGACCACGCTGCTGCGCATCATCGCCGGACTCGAATCGGCGGACAGCGGCCGCGTGCTGCTCGACGGCGAGGACGCCTCCGACACCCATGTGCGCGAACGCCACGTCGGTTTCGTGTTCCAGCACTACGCACTGTTCCGCCACATGAGCGTGTTCGACAACGTGGCGTTCGGCCTGCGCATGAAACCACGCAGCCAGCGCCCGTCGGAAAAGGTGATCCGCGCCAAGGTTCACGACCTGCTCAAGCTGGTGCAGCTGGACTGGCTGGCCGACCGCTTCCCGGCCCAGCTGTCTGGCGGTCAGCGCCAGCGCATCGCGCTGGCCCGCGCGCTGGCGGTCGAGCCGCGCGTGCTGCTGCTCGACGAACCCTTCGGCGCGCTCGACGCCAAGGTGCGCAAGGAACTGCGCCGCTGGCTGCGCCGGCTGCACGACGAGCTGCACATCACCTCCATCTTCGTCACCCACGACCAGGAAGAGGCGCTCGAAGTGGCCGACCGCGTGGTGCTGATGGACCACGGCAAGGTCGAGCAGATCGGCACGCCGGAAGAGGTCTACCGTCACCCGGCCACGCCCTTCGTCTATGGCTTCCTCGGCGCGGTGAATCCCTTCCACGCTCATGTCGACGGCGACGCGCTGCGCGTCGGCGACGACCGCCTGCCGCACCTCGCCGACGGCTTCGCGCACGGCGACAAGGTGATCGCCTTCGCCCGGCCGCACGAGCTGGACATCCTGACCGACGCCGCCGCCACCGACGGCGTGCCGGCGCGGATCAGTCGCGTGCTGTCCTTCGGCGTCACCGCCCGGGTCGAGCTGGACGGACTGAATGGCGCCACCGGCCAGCACTTCGAAGTGGAACTGACACGTGATCGCGTCGCCGCACTGGCGCTGCAGGAAGGCCAGACGGTACGCCTGCAGCCGTCGCGGCTGCGCGTGTTCGCGCGCTGAAACCGGCGCCGCATCGAGACATGAAACAGAGAGAAGAACGATGAATTTCCAGCAGCTGCGCATCATCCGCGAAACCGTCAGGCGCCAGTTCAACCTGACCGAAGTCGCCAACGCGCTGTTCACGTCGCAGTCCGGCGTGAGCAAGCACATCAAGGATCTGGAGGACGAACTGGGCGTCGAGCTCTTCGTCCGCAAGGGCAAGCGCCTGCTCGGCCTGACCGAGCCGGGCAGCGAACTGGTCGAGATCGTCGAGCGCATGCTGCTCGACGCCGGCAACATCAAGCGGCTGGCCGAACAGTTCGCCCGCCGCGACGAGGGCCAGCTGCGCATCGCCACCACGCACACGCAGGCGCGCTACGCGCTGCCGCGCGTGGTGACCGAGTTCAAGCGCCTCTTCCCCAAGGTGCATCTGGTGCTGCTGCAGGCCAGCCCGACCGAAATCGTCGATCTGCTGAACGACGGCGAGGCGGACATCGGCATCGCGACCGAAACGCTGTCGGGCGCGCCCGAGCTGGTGACCTTTCCCTTCTACTCGTGGCACCACGCCGCCATCGTGCCCGCCGGCCATCCGCTGGAGGCGGTCAAACCGCTGACGCTGGAAGCGCTGGCCGAACACCCGGTGGTGACCTATCACGAGGGCTTCACCGGCCGCGCACGCATCGACGCCACCTTCGCCCGCGCCGGTCTGCTGCCGGACATCGTCATGTCCGCACTCGACGCCGACGTCATCAAGACCTACGTCGAACTGGGTCTGGGCGCCGGCATCATCGCCTCGGTCGCCTTCGACCCTGTGCGCGACAGCGGCCTGCGCCTGCTCGACAGCGAACACCTGTTCGAAGCCAACACGACGCTGATCGCGCTGCGCCGCAAGCACTACCTGCGCAGCTACGCCTACCGCTTCATCGAACTGTGCGAACCGTCGCTGAACGAGGTGACGGTTAAGGCGGCATTGAAGCCGAGCGCCGAAGACTGAGGCAGGCACTGCTGTCCGCGGGCAGCTCGCCGTCGGGGTCAGAAGACCCCTCCCACAGAACCCCGCCCCGGCTCGGGCCGCGGGTCTGGCGAATCTCCTGTGGGAGCGGCCTTGGCCGCGACGCAGCTGATGCAGACCGCCGGCTTCGATTCAGGCTGCAATCGCGAGCAAGCTCGCTCCCACCAAACCCGGCCCCGCAGGCAAACAGGGCGCCATCCTTGTGGGAGCGACCGCCGGTCGCGATGCGGCGACTGCGGTTCGCGCGCTTTGAACGGGCGCTTTCTGAGTCAAAAGACCAGGCCTGCGCGCTCCACCTCGCAAGCCGAAGAACGGTCAGACGGTCGCCGCAACCAGCGCCAGCATCAGCGGCGTGGTCAGCGCAGCGAGCGCGGTGGACATCAGCAGGCTGCTGGCCACCGGTCCCTGCATGACGTGGAACTGGCGCGACATCAGGTAGACGTTGGCGCCGACCGACAGCGAAGCGAGCAGCACCACCGCCTGCGTTTCCACCGGCGGCAGGCCGAGCAGCACGGCCAGCCCCCACACCGCCAGCGGGTGGGCAACCAGCTTCAGCACGCTGATGCTGACGCTCTGCTGCCAGCCGTCGCGCACGCCGAATTCCGCCAGTCCCATGCCGAGCGCGATCAGCGACATCGGCAGTGCGGCGTCGCCGAGCAGCTTCAGCGGCTGGTCGATCAGTGACGGCAGCTGGAAATCGGTCAGACTGAACAGCGTACCGGCGAGTATCGACGCGACCAGCGGATTGGTCAGCACGCCGCGCGCGGTCTTGCCGAAGCCGGCCAGCGTCAGCGCGCCGGTCTTCGCCCATTCGACCGACACGGTCACCAGCGTCCACAGCGTCAGCGCGTTGAACACGACCACCAGTGCGGCCGCCGGCATGGCGTCGTCGCCGAGCAGGATGCGGGTAAGCGGCAGGCCGAGCAGCACGTTGTTCGAGAACACGCCGCCCAGCGCGAACACCGACTGCGACACGCCGTCGAGCCGGAACAGCTTCGCCGACACCAGCCGGCCGAGCAGGAACACGACGAGGCAGCCGCCGAAGAAGGCGGCCAGCAGTCGCACATCGACCGGCGGCAGGCTGGCGAAACCGCTCATCAGCCGGAACAGCATGGCCGGCAACGCGATGGTGAACACGAACTTGGCCAGCGCGTCGGCCGCCGCCTTCGGCCAGCCACCCCAATGGACGATGCCGTAGCCGACGAACACCAGCACGAACAGCGGCGCGGCGAGCAGGATCTGCTGCAGCGCGGCGTTCATGCGCCGTCCTCCGGCACGTCAAGCGACTTCAGCGCGTCGGCCTCGGCGCGCTCGATGCGCACGAACTGGCCGCTGATCTTGCGGCTGGAAATGGCGACTTCCTGCACGTCGTCGTGCGCCTGGCGAATGTGGGTGGCGAGCTTTTCCATGCGTTTGTCGAACAGCGTGAAGTCCTTGGCCAGCCGGCCCAGCGCGTCACGGATCAGGTGGATCTGCTTGCGCGTCTCGACGTCCTTGAGCACGGCGCGTGCGGTGTTCAGTACCGCCATCAGCGTGGTTGGCGACACGATCCACACCCGCTTTGCCTGCGCGTAGGCGATCACCTCGGCGTGGTGGGCGTGCAGTTCGGCGAACACCGCCTCGGCCGGCAGGAACATGACCGCGCCATCCGAGGTTTCGTCGGCGATGATGTACTTGGCGGCGATGTCATCGACGTGCTTGCGCACGTCGGCACGGAAGGCCGCCTGCGCCTGTCGGCGGTCGGCTTCGGCCACGTCGGCGGCGAACATGCGGTGGTAATTCTCCAGCGGGAACTTGGAGTCGACCGCCACCCGGCCGGTCGGCTCCGGCAGCCGCAGCAGGCAGTCCACGCGCGCGCCGTTCGACAGCGTGGCCTGGAATTCGAAGGCGTCCGGCGGCAACGCGTTGCGCACCAGCGCCTCCAGCTGCACTTCGCCGAAGGCGCCGCGCGCCTTCTTGTCGCCCAGCAGTTCCTTCAGGCTCACCACACTGGTCGACAGCCCTTCGATCTTCTTCTGCGCCTCGTCGATGGTGGCCAGCCGTGCCATCACGCTGGCAAAGGTTTCGTTGGTCTTGCGGAAGCCCTCCTCCAGCCGCTCGTGCACGCGGCCGCTGAGCAGTTCGAGCCGCTCGTTCACGGTGCGGGTGAGCGATTCGATCGACGCGGTCAGCTGCACCGAGGCGTTCTGCAGCCCGTTCTGCAGTGCCTCCTGCTGCACCCGCGTCTGTTCGGCCAGTGTGGCGGCCGTCTGCGCCACCAGTTCGGTGCGCAGGGTTTCCTGGCGGCTGTTCAGCGCCGCCGACAGCTCGGCAAGCCCGACCTGCTGGGCACGCTGCAGCGCGCCGACCGCGTCGCGCGCCACGCCCAGTTCGAGCGAAATGGCGCGGCGCAGCCGCTCGTTGGCGTCGGCCTGCATGCCCACCGTGCGTTCGGTCTGCCGCTGCAGCCCCTCGTGCAGCGCCGCCAGCGTCTGCCGCTGGCTCTCCTGCGCCACGGCGTCCAGCCCGCCGCCCAGCGCACGTACACGCAGCACGAGCCAGACGACCGCAGCGAGCAGCAGCAGCTGGAGCAGACCGAATACGATGACGAACGACGGGATTTCAGGCACACGGGGTGGTCGAGGGAGAGGTTGAAAGGCGCTGCGCACGGCGGCTGCGAAGTATAGCCGGCGCCCCGCCACCGGTCGCCACAAGGGAAGAAATCCTGCGACGACATCTTCGGTTCAAGACTCGATGGTGCACTGCCGATATAGAACTCAATATTCCATTTCCGAGCGCCCCAATGGCCCACGCATCGTTATCCGTCGTCGCGGAAGCCGAGCAAGCACCCGGCGCCGACATCGTCCACAGCGCGCAGGGCGTGCTGGCCCGCTACAAGGGCCTGACGCTGACCAGCCACTTCCAGCCCATCTTCAGCGTTTCGCACTGCCGCGCCATCGGTCACGAAGGTTTGCTGCGCGCCGCCGATGCGGAAGCGAACCCGGTCGCGCCGGCCCGCGTGATCGCCGGCGCCACGCGCTACGACGACCTGCGTTACCTCGACCAGCTGTGCCGCTACCTGCACGTGAACAACCACGCCGCGCAGGACACGCACGACGGCTGGCTCTTCCTGAACATCCACCCGGAAGTGTTCCGCAGCGGCCCGGACAGCGACCTCAGCGACTTCCTGCCCGAACTGTCGGAACACCCGGACATCGATCCGCGCCGCATCGTCATCGAAGTGATGGAACAGGCGGTGTCCGAACACGCCGGTTTCGCCCGTACCGTCGAGTACCTGCGCGGCCTCGGCTGCATGATCGCGCTCGACGACTTCGGCGCCGGTCATTCGAACTTCGACCGCATCTGGACCATGCAGCCGGAAATCGTCAAGCTCGACCGCTCCTTCGCCGTCAAATCGGTCGAGGATCCGTCGGCGCGCCGCCTGCTGCCGCAGATCGTCAGTCTTATCCACGAAGCCGGCTCGCTGGTGCTGCTCGAAGGCGTCGAAACCGAAGCGCAGGCACTGGCCGCGCTCGACGCAGACATCGATTTCGTCCAGGGCTTCTACTTCGCGATGCCGGCGGCCCGCCCGGTCGACACGCGCGAAGTGAGCCCGGTGCTGAACGACCTGTGGGAACGCTTCAACACGACGCGGGGCAGCGGTGCCGCGCGCTACCGCGAGCTGATCGCGCCCTACATCCACGCCATGGGCGGTTGCGCCGTGCTGCTGGAGGAAGGCATCCCGATGGAGGAAGCCTGCCGTGGCTTCCTGCAGCTGGAGCGCGCCGACTGCTGCTTCCTGCTCGACGCCGACGGCCGCCAGGTCGGCCGCAATGTGCGCACCTCGCAGCCCTTCGGCACCGCCGACAGCCAGTACCGCTCGCTGTCGATCAACCGCCACGCACGCTGGTCACGCCGCCCCTACTTCCGTCGCGCCATCGAGCACGTCGGCAAGGTGCAGGTGACGCGCCCCTATCTGTCCATCTCGTCCGGCCTGCTGTGCGTGACCGTGTCCATCGCCTACCGCGGCTGGGACGACCAGTTGCGCGTGCTGTGCGGTGACCTGCACTGGCCGCAGGTGGTCTGAACTCGACGGCGGCGCACTTGTCTGCGTGACGGATCGCTGTCACGCTAGTCCGATGCACGCTGCCCGTCACCTCACTCTGCGCCGTCTGATCGCACTGCTGATGCTGTGCGCGTTGCCGCTGCACGCCTACGCGCTTCACTGCAGCACGCACTGTGCACTGGCCGGCGCGATGATGGACATCGACATGCCCGGCCACGACTGCGGCAGCTGCGAGGACCAGGGCGCGCAAGCGGCACTGTGTGCAGCCGCACAGGCGATCGCCATCACGCAGTCCCCCCCGCCAGCCGCAGCCGCTGGCTCGGCGGTCCTGCCGCTGCAGCACGACGCGGCCGAGCGTTCGCACATCCCCGCCCCGCTGGAGAAACCACCCAGACCGTCCTGAACCTCGCACTGTTCCGCCCCCGCATCGTTCAGGAGTCCGTCATGTTCCGTTTCACGCTGCCGCCCGCTCGCGGCAGGCGCTGTGCCGTGCCGCGCGGCTGGCTCGCGGCGCTGCCGCTGGCCGCGCTGTCGACCCAGGCCGTCGCCGGATTCTTCATTCCGCGCGACATCACCATGTTCATGTTCACCGCCTCGCCCGACAGCCAGATGGCTGAAGTGGCGCACGGCCTGCGCGCCAATCTGTCGGTCGCCGCCGGGCAGTCGCGCTACGTGTCGGACGACGGCCTGACCGAACGCCGCTACACCACCTTGCAGGCGAACTGGCTGGTGCATCGAGCCTATGGCAGCGACGGCATCACCAATGCATATATATATGGCGGACCGCTGGCCGCCCGCGGCAGCGAATTCGCCGGCACCCACAGCGGCGTGCATGGTGGATTCTGGGCCGACCACGAAACGCGGCGCATCTACGCCCGGCTGTCCACGCACGCCTATCACGCGGCCGGACACACCCAGGTGGTCACGACAGCGCAGGGGCTGTGGGCGCCCTACGCCGCCGACTACGAGGACATCGCCACCTGGATCGGCCTGCAGGCAGAGCGCCGCAGCGGCCTGACCGACGCCACCCAGATCACGCCGCTGCTGCGCCTGTTCCAGCGCCGCTGGTGGGTCGATGTCGGCGTCAGCGTCAATCGCGAGCACCGTGGCGACGCCTTCGTGAACCTCATGTTTTTGTTTTAAATTGAAAGGTAATGCAATGAATAAGATGAAGTTTTACATCATGACCATCGCGCTTTCTCTGACCGCGATGCCGGTGCTGGCTGCCAGCACGATCAAGATGCAGGTCGACGGTCTGGTATGCGCCTTCTGCGGTTCGGCGATCGAGAAGAAGCTGCGCAGCAACGCCGCCACCGCCGACGTGCTGGTTAGCCTCGAACACAAGATCGTCGCGCTGAGCCTGAAGGACGGCCAGGACATCGCCGACGACACGCTGCGCACGCAGATCACCGACGCCGGCTATCAGGTAAAGAAGATCGAACGCGTAACCGACACGCTGGACAGCCTGCGTGCCGCGCTCAAGGGCCGCTGAGATGGCGGCGCCCGAAACCGGTCTGCGCGCGACGCTGGGTGCCAGCGGCCTGTCGCTGCTGGCGAGCGGCTCGACCCTGGTGTGCTGTGCGCTGCCGGCGCTGCTGGTCGCACTCGGCGCCGGCGCCACACTGGTGACGCTGACCAGCCGGCTGCCGCAGCTGATCTGGCTGTCCGAGCACAAGGCGGCGGTGTTCGGCGTCGCCGCCGCGATGCTGGCGCTGGCGGGTGCGGCGCAATGGCGCGCCCGTTCGCTGCCCTGCCCGGCCGACCCGGCCGCGGCGCGGGTCTGCGCACGTGCCCGGCGGACATCGGCGGTGGTGTATGGCCTGTCGGTCCTGCTGTTCCTGATCGGCGGCTTCTTCGCCTTCGTCGCGCCTATGCTGCTCTGACCTAGCCGCGGCACCGGCTCAGCGCGACGCGGGCGAGGACTCGTCCGCGTCCGCCGACGGCGACACGCAGGCGCTCAGCGGCGGCGGCATGTCCTGGTCGCCGCTGTTGCGCCGGCGGAACAGCTCGGTGCGCGACAGCAGAATGGTGGTCACTGGCACGGTCAGCGACAGGAAGATGATGATGAGCCAGGCGTGCAGCGACAGCGCGCCATCCTGCACCGAGAAGTACAGGATGCTGGCCAGCGTCACGCACCAGGCGGAAAAGCTGAAGGCCAGCGCCGGCGGATGCATGCGCTGGAAGAAGCTGCGGAAGCGCACCACGCCGATCGCCGCCACCAGCGTGAACACGCCGCTCAGCGCCAGCAGCAGCGCCACCGGAATTTCGACCCACAGCGGTATCGGCGGAATCATTGCCGCCTCCCTGGCACAAAGCGGGCGCTCATTCGATCACCTCGCCGCGCAACAGGAATTTCGCCATGGCGGCCGAACTGACGAAGCCGAAGATGGAAATGAGCAGCGCCGCCTCGAAGTACATCGCGCTGCGATAGCGTATCGCCAGCACCATCAGTATCAGCATCGCGATGGTGCAGATCAGATCCATCGCCAGCACGCGGTCCTGCGCGGACGGACCGCGGACCAGGCGCAGCAGCGCCAGCGCCATCGCCGAGATGTAGCAGCCCATCGCGAACACGATGGCGGAAAACAGCAGCGGGCTCATTCGAATATCTCCATCAGCGGGCGCTCGTAACGGCGCTTGATCAGTTCGATCTCGGCCGCGACGTCGTCCATGTCGAACATGTGGACGAGCAGCGCGCTGCGGTCCAGCGCCAGCTCCGACCAGATGGTGCCAGGGATGACGCACATGATGGCCGCCAGCACCGCCAGCCCGTTCGGGTCGCGCATGTCCAGCGGCACGACGACGAAACCGCCACGCGGCATGCGTTCGCCCGACGCCAGCGTGCCGCGCAGCACGCGCCAGTTCCACACGATCACGTCGTAACCGACCTGCATGAACAGCCGCAGCGCTACCCAGGGACGGCGGAAGCGCACCGGCGTCGGCCGCAGCGTGTGTGTCAGCAGCGGCACCAGCACGCCGAGAATCGTACCGAGCAGCACCTGCCCAAGGCCCAGTGATGCGTTGTTGAGCAGCAGCCACAGCGCGAGCAGCGCCAGCGACAGCAGCGGAGCGGGAAACAGGCGGCGCATCATGGCGCGGACTCCGGCCCTTGCAGGCTGAGGCGTTCGGCATTCGTCGGTGTCGGTCGCGGCCGCGCCGACAGCACCGCGTCGATATAGCCGGCCGGGCTGTACAAGGCCTCGGCGGTCGCCGCCGCGTAGCGCATGACCGGCTCGGCACGCACCGAAATGAACACGCACACGCCCACCAGCACCGCGATCGGCACGAATTCGACCACCCGCAGCAGCGGTGCTTCGCGATCGACCGGCGTCCAGAAGAAGCGGATACCGACGCGCGATAGCGCCACCAGCGCGCACAGCCCGGACAGCACGATAAGTACCGGCAGCACCCAGGTCAGCAGCGCGTCGGTACTCGCGGTGTCGACACCCAGCCCCGGCACCAGCGCCGACAGCAGCACGAACTTGCCGATGAAGCCGGACAGCGGCGGCAGTCCGGCGACCAGCAGCGTGCAGCAGATGAAGGCCAGGCCGAGCAGCGCGGTGGCGGCCGGAATGGCGTGGCCGATCAGCATTTCCTCGTCCTCGTCGAGATTGACGTCCTTGTCCAGTTCCAGCTCGGCCAGCGGGAACGGCAGGTAATCCTCCTCGTCCTCCGGCGCGCGCGCACCAGCGACGTCGGCACTGCGCGAGCGCTCCATCAGCTCGGCCAGCAGGAAGAAGGCGGCCACGCCGAGCGTCGAACTGGGCAGGTAGTACAGCGCGCCGGCGGTCAGTTCCGGCCGGGCCAGACCGAGCACGGCCAGCAGCGTGCCCGAGGACACGATGACCGCGAAGCCGGCCAGCCGGCCCGGCCGCTGCGTCGAGAACATGCCGAAGGCGCCGGCGGCCAGCGTCGCCGTGCCGCCCCATAGCAGCCAGTCGCTGCCGAAGCCGGCGGAAGCGCCCGCCTGGTCCGAGAACATCAGCGTGCTGAAGCGCAGCAGCACGTAGACGCCGACCTTGGTCAGCAGCGCGAACACCGCCGCCGCCGGCGCACTGGCGGCGGCGTAGGCCGGTACCAGCCAGAAGTTGAGCGGCCACATCGCCGCCTTGGCGAGGAAAGCGACACCGAGCACGGCGAAGCCCGCGTGCAGCAGCGCGCGATCGCCGGTGGCCACCTGCGGAATACGGGCGGCGATGTCGGCCATGTTCAGCGTGCCGGTGACGCCGTAGATCAGCGCGGCGCCGATCAGGAACAGCGAGGACGCAAGCAGGTTGATCGCCACGTAATGCAGCCCGGTGCGCACCCGCGACGGACCCGAGCCGTGCAGCAGCAGACCGTAGGACGCCGCCAGCATCACTTCGAAGAACACGAACAGGTTGAACAGGTCGCCGGTCAGGAAGGCGCCGTTCAGACCCATGATCTGGATCTGGAACAGCGGATGGAAATGCGCGCCGGCCTTGTGCCAGCGCGCCACCGCGAACAGCAGCGCCATCAGCGCGACGACGGCGGCGGTGATCAGCAGCAGCACCGACAGGCGGTCGGCGACCAGCACGATGCCGAAGGGCACGTCCCAGTTCGACGGCAGATAGACGCCGTACGCGGCGGGCCGGTCGCTGCCGACCCAGAAGAGCAGCAGCAGCGCCACCGCCAGATTGGCCAGCGCGGCCGCCAGACCGATCATGCCGCGGATGCGGTGGCGCCGCCCGTCCAGCAACAGCAGCAGGCAGGCGGTCAGCAGCGGCAGCAGGATGGGCGCAATGGTCAGATGCGGCATCAGCGCCTGGGCGAGCGCCTTCATTCGGCGTCCTCCCGCCCATCGACGTGGTCATTGCCGAAAAAGCCCCGCTGCGCCAGCAGCACCACCAGGAAAAGCGCAGTCATGGCGAAGCCGATCACGATGGCGGTCAGCACCAGCGCCTGCGGCATCGGGTCAGTGTAGTGCGCAAGGTCGGTCGGCACGCCGGGCGCCAGCACCGGCTCGCTGTCCAGCGCCAGCCGGCCCATGCTGAAGATGAACAGGTTCACGCCGTAGCCGAGCAGCGACAGCCCCATGATGACCTGATAGGTACGCGGCCGCAGCAGCAGCCACACGCCGCAAGCGGTAAGCACGCCGATCGCGCAGGCGAGGACGATTTCCATCAGAGCGCTCCTTCCTTCCGTTCGTCTTCTTCGTTGTCGCGGACACGGCGTCCACGCACCGACTGGTGGCCCAGTGCGGTCAGTATCAGCAGCGTCGCCCCGACCACCAGCAGGAACACGCCTATGTCGTAGAACAGCGCGCTGGCGACGTGGATGTCGCCGATCAGCGGCAGGCTGAGGTGGGCGGTGTGCGTGGTCAGGAAGGGATAGCCCAGCGCGAAGGACCCGAGTCCGGTGGCCGTCGCCGTCAGCAGGCCGAAGGCGATCCAGCGCTGCGGCCGCAGGTCCATGTGCGCTTCGACCCACTGCGTGCCGGACACGATGTACTGCACGATGAAGGCGGTCGACAGCACCAGCCCGGCGACGAAGCCGCCACCCGGTTCGTTGTGGCCGCGCATGAACAGATAGACCGCGATCACCGCCGCCAGCGGCAGCACCAGCCGCACCAGCACCGCCGGCACCATCAGGTAACCGCGAGCGGTGTCTTCGGCCGTCTGGGCATCGACCAGATCGGTCACCAGATCGGCCGGCAGCGCCTGCTGCTGCGCCGGCAGTTCCGCACTTTCCGGCGCCGGACGGAAGCGGCGCAGCAGCGCATAGACGGTCAGCGCCACCACGCCGAGCACGGTGATCTCGCCCAGCGTGTCGAAGCCGCGGAAATCGACCAGCATCACGTTCACCACATTGCTGCCGCCGCCCTCGGGCAGCGCCCGTTCGAGGAAGAAGGGCGAAATGCTCTGCGGGAAGCTGCGCGTCATAATGGCCCAGGAAAGCAGTGCCAGCCCGCCGCCGGCAGCCAGCGCGATCGCCAGGTCGCGCGCGCGCCGCGCGCGCGCCCGCGCGCGGACGAGCAGCGACTGATTGCGTCCGACGTCTTCCAGCCGCTTCGGCAGCCAGCGCAACCCGAGCATGATGAGCACGGTGGTGACCGCCTCCACCGACAGCTGGGTCAGCGCGAGATCGGGCGCCGAGAACCAGGCGAAGGTGATGACGGTGACCAGCCCGGACACGCTCATCAGCGCCAGCGCGGTCAGCCGGTGGTATTTCGCCTGCCATACGGCGCCGATCGCCGCGCCCGCGCCAACCAGCCACATCAGCGCGAACATCGGCGAGAACTCGAGCATGGCGCGGTCGCCGCCGGCCAGCAGCGCCTCGCTGCCGAGCTTGCGCAGCGGCACGGCGGCAGCCACCAAGGTCACCAGCACCAGCAGCATCAGCTGCATCTGCAGGCGGCGCGTACCGAACAGCCGCCGGGTGTGGCGGCCGGCCAGCGTGAGCCGGGCCAGCAGAGAACGGAACACGCGCTTGCCGTTGATCCGGCCGATCAGCGGCGCCTTCACGAGGTGACCGCGGCGCATCGGACCGCGCAGCAAGAAGAACAACGCAATGCCGCCGACTAGCGACAGCAGGCTCATCCACAGCGGCAGGTTGAAGCCGTGCCACACCGCGAGGTCGAAGGCCGGCAACGTGCCGACCACGGGCTGTGCCGCGGTTTCGAGGATGCGCTGGATGGACCACTGCGGCAGCGTGCCGACCACCAGACAGGCCAGCACCAGCACCGAGATCGGCGCACGCATCCACTGCGGCGGCTCGTGCGGCTGACGCGGCAGCGCGCCGCATTTGTCGCGGCCGAGGAACACGTCCACCGTGAAGCGCAGCGAATAGGCGACGCTGAACATGCCGGCAAGCACCGCGACCGCCGGCAGCGCGCGATCGATACCGGGCGAGGCGGCAAGGAACACCGCTTCGCTGAAGAACATTTCCTTCGAGATGAAGCCGTTGAGCAGCGGCACGCCGGCCATCGCCGCCGCCGCCACCATCGCCAGCGTCGCGGTGATCGGCATGTAGCGCGCCAGACCGCTCAGGCGGCGGATGTCGCGCGTACCGGTCTCGTGGTCGATGACGCCCACCGCCATGAACAGCGAGGCCTTGAAGGTGGCGTGGTTGATGATGTGGAACACCGCCGCCACCGCCGCCAGCGGGCTGTTCAGACCGAGCAGCGTGGTGATCAGGCCGAGATGGGAAATGGTCGAATAGGCGAGCAGCCCCTTCAGGTCGTTCTGGAAGATGGCGGCAAAGCCGCCGACCAGCAGCGTCGCCAGACCGGCGCCGGTGACCAGCCAGAACCACTCGTCGGTGCCGGCCAGCACCGGCCACAGCCGCGCCAGCAGGAAGACGCCGGCCTTCACCATGGTGGCGGAATGCAGGTAGGCCGACACCGGCGTCGGCGCAGCCATCGCGTTCGGCAGCCAGAACTGGAAGGGGAACTGCGCGCTCTTGGTGAAGGCGCCGAGCAGCACCAGCACCAGCATCGGCCGGTACAGCGGATGAGCGCGCACCGTGTCGCCAGCGGCCAGCACCGCGTCGAGGTCGTAGCTGCCGGCGATGTGGCCGAGCAGCACCACGCCGGCCAGCAGACAGAGGCCGCCGGCGCCGGTCACCGTGAGCGCCATGCGCGCACCGCGGCGCGCGTCCTTGCGGTGGTGCCAGTAGCCGATCAGCAGGAAGGAGAACAGGCTGGTCAGCTCCCAGAACAGCACCATCTGGAACAGATTGCCGGACAGCACGACGCCGCTCATCGCACCCATGAAGGCGAGCAGGAAGGCAAAGAAGCGCGGCACCGGGTCGGCCGGCGACATGTAGTAGCGCGCATACAGCACCACCAGCGCGCCGATGCCCAGCACCAGCATCGAGAACATCCAGGCGAAGCCGTCCATGCGCAGCACGAAGTTCAGGCCGAGCGACGGCAGCCAGGTGATTTCCTGACGGATCACCTGCCCGGCCGCGATCTCCGGAAACAGCAGCGCCACCTGTACCGCACAGACCAGAGCGATGACGCCGGCCAGCGTCGATTCGGCGTTGCGTGCATTCGTCGGCAGCAGCGCCGCGATCAGGCTGCCGATGAAGGGCAGCGCGACGAGGGCGATCAGCGGCAATTGCATCGGATGACCATTTTTTGTTCTCGTTTGAAACCGACAGACAAAACGGGAGCGCTGCGGCAGCGCCGCATCACACCCGCTTCACGGAAAAATCAGAGCGCGCGCAGGCTGGCCAGCGCGGGTGCCTTCAGCGCTCCACGCAGGCCCAGCATGCCGGCGGCAAGCACGGCCAGCACGCTGAAGGCGACGCCCGCCAGCGGCAGGCCGGCGGAGGGCAGATACGGGAGCTGGAAGGCCTGGCGGGCCAGCAGCATGGTCAGCACGAGAGCACCGAATGCGGCGAGCACGCCAGCGAGAGCCCCGAGTATCGCAAATTCCGCGGCCAGCGAGGCACGCAGTTGCCGGTCGCGTGCGCCGAGCGTGCGCAGCACCGCCAGTTCGAAACGGCGCTCGTCGTGCGTCGACTCGATGGCCGCCAGCAGCACGACCACGCCGGCCAGCAGCGCGAATCCGAACACCACGCTGACCGCAGCCGACAGCTGGTCCATCAGCGCGCGGAACTGGCGCACCACCGCATCGACGTCGACCGCGGTCAGGTTGGGAAAGCGCGCCACCAGTTCGTTGGTGAAGCCCACGGCCGTTGCCGGCAGGTGGAAGGAGGTGATGTAGCTGGCCGGAAAATCCTCGAGCACGCCAGGTGTCGCAACGACGAAGAAATTGACGTTCATCGAATCCCATTCGAGCTCGCGCAGGCTGCCGACCACCGCCTCGACCTGACGGCCGGCGATGTCGAAGCGCAACGTATCGCCGGGCGCGATGCCCAGCGTGTTCGCCAAGCCGGCCTCGACCGAGAAGGCGGGCTTCGTCGCGTCCCAGTTGCCGGCGACGATGCGGTTGCCGACCTGCACGTGCTCGTCCCAGGACAGGTTGAACTCGCGCTCGACCAGCCGTTTGGCGCGCGCGTCCTCGTAATCGTCGGGCGATACCGCGCGGCCGTTCAGGGCGACCAGGCGGGCGCGCGACATCGGCAGCAGTTGCGGCGGTGCCAGTCCGGCGTCGGCGAACTGCGCGCGCACCGCGTCGAGCTGGTCGGGCTGGATGTTCAGCACGAAGCGGTTGGGCGCATCGGCCGGCAGCCGGTTGCGCCAGGCGTCGAGCAGGTCGCCGCGCACGATGACCAGCAGCAGCACCGCGGTCAGACCCAGGCCGAGGGCGGCGATCTGCACCGTTGACGCAACGCGCCGGCGGGTCAGGCTGGCCAGACCGTAGCGCCAGCCGCCGGCGGTGCCGCCGCGCAGCCGCGCCACCAGTGCCAGCGCGCCCCAGGCGACCGCGGCGTACAGGCCGCAGGCAGCGACGAAGCCGCCGACCACGACCGCCCCCAGCGTCAGGTCGCCCGCCATCAGCACGATCAGCGCCGACAGGCAGGCCAGACCGAAAGCGTAGGCGCCCCAGGACACGACGTCGGCATCATCCCATTCGCGTCGCAGCACGCGCAGCGTCGACACCCGGCGCAGGCGCAGCAGCTGCGGCCACACGAAACCCAGCATCAGCGTCATGCCGACGGCAAAGCCGTACAGCACCGGCGTCAGTCCCGGCTGCGGCAAGGTGGTCGCGAACAGACCGGCCAGCAGCGCCTCGACGCCGAACTGCGTGAGGTAGCCGACGACGCAGCCGAGCGCGCAGGCGAGCAGGCCAACCAGCACGAATTCGATCAGGAAGAGCCGCGTAAGCCGCGCCTGCGTGGCGCCGAGGCAGCGCATCACGGCGCAGCCGTCGAGATGGCGCTGCATGTAGCGGCGCGCCGCCAGCCCGACCGCCACCGCGGCGAACACCACGGCCAGCATGGCCGCCAGGCGCAGGAATTTCTGCGCGCGGTCGAGCGCGCCGCGCACCTCGGGCTGCGCCTCTTCGACGTTCTCGACGCGCTGGCCGCGCGCCAGCTGCGGCTTCAGCCAGGCGGCGTAGGCACGTACCGCGGCGTCCTCACCGGCCACGTGCAGCCGGTAGCTGATGCGGCTGCCTTCCTGTATCAGCCCGCTGGCCGGCAGATCGGCCGCATTCAGCATCAGCCGCGGCACGATGGCGAAGAAGCTGGCGCCGCGATCCGATTCGAAGGTGAGCACCGCGGCCACACGCAGCTTGAGCTGACCGACGCTGATCGTATCGCCGCTGCGCACGCGCAGTGCGCTGGTCGCGCGCTCGTCCAGCCACACGGTGCCGGGCTCGGGTATCGCCCGCGTGTCGGCGTCCGGCGCATTCAGTTCGGGCGCGATGCGCAGCTTGCCGCGCAGCGGGTAGCCGTCGGACACCGCCTTGACGCCGACCAGCTGGGCGCCGTCGGCGGCTGACGCCATGCTGGTGAAGCTCCAGGTGCGGATCGCACGCAGTCCGCGCGACTGCGCTTCGTCGACGTAGGCGTCGGGCAGCGGGTTGTCGCCGGCCACCCGCAGGTCGCCACCGAGGAGCTGGTTCGCCTCGCTGACCACCGAGCGCGACACGCGGTCGGTGAAGAAGGACACCGAGGTCAGTGCGGCCACCGCAAGCAGCAGCGCCAGGCCGAGCACGCGCAGCTCACCGGCACGGAAATCGCGCAGCGCCATGCGTGCGGCCAGAATCAGATCGGAGGTCATCGCTTCATTCTCTTTCTTGTCTTGTCCGGCGTCTGTCGATCGCTCCCGGTACGACAGCCAGGTCGGGCACAATGCGCGCCTTGCGTTTCAGCCCGTATGGACACCCGATGTCGAAAAACGATCTCGACAGTTTTGTTTCCGCCGTCGCGGCCGGTGCATTGATTCCCGACCCCGCCACGATGTTCAACCCGTGGGGTGATCACGACCCGCTGCACGATACCGGGCCGGACGCGCCGCGCATCCGCTCCGACCACCTGCAGCGCTATCTGGCCGCCCGGCTCGGGCGTGCCCGCGTGCTGCTGATCGCCGAGGCGCCGAGCTACAGCGGCGCCAAGTTCTCCGGCATGGCGATGACCAGCGAGCGCGATGTGCTGGCAGCCCATGCCGCCGGCCGCGGCAGCGATTATTTCGACGGCGGCTTCCAGCGCACCAGCCGCGTGCTGCCGCAGCTGAAGAACACCGACGGCATGCTGGAGCGCACCGCCAGCATCGTCTGGGCCGCGATGGCCGGCAATGGCTGGGCACCGACCGATTTCGTGCTGTGGAACGCGGTCGCCTACCACCCGCACGAGACCGGTCGGCCGCTGACCAACCGTGCGCCCAGCGTGAGCGAACGGCGCGCGCTGCGGCCGCTGCTGGAACAGTTCCTCGCCCTCTTCCCCGGCGTGCCGCGACTGGCCATCGGCCGCATCTGTCAGCACAGCCTGGCCGACATGGGCATCGATGCGCTGCCAGCGCGGCATCCGAGCTACGGCGGCGCGCCGGAGTTCCGCGCCGCGGTGGCCGACCTGCGCGCGCGGCTTACTGCCTGATCAGCTTGACGAAACTGTCCGGCGGCGACTCGAAATTGCTGCGCCAGGGGTTGATGTCCAACCCGCCGCGACGGGTGTAACAGGCGCATACGGCGAGCAGTTCGGGCTGGCAGCGCGCCATCACGTCCATGTAGATGCGTTCGACGCAGTGCTCGTGGAAATCGGCGTGATTGCGGAAGGACACGATGTAGCGCAACAGCCCGGCGCGGTCGATCTTCGGCCCGCGGTAGCGCAGTTGCAGCGACGCCCAGTCCGGCTGCAGCGTGACCGGGCAGTTGGACTTCAGCAGGTCGGAGCGCAGCGTTTCCTCGACCGTGTCGCCGCTGGCGGACAGCAGCGCGGCGTCCGGCTGGTAGCGGTCGCAGACGATGTCCAGGCCGTCTATCAGTTCGCCCGCCATCTGCGTCTGCACCGGCGGCACGCCGTCCGGCGTGTACATCTGCACCGTCACGCCGGACTGGCAGGCGGCCGACAGATCGGTTTCGATCAGCGCGCGCACCGCCTCCAGCGAACTCATGCGTTCGTTGTTGTAGCCGTTCAGGTAGAGCTTGAGCGACTTCGACTCGACCATGTGGCTGCTGTCGGCCGGAATGTCGAAGCGACCGATGGCGACTTCAGGTTTGCCCTGCGGGTTGAGCCAGGAAATCTCCCAGGCGTGCCAGCGATCGACGCCGCCGAAGGGCAGCGCATGCGCGGCGATGCCCAGCGCCGCCCGCGACGCCTCGCGCGGCATCGGGAACAGCAAGCCGGCGTCGTAGCTGTCGGGGTAGTCGGTCGCGTGGCCGAGGCCGGATCCGGTCGCCGGGTGTGTCATCACTGCCCCATCGCCTTGCGGATCAGTGCGGCCGCGTCGGTATTGCCCGCCTTCATCGCCCAATCGAGTGCGGTCTCGCCGTCGCGGCCGCGGATGCGCGCGTCGGCACGGGCGGCCAGCAACACCTGCACCGATTCGATATTGGCCTTGGCGGCCAGCATCAATGCGGTGGCGCCATTGGGCGCCGGCGCGTCGACCGGCGCACCGCGCGCGATCAGCGCCTTCAGTACCGCCGTGTGGCCCTGCATCGCCGCGTAGTGCAGCGCCGACCAGCCCTGGGTATTGACCGGATTGGCACCGGCCGCCAGCAGCTGGTCGACCACCGCCACGTGGCCGTTGAAGGCGGCCACCGCCAGCGCGGTCTCGCCGACCGCATTGACGGCCTCGACCTTGGCGCGGCGCGCCAGCAAGGCCTTCACGAGATCGGTGTAGCCGTTGCGGGCGGCGATGATGAGCAGCGTTTCGCCGCGCGGATCGACCGAATTCACGTCCAGGCCGCGGTCGATGAAACTGGCCACCTTGCCGGCGTCTCCGAGATTGGCGGCGTTGATCAGGTCGTCGTACGCGGCGGCCGACACGCCACTGGCGCCGGCCAGACCGAGGATGAAGCCAAGCAGTGCGATGCGCAGCGCCTTCATGCGGCGACCTCCTCGCGGCCGGCCAGTCGGGCGGCATCGTGGAACAGGCGGAAGAAGTTGTCGGTGGTGACGCGCCCCACCTCCTCCACCGTCAGGCCGCGCACCTTGGCCAGTTCGGCGGCGACGTGCGGCACGTAGGCCGGCTCGTTCATCTTGCCGCGGTACGGCACGGGTGCCAGATAGGGCGAATCGGTCTCGATCAGCATCGACGCCAGCGGAATGGCTTTCGCCACGTCGCGCAACTGCTGCGCATTCTTGAAGGTGACGATGCCGGAAAAGGAGATGCAGAAACCCATGTCGATCGCCGCCTCGGCCACCTCCAGCGTTTCGGTGAAGCAGTGCATGACACCGCCCACCTCGTGCGCACGCTCCTCGCGCATGATGGTCAGCGTGTCCTCGGCCGACGAGCGGGTGTGGATGATGAGCGGCTTGCCGCACTCGCGCGCGGCGCGGATGTGCGTGCGGAAGCGCTTGCGCTGCCACTCGAGGTCACCGGTCAGGCGGAAGTAGTCGAGCCCGGTTTCGCCGATGGCCACCACGCGCGGGTGGGCCGACATGTCGACCAGCTGCGCCACGTCCGGCTCGGTCACGTCCTCGTAATCGGGATGCACGCCGAGCGAGGCGAACACATTGGCGTGCCGCTCGGCCATGCCGGTGACGCGCGGCCACTGTTCGATATTGACCGACACGCACAGCGCGTGGCTGACCTGCTGGGCTTGCATATTGGCGAGCACTTCGTCCTCGCGCGCGGCGAGGTCGGGGAAATCGATGTGGCAGTGTGAGTCGATGAACATGAAAAACCGTTGTGGATCAGTACTGGATCAGAGCGTATGGGTCTGTCGCGACGAACCGAGGTAGCCGCCGACCACCTGTTCGATCTTCGCGCGGGCGGACTTGCTGCTTTCGTCCTCGCCGAAGCGAAGGCCGATGCCCTGCTGCTTGCCGCCCTGCGCGTCGGCCGGCGTCACCCACGCCACCGTGCCCTGGATGGGCAGCTTGGCCGGATCTTCCATCAGCTGCAGCAGCAGGAAGACCTCGTCGCCCAGCCGGTAGCTGCGGTTGGTCGGCAGGAAGATGCCACCGCCCTTCAGGAAAGGCATGTAGGCCGCATAGAGCACCGATTTCGACGTCACCGCCAGCGACAGCACGCTGCGCCGGTTGCCCGGCTGGATATGCGGATCGCTCATGACAGCCTCCCTTTTCGTGTGCTCAGCGTTGCGTCCGGAACAGACGGGCGTAGCGGATGAGCATGTCTTCGAGGAACAGGCGCGCATTCAGCGGGTGATGCGCCAGCGCCCGCACCTTCAGCAATTCATTGTACCCACGCAGGACAGTGCCCACGTCGCTGCGTTCCGCCAGCTGCCCGAGCTGGGCGCGTCGGCCGACGAATACCCGCGGCTCGCCGGCCTGTGCCAGCAGCACGAGGTCGGCCAGCCAGCGCTGCAGCCAGGTGACCAGCGTCGGCAGGTCGGTCAGGCCGGCTTCGCCCTTCTTGCGGCCCTTGAGCCAGCCGTCCCAGCGGGCGGCGACCTCCAGCGGCGCGCTCAGCGCGTGCTTCGATACATCATCGACAAACTGGGCCTGGATTTGAGCGTCCTTCGAACTGGCGAGGTCACGCGCGTGCAGCGGCGAGCCGGCACACAGCGCAAGCGCATCGCCGGCGTCACGCACGCCCTGCGCCGCCAGCCAGGCCAGCGACTGCTCGATCGGCGGCTGTTGGAAGGACAGTACGCGGGTTCGGCTGCGTATCGTGGGCAGCAATTTTCGCGGATGGTCCGTTATCAGTAAAAACAATGTCTTGGGTGGTGGTTCTTCAAGTGACTTGAGAAGAGCGTTCGCGGCATCGACATTCATCGCCTCGGCCGGATACAAGAGCACGACACGGTAGCCGCCTTGATGCGAACCGACGCCCAGACGGTCGCTTACCGCCCTCACCTGGGCGATGCGGATCAGCTTCGACTTCGCCTTGCCGTCACCGTCGTCGGACGCCGTCTCGTCGCCCTCGTCAGCCTCGTCGTCCAGCGCCTCCGGACGCACAACCAGCCAGTCCGGATGGTTGTCGGTGGCGATCAGCCGGCACGAGGCGCATTCGCCGCACGCTACCTGCTCACCGCTTGCCCGTTCGCACAACATGCGCGCCGCCAGCGCCTCGGCGAATTCGCGCTTGCCCAGGCCGGCCGGCCCGGCCAGCAGCAGCGCGTGCGGCATCCGGTCGGCCAGCGCCATCAACTGCGACCACTGCGGTTTGCACCAGTCGTAAATCATTCAGGAACAGTACCTTGAAAGAATTTCTTCAAGTTGAATGGAAACTTCTTCCGGGGTCCGTGCGGCGTCGAGCACCTGCATGCGCCGCGGGTCGGCCTTGGCACGCGCAAGGTAGGCGGCACGCACGCGGTTGAAGAAATCCGACTGTTCGCGCTCGAAGCGGTCCGGGTCGCCGCCGCTGGCCGCCAGTCTTTGCGCCGCCACCTCGCAGGGCAGGTCGAACAGCAGCGTGAGCCCGGGCTGCAATCCGCGCTGCACCCAGGCTTCGAGCGTTTCGAGCCGGGCAACATCGAGGCCCCGGCCGCCGCCCTGGTAGGCGAAGCTGGCGTCGGTAAAGCGGTCGCACAGCACCCACTCGCCGCGTGCCAGCGCCGGCTCGATCACCTGCGCCAGGTGTTCGCGCCGGGCGGCAAACATCAGCAAGGCTTCGGTATCGGGATGCATGGGCTCATGCAGCAGCAATGCGCGCAATGACTCGCCCAGCGGCGTGCCGCCCGGTTCGCGGGTCAGCAGCACGACATGTCCGCGCGCGCGCAACCAGTCGGCGGTGCGGGCGATCTGCGTGCTCTTGCCGGCACCGTCCATGCCTTCGAAAGTGATGAAGCGGGTGTTGTGCATCGATATCCGGGTGCAGGGTAGTGTCAGTTGCGTGCGGCGCGCGCCGGTCGCCGCTGGTAACGGTCGACCGCACTGTTGTGCTCGGCCAGCGTCTTCGAGAACACGCTGCTGCCGTCGCCGCGCGCGACGAAGTAATAGTAACGGGTGGGTGCCGGGTTCAGCGCCGCTTCGATCGATGCGCGTCCGGGCGCGGCAATCGCCGTCGGCGGCAGGCCGCGCCGCAGATAGGTGTTGTACGGGCCGTCGGTCTGCAGGTGGGCGCGGGTCAGATTGCCGTCGAAGCGCTCACCCAGCCCGTAGATCACGGTGGGGTCGGTCTGCAGCGGCATGCCGGCACGCAGCCGGTTCACGAATACCGAAGCCACCTTGTCGCGATCGGCGGCGGCGCCGGTTTCCTTCTCGACGATGGACGCCATGATCAGCGCGTCCTGCAGCGAGGCGTAGGGCAGATCGGGCGCGCGCGCCGCCCACGCCTGTTCCAGTTGCGCGCGCATTGCATGGTGGGCGCGCTTCAGTATCGACAGGTCGCTGTCGCCGGCGGCAAACAGATAGGTGTCCGGAAAGAACCAGCCTTCGACGAAGGTGGCGTCGCTGCCGAGCCTGACCAGCAGTTCGGCGTCGGACAGCGCCGCGGCCTCCTGCTTCAGGTCCGGGCTGGCGGCCAGCGCGGCGCGGATCTGTTTCAGCGTCCATCCCTCGATGAAGCGCACCTCGCGCAAGCTCACGTCGCCGCGCGTCATCATGCCCAGCAGTTCGAGTGGCGTGACGCCGCTGTTGAAGGCATAGCTGCCGGCCTGCAGCCGTGTGCCATCGACCGCGACGCGGCCAATCAGACCGAGCAGCCGACCATCGACCGGAACACCTGCCGCTTCGATCTGGCGCGCCGCCTGGCGCAGCGCGGTGCCCGGGCGCAAGGTGTATTCGACGACGTCGCCGCTCCACTGCAACGGGCGCTGCGCATACCAGACCAGCGCGGCACCGATCAGCGCGGCGAATACAGCCAGAAGAAGGAACAGACGGACAAGCAGACGGGTCATGCGAAAGAGGCGGGAACGCGCAGGCAGCACGCGCGGCCCCGTATGTTAACCTTTTCGGCAACCTCTCCTGCCTACGGATTTCGCAACATCATGATGCTCGACGATTTCATACCCTCCGGCACCGCAGCCGACGACAGCCAGTTCCCCGCCATGCAGGACGCCGCCGCCGAAATGCGCGCCGCCCGCGAGGGCACGGTGCTGGTACCGCTGACTCATCTTGCCCGGCTGCGCGCCGACGGCGAGGACGCCGCCACCTTCCTGCACAACCTGATGACGAACGACGTCAAGGGCCTGCCGGCCGACGGCGTACGCAGTGCCGGTTTCTGCACGGCCAAGGGGCGCCTGCTCGCCACCTTCACGATGTGGCGCGATGGCGACGCCACGGTTCTGCAGTTGCCCCGTGCGCTGGCCGAGGCGATGCGCAAGAAGCTGTCGATGTACATCCTGCGCGCCAAGGCCACGCTGACCGACGCCACCGCCGCCATGCCGGCACTCGGACTGGCCGGCCGCGATGCCGAAGCCGCGCTGCAGGCGGCCGGGCTGCCGGTGCCGGCAGCACCGATGACGCAGGCGGCGGCCGATGGCGTGCGTGTGCTGCGGCTGGCGAACGACCGCTTCGAGATCGTGCTGCCGGCCGACCGACTCGAAGCAGTCTGGAGCGCACTGAGCAGCCGTGCGACGCCGGCCGGCACGCCCGCCTGGCGCTGGTTCGACATCCGCGACGGTCTGGTCAGCGTATGGCCGGGCACGCAAGAGGAATTCGTGCCGCAGATGGTCAATTTCGAACTGACCGGCGGCGTCAGCTTCAAGAAGGGCTGCTACCCCGGACAGGAGATCGTCGCCCGCACGCAATACCTCGGCAAACTGAAGCGCCGCATGTACCGTGCCAGCGCAGACTGCCCGCCGCCGCCGGCCGGCACGCCGGTACACGGCGTGGACACGAACGGTCAGGCGTGCGGCCTGGTGGTCGACGCGGTCGCGCTGCCCGATGGCGGCTGCGACCTGCTCGCCGTGGTGCAGATGTCGAGCACCGAAGCGGGCGAGGTGCGCATCGGCGGGCTGGACGGGCCGGTGCTGCGCTTCACCGCCCTGCCCTACGCGCTCGGCGAATGACGGTGCGCATCGACTACTACATCTACTACCGCATCGACACCACCCGCGAAGCGGCGCTGCTGGCCGCACTGAGCGCCATGCAGGCCTCGCTGCAGGCGGCCACCGGCGTCGCCGGCCGCGTACGCAGGCGGCTGGACGACCCGCAGACCTGGATGGAAGTGTATGAGGGCGTGAACAATCAGCGGCTGTTCGAACTGGAACTGGGCTGCCACGTGCAGAGCCACGGCTTGTACGACTTCCTGGCGCCGGAGAGCGTGCGCCACCTCGAGCGCTTCCGCGCCGCCTGACGGACGCCGCCGATGTGTCTCATCGTGCTGGGCTGGAAGCAGCAGCCGGACTGCCCGCTGGTCGTCGCGGCCAACCGCGACGAGTTCCACCGCCGTCCGACCGCCGCGCTCGACTTCTGGGCGGACGCGCCGCAGGTGCTGGCCGGGCGTGACCTGCAGTCGGGCGGCAGCTGGATGGGCGTCAGCCGCATGGGCCGCTTCGCCGCACTGACCAACTACCGCGACCCACTCGCACAACGCGCGAGCGCCCGCTCGCGCGGCGAACTGGTCGCCGGCTTCCTGACGGGTCACATGAGCGCCGAGGATCACGCCCGGCAGACCTGTCGCGAGGCGGCCGCCTACAACGGCTTCAATCTGCTGCTGTGCGACGGCGAAACACTGGTGTGGGTTGGTCACCGTCACGGCGACGAAGCGCGGTGGCGCGTGCTCGACAGCGGCATCCATGCACTGTCCAACCACCTCCCGGGCACGCCCTGGCCAAAGCTGCTGCGCGCCCGCGACGGCTTTGCGCGGGCGCTTGTCCGAACCGACGCCGAAGCGCGCCAGGAAGCGCTGTTCGACACCCTGCGTGACGACACGCCGGCGGCCGACGCCGATCTGCCGGACACCGGGGTCGGCCTCGAATGGGAGCGGCGCCTGTCGCCGGTCTTCATTGCCGGCGAGGACTACGGCACCCGTTCGAGCACGGTGCTGACGGTGTGCCAGAGCCGCATCGACGTCGAGGAGCGTTGCTACGGGCCGGGCGGACGCGCCGACGGCAGGCGCCGCATCGCCATCGATCGCTGAACGCGCGCGTGCGTCGGCGGTCAGTCAATCAAGTTTGAAGGCAGAATGCCGACAACAGGCCGACAATGCCCGCCGTCGTCACCACCCTCGTCCGCCCTGCGGCGGCCGGCGGATGGAATGACCGCCGGCAGCACTCCGCTACGGACACGTGCAGCATGACATCCACGATCGCAGCCCCACTGCCGCCCGACGAAAACGAACGCCTGCGCGCACTGCACGCCAGCGGGCTGCTCGACACGCCGCCCGAGCCGGCGTTCGACGATCTGGCGCGCATCGCCTCGCAGCTCTGTGGCACTCCGATCGCGCTGGTCAGCCTGGTCGACGAGGATCGGCAGTGGTTCAAGTCGCGCATCGGTCTGGACGCAAGCGAAACGCCGCGCGAGCAGGCCTTCTGCGCACACGCCATCCTGCGGAACGAGGTGCTGGTTGTGCCGGATGCCACGATGGACGTGCGCTTCCGCGACAATCCGCTGGTCACCGGCGGGCCGGGTATCCGCTTCTACGCGGGCGCGCCGCTGGAGGTCGCAGGCGGCCATCGCATCGGCACGCTGTGCGTCATCGATACCGTTGTGCACGAGCTGACCGAGGCCCAGCGCGAAGCGCTGGTCGCGCTGGCGCGGCAAGTGGTCGCGCAGATCGAACTGCGCCTGCACGTGAGCGAGCTGCAGGCCGCACACGCGCGGCAGAACCTGTTCGAACAGCAGTTGCAGCGTTTCAACGCCGAAATGAAGGCCCTGGTCGCCCATCGCACCGCCGAACTGAAGGCGGAGCGGGACCGTGCCGAGCTGTATTTCGACATCGCCGGCAACATGATGGTGGTCGCGGACAACGGCGGTCGCATCGTGCGCGCCAACCGGATGGCGGCCGAGGTGCTTGGCCGCCCCGGCAGCAGCCTGCCCGGACGCGACTGGTTCGAGCTGTGCTTTCCAGAAGACGAGCGTGCCGATGCGCGCGCCTTCTTCGCTCAGCTGGTCAGCGGCGAACGCGACGCGGCACGGCGCTTCCGCGGCCACGTAATGACGGCCGACGGTCAGTTGCGCGTCGTGTCCTGGCACACCACGCGGCTGCACGACGAACAGGGCGCGACCACCGGCCTGCTCGGGGTCGGCGAGGACATCACGGCCCGACTGGAAGCCGAGGAACATCTGCAGCGCACGCTCTCCGAACTCGAACGCAGCAATATCGCGCTGCAACAGTTCGTGCACGTCGCCTCGCACGACCTGCGCGAGCCGATCAACTCCATCCTGAATTTCGCCAAGCTGCTCCGGCGCGACGCCCACGAGGCGGATGCCATGCGACGCGAGCGCTACGTGGACTTCATCGTGCGTGGCGGCGAGCGGCTGCGCGCGCTGGTGGACGATCTGCTTGCCTTCGTCCGCCTCGACGCGACCGAGGCGCGGGCGGACGCCGTAAATCTGGCGGAACTGGTGGAAGAAACGCGTCAGTCGCTGGCAGCCGCCATCGGTCGCAGTGGCGCGACGATCCGCGTCACGCCGCTGCCGGTCATTCGTGGCGACCGCAGTCTGCTGGGCCTGCTGCTGCAGAACGTGATCGACAACGCGCTGAAGTTTCACGCACCCGGCAAGCCGCCGGAAGTCGATATCGATTGCGATGTGGTCGGCGACGAGCTGCACGTTTCGGTACGCGACAAGGGCATAGGCATCGCGCCGGAATTCCAGGAGCGCATCTTCGAGGCTTTCCAGCGTCTGCACGCGCATGCGGAGTACGAGGGCACCGGCCTCGGACTTGCGCTGAGCCGCCGCATCGCCGACATGCACCATGGCCGCATCTTCGTCGAATCGCAGCCCGACGCCGGCAGCCGTTTCGTGCTGGCGTTGCCCGCGAGCTGCCGCATCGGCATCGCGTCGCACGCCATGCAGCGGACGGAAATCGCATGAGCCGCGCCCGCCCGCTCACCATCGACCCGGCGCACGCACATCGACCTTGCGCGCAACGCGCCGATCAACCCGGGGCCTCTCGATAATGACCGCACCGCTGCGCACCGTGATGCTGATCGACGACAACGACGCCGACAACTTCTTTCACGGCATGATGATCGAGCGCTCGGGTCTGGCGACGGAGCTGCTGGTATTCGAGTGGGCGGAAAAGGCGCTGGAGTGGTTTCAGACGCACCCGGGGCACGCGGTTGATCTCATCCTGCTCGACATCAACATGCCGCGCATGAATGGCTTCGAGTTTCTCGAACAGTTCCACCAGTTGCCGTCAGTGCATCAGGCGGATGCCCGCGTCTGCATGCTCAGTTCGTCACCGCTGGAAGCCGACCGCGTCCGCGCCTTCACCTTCCCGCGCGTGACCGACTTCATCGTCAAGCCGCTCGGGGACGACTTCCTGTCTCAGCTGACCAAGGCCTGCGACATCCGGCGGTGAGGGATGCCGGCCTCGTCGAATTCCGGCCCTTCGGCAACGAAACCCTGCGCCTCGTAGAAGCGCAGCGCATGCGTCTGCGCATGCAGCACCACGTCGCGCATCCCACGCCGCCGCGCCTCGGCGAGCAGAGCCTGCAGCAGCGCCCGGCCCACCCCTGACGAACGGAACGGCGCGCGCACGGCCATGCGGCCGATGTGACCGTCGGGCAACAGGCGCCCGCAGCCGACCGGGTGACCGTCGAGCAGGGCCAGCGCATGCACGCTGGTGGCGTCGTCGGCGTCCCACTCCATCTCTTCCGGAACCTGCTGTTCGACGATGAATACTTCGCGGCGTATCGCTTCGAGCGCTGGCGCCAACGACACCCAGTCACCCAGATCGACGCGCAGCACGCTCAGTCCGTGATGCGGACCGGGGTGCCCGCCGGAACAAGGTCGAAAAGTTCGATGATGTCGCGATTGCGCATGCGCACGCAGCCGATCGAGCCGGGCACGCCCATTTCCGCCGTATCCGGGCTGCCATGCAGATAGATGTAGCGACGCATCGTATCGACCTCACCCAGCCGGTTCACGCCCGGCTCGCAGCCCGACAGCCAGAGGATGCGCGTCAGTATCCAGTCGCGGCCCGGATGTGCGGCCGCCAGTTCGGGCGACCACAGTTCACCGGTCGGGCGCCGGCGCACGAACACCGTGTTCGCCGGCGCGCCAGCGCCGATGCGGGCGCGGATCACGTGTCGCCCGCGCGGCGTGCGGAAGCTGCCGCGCTGCTCGCCGGCGCCGTTCTTCGCCGTCGACACCCGATAGCGGCGGATCAGCACGCCGGCATCGTCATGAAGGCGCAGCCACTGTGAACGGATGTCGATGTCGATATGCATCAGGCGGTTTCGATGCGCCGGCGGCGGGCAGCGAAGAAGTCGCTCAGCAGGCGACCGCACTCCTCCGCCAGCACGCCGGACTCGACTTCGGCATGGTGGTTGAGCCTGGGCTCGGCGAACAGGTCGGTCACGCTGCCGCAGCAGCCGGTCTTCGGATCGCGCGCGCCGAACACGACACGCGCGATGCGCGCATGCTGGATCGCACCGCTGCACATCGCGCACGGCTCCAGCGTCACGTAGAGCGTGCAGCCGGGCATGCGGTAGTTCGCCAAGGCCTGTCCCGCCGCGCGCAAGGCCATTACCTCGGCATGGGCGGTCGGGTCGTTGGCCATGATCGGGCGATTGAAGCCGCGGCCGACAATCTCGCCGTCGCAGACCACGACGGCGCCGACCGGCACCTCGCCGAGCGATCCCGCCTCACGGGCGAGCGCCAGCGCCTCGTTCATGAAGAGCAGATCGGTATCGCCGCTCACGACCGGCTCTCAGGCCGCTGCATCGGCCTTGCGCACGCCAAAGCGCAGCATCGAATCGACACCGATAATGAGGATGAGCGCACTGATGAACAGCACCATACCGGCGAAGCCATGCAGGAAGCCCTGCCCCGCTTCGTCGCCGAAGTGGTAGGTGATCAGCGTCAGCACGATGACGCGGATCACGTTGGCGCAGAAGGAAATCGGCACGATCAGAATGGCCAGCGTCACGTTGCGCGCAAACGAGTCATGACGGACCAGATTCAGGTAGAGCAGGCCCAGCGCCTCGAGCGTGAACAGTGAGTGCAGGCCGGCGCAGGCATCTGCCACCAGCAACTGGTACTGGCCGATGACCAGGATGACGCCAGTGCGTGCGATCGGATAGCCCAACGCGTACAGCAGATGCTCGGCCGCCCACGACACACCCATCTTCATCGGCTGCGTCACTGCGTCGACCAGGATGCCGGGCAGCGGAATCATGAACAGCATGAAGAACAGCGGGAACCACAGACGCAACAGGGTCGCACGACCGAAGAACACCAGTATCAGACCCGCCAGCATCGGGATCAGCGAGCCGATCTCGAAGATCAGGATGTCCTGCGAACGGCCGAGGATGTAGAACAGCAGCGATGCAACCACCAACGGCCAGCCCAGAATGGGCGCCGGCGCCGGTTCGATCCGGTCGGCGATGTCGTTCCACTTCGTGTAGAGCAGCCACAACGCAACGGCGAGCACGATGGGGCCGTGCGCGTTCTCGTCGGTGCTCCAGATGCCGTTGAACAGGTCATGGAAGCTGGGGCCGTACATCGCGGCCATACCGGCCAGCACGATCCAGAACGGCGCCCAGTCGAAGGACAGTGCATGGGCGCCGAGGCGCATGGAGTGCGGAGAAGACATGCTGGAAGCGCTCACCGGATGATCGTTTCTGCTCTGACCAGCCCGTTCAGGGCTCGTTCATCACCGAGCCGACGACCGTGGCGCTGGCGGTGATCAGTTCGTCGGCCAGGCGACGCAGACGCGAAGCACGGCTCACGTTCTTGCGCGCCACCATCAGCGCGCCGCTCGCGCGCACTGCGATGGTCTGCGCGTCGGCGTACTCGGCACCGGCCGGCGTGTCGATCAGGATGACGTCGAAATCCTTCGACAACTGCCCCAGCAACTGGCTGAACACCGGTCGCGACAGCAGTTCCTGCGGGTTCGGCGGCACCGCACCGGCCGGCATCACGCACAGGTCGAGCAGTGCCGGCACGCGCTGCACTGCGTCCGGGCCACCCCGACCGGCCAGCGTTTCCGACAGGCCGACCCGGTTGCTGACCGAGAACAGTGTGTGCTGACGCGGATTGCGCATGTCGGCGTCGATCAGCAGCGTGCGCTCGCCCAGTTGGGAGAACACAACCGCCAGGTTGGCAGCGATGAAGCTGCGTCCCTCGCCGCGCTCCGGGCTGACGATGGCCAGCGTCTTGCGCTCGGCCTCGGCGTCGAACCAGCGCAGCATGAGCTGGCTGCGCAATGCGCGCAGCTCTTCCACCTGATGGGTGAAGGGACGATAGGCCGCGATCACCTCGTCGCTGACCGCGCTTTCGCCGGCCTGCAGGAATGGGTAGTCGAACTGGCGCGACAGCGCGAACTGGATGTCTGATTCCTTCAGCAGACCGAGCGAGATCGCCGCGTCGCCGAAGCGCAGACCGCGTTCGCGCTGCGCGCGCAGGATGCGCTCGGCACCATCCGGGCTCAGCCGGCCGGCGTCGATCAGGATGGCGCCGATGGCCCGCCCGGACCCGGTATCGATAGAAGTGGGTGCGTTCATGGTGATGTCCTTCAGGCGGTGGCCGCGCGGGCGCGTTTTGCGCCCTTGTTGAACTTGACGGTCGAGATCAGGCCGAGCACCGGCACACCGAGCAGCTGCTGCAGATCGTCGTCACCGCGCACGCGCTGATCCAGCAGTTCGAGCAGCAGCACGGTACCGACCGCCAGCAGCACGCCGAGGAAGATGGCGACCAGCGTGTTCAGCAGCAGGTTGGGACTGGAATGTTCGATCGGCGCGATCGCCGGCGTCAGCACGACGATATTGGTCTGCGTGGTCTGGCTTTCGAGGCTGGTCTGGGTGAAGCGCTGGGCGACCGCGTCGTAGGCGCGCTGCGCGCTCTCGACCTCGCGCTGCAGCACGGCCAGGTCGTCGCGCTGCTTCTTCAGTTCGAGCACGCGGTTCTTCTGCGCCGCCAGTGCTGCACGCACTTCAGCTTCGCGCTGCACGTTCACGCGGTTGCTGGTGCTGAGCGTGCTGGCCACCTTCTTCATTTCGGCGTCGAGCTTGCTGCGCAGGGTATCGACCTCGCCCTGGGCGCGCTGGTACTCCGGATGGTTGCGACCGAAGCGCTGGCTCATTTCGTTCAGCCTCGACTCACCGCGCGCCAGTTCCGACTTCAGACCGATGATCAGCGAATTCTGCTGCACTTCGGGCAGCGTTTCGATCTGCGACTGACTGACCTGCGCCTGGCGCGACGAACTGTCGCTGCGCTGCGCCTGGATCGCGGTGTACTGGCTGGACAGCTCGGCAAGACGCGCGCTCTCGATGTCGAGGCGCTCATCGGTGTTGACGATGCCGGTTTCCTGCTGGAAGGCGGACAGCTTGCTTTGCGCCTGCTCGAGATTTTCTCGCAGCGCCTTGGACTGGCTGGCGAACCAGTTCGCGTACTGCTTGGCCGGTTCGATCTTCAGTTCGAGGTTGGTGTCGATGTAAGCCTGCGCGAAGGCATTCGCGACGGCCGCGGAAAAGGCCGGATCCTGGCCGCTGAATTCGATCGACAATACGTTGGAATCGCGCGACGGTTTGACGTCGAGCTTCTTCTTCAGCAGGTCGGCGAAATAGGCGTCCATCGAGCCCTGACCGTCGGTCGCTTCGCGCCACTGCTCGACCGCCTGGGCGCTCTTCTCGAAACCGAGCATGCGCACGACGCGCTGGGCGACGCGGTCCGACGTGACGATGTCCACCTGGGTCGCCATATAACCCGGCGTCACCAGTGCCGGCAGCGTGACGCCAAGGATGGGATCGGGCGACTTCACGTCGATCAGCACCGAGGTGGCCGAGGTGTATTGCTTGGGCAGCACCAGACTGACCGCGACCGTGGTGGCGACGACAACCAGAAGCACCGCCAGGCCGACCAGCCAGCGCGCGCGCAGAATGAGCAGGAATTGCTGAAACGTCATGGAATCATCCGATCAGAAAAGGCTTTCGCGCACGTAGACGACATCGTCGCTCTGCAGCGTCATCGACATGTCGGGCTCGATCGCCTCGACCGCACCGGCCGCATTGCGGCGATGCAGCTTGAGGCGCTTGTCGGTGCCGCGCAGCGTGATGCCACCGCCCTGGGCGAGCGCCTGCATCACGGTCATGCCGCGCTCGAGGCGATAGGAACCCGGACGATTCACTTCACCGTAGATGTAGAACACCGGCGCGCGGTGGATGTAGAGGATGTCGCCCCCCATGACAGGGATGTCCGCATTGATCCCCTCCGGCTGGAACAGGGCCGGAATGTCGATCTCGGCGCGGAAGGGCTTGTCGTTGCGGGTACCGACCAGCGTCACGATGTCGGCGCCGCTGACCGACGCACCGCCCGCAGTTGCCAGCATGTCGGTGACGCGGGTGTTGGCGATCTCGATCGGATAGCGGCCGGGGCGATTCACCATGCCCAGGACCGAAACCTGGTTGCCGCGGATCTGCAGCAGCAGCACGTTCACCTGCGGCTTCAGCACGAAACCGCCGTCGCGCAACTTGTCGGCGATCAGCTTCTCGGTCGCCGGCAGCGTCAGACCGCCGACCGTCACGCCACCGATCAGCGGATAGGTGATGCTGCCGTTCTCGGTCACCCGCGTCTCGACCGTCAGGTCCGGATTCTGGAACACGGTGACGCGAATGATGTCGCCCGAACCGAGCACGTATTCACGCGCATCGGCGGCACTGGCGGCCGGCAGCAGCAGCATCCCGAAACAAAGGCCTAGCAGCAGACGTACGAACTTCGTCATATCGAGGGGTTTCCAGTTGATCAGTCCGAAAGGACGGCGCCCTGCATTGGCGCAGCGCCGTCCCGAGAGAGGCTTACTTGAGCCCCGAAAGTCCCTTGTCCACCGCCGATTCGGTACCGGCGGCCGGCGCAGCGGCCGGTGCGGCAGGTGCAGCGGCCGGTGCAGCAGCAGTCGGCGCAGGCGCGGTGAATTCGCCCATGTACTCGATCTTGCCGCTTTCACGCAGCTTCTTCACTTCCGACTGCGCCAGCTCACCCTTGCGCTGGTTCAGCAGGAACTGTTCGATCACCGGTCGTGCGGCGTTCTCGTCGACCGGCACGCTGCGCGACGCGGCCACCTCGATCACCAGAATGCCGCTCGGGGTGCCGAGCACGCCGATCTGGCCGTCCTTGATCTGATGCACCCGCTTCACCATTTCGAGCGGCAGCTGCTCGGCGGGCTTGGTCACCGCATTGGCGGTGAAGCGCACGTTCTCACTGCGCAGCCACTCGGCGATCTGCTGCAGATTGCGCGGCTGCGACATGAACTGTTCGAGCTTGGGCGTAAAGTCCGGGCCGGCAGCGATGGCCAGCTCGCGCAGATTGAAGATGCGGCGCTCGGAGAACAGCTCCGGGTGCTGGCTGTAGTAATCCTTGATTTCGCTGTCGGTCGGCTTGACCGCCGCGCTGGACACCTGCTCGAGGTAGGCACGGGCCAGCACTTCGCGGCGCGCAGCCTCGATCGCCTGCAGCGTCTTCGGATCGCGGTCCAGCTTCTTCTCGACCGCCTGCTGCACCAACAGCTCCTGATCGATCAGGCGCTCGAGAACCTGGCGGCTGGCCGCCTTGGCCTGCTCGGGATTCGCCACATTGGTACGCTGCATGACCTGATTGATCTGATGCACCGAAACTTCACCGCCGTTAACCTTTGCGGCAACCTGAGTCGCCGTCTTCTTTTCGCCGCCCTCGCCGCCGCAGGCAGTCAGGATGGCTGCAGCGATGACGGTCAAGGCGATGGAACGGCGTGCGTGATGTGGCATGTTTTCCCCGAATGATTATTGCTGATTTGTGACATGAGGCCGTCGGCCAAGATAGCCCAACTGACCAAGGCTGAACAGTATCGGGCGCGTGTTACAGCGCCGTTGCGTGAAATGTTTCCGTAATGCAGCATGCCCGCCACGCGGCGATGGCAGCTTGCCGCGCCTTGCTCCGCGGCCGGCGGCACACAAAGCGGGCCGCGCCGACCAACCTTCTTGCACACGATAGAATCGGGCACGCTTCCCGGTTCATATCGCCTTACATATGTCTTTCTCTACCGACGCCTTTGCCGAGGCCTTGTCCGTATTTGCGGCCCACGAGCGGATGGATCCGCTGATGCTGCTGTGCAAACTGACCGAAGAATCGGGCGAACTGGCCGAGGCCGTGCTGGTCCAGCGCGGCTACAAACCGCACAAGACGCTGCCCGCCGACGCGTCGATCGATGAAGCCGCCGACGTGTTGCTGTGCCTGCTGCTTGTGCTGTCCCGCCTGTATCCGGAACGCACCCCTGCACAGCTGGCGTCCCAGTTGGCCGAGCGCATCGACGGCAAGCTGGCGCGCTACGTCGCGCGCCAGCCGATGGCGCAACCGGAGCACTGACATGCCAACCTTCGAACTCGTGTCGCTGCTGCTGATCGGCGGCCTGATCTGGTTCTGGCTCGACAGCCTGAATGCCCGCGAAGCGGGCATGGAAGCCAGTCGTGCCGCCTGCAACGCCGAAGGCACCCAGCTGCTCGATGATACCGTAGCCATCCGTTCGACCTCGCTCGCCCGCGACGAGGGCGGTCAGATGCGCATCAAACGGACCTATGCCTTCGAGTACAGCGATACCGGGAACAACCGGCGCCACGGCTCTGTCACGCTGCTCGGCCGACGCGTGATCGCGCTCTACATCGCGCCGCACGTCGTCTGAACACTGCTCACGCCTGACCGGCCGGCGGCCGGCAACATCATGAAATTCATACTCGACTTCTCGACCCCGGACAGACTGCCACGCCGCCTCGTGTTCGGCGAACCGCTCGAAGTGGTGCGCGCCGACAGCGTGGACGCCGTGCGCCCTGCCCTGCGTCGCGTCGCCGAAGCCACGCAGGGCGGACTGCACGCGGTCGGCTACGTCGCCTACGAGGCCGCGCCCGCCTTCGATCGCGCGGCGCGCGTGCGCAGCGGATGCGGCGTGCCGCTGGTCTGGTTCGGCCTGCACCACGCGCCGGTCGATTGCGGCCCCGACGCGCCGGCCCCGTTCGAGGTGCCGGCATGGGAACTGGACACCGGGCGCGACGAATACGGGCAGGCGATCGACGCGATCCACGCCGCCATCCGTCGCGGCGACGCCTACCAGATGAACTACACGGTGCGCGCCCACGCGCGCTTTTCCGGCGACGCGCAGTCCTACTACGAGCAATTGCGACAGGCGCAGCAAGCCGAGTTCTGCGCCTACGCCGACATCGGCACCCACCGCATCCTATCGGCGTCGCCGGAACTGTTCTTCTCGTGGCAGGACGGCGTGCTGACGACACGACCGATGAAGGGCACCGCACGGCGTGGCCAACTGCCGGAAGAGGACGCCGAACTCGCGCGCTGGCTGCGCGATTCGGAAAAGAACCGCGCCGAGAACCTGATGATCGTCGACCTGCTGCGCAATGACCTGTCGCGGCTGTCGATGCCGGGTGGCGTGCAGGTGCCTCACCTGTTCTCGATCGAGAACTACCCGACCCTGCTGCAGATGACCTCGACCATCACCGCGCGCACCCGCCCCGAGGTGACGCTGGACGACGTGTTCGCCGCCCTCTTCCCCTGTGGCTCGATCACCGGTGCGCCCAAGCTGAAGTCGATGGACATCATCGCTGAGCTCGAGAAATCGCCACGCGCGGTCTACTGCGGTGCCATCGGCCACGTGGCACCGGGCGGTGCGGCGCGCTTCAACGTCGCCATCCGTACGGTCACGCTGGACGTGGCGAAAGAGAGGATGGAATGCGGGCTGGGCGGCGGCATCACCTGGGATTCGGTCGCCACCGACGAGTACGCCGAAGTGCAGACCAAGAGCCGTTTCCTGACCCGCGCCGGCAATGGCTTCGAACTGTTCGAGACGCTGTTGCTGGTCGATGGCCGCTACGAACTGCTCGACCGCCACCTCGCCAGGCTCAACGCATCGGCACGCCATTTCGGCTTCGCCGCACCGCAGGACCCGGCCGCCGTGCTGGCAGCGCATGCCGAGGCATATCCGCAGGGCCGCCTGCGCGTGCGCCTGTTGTGCGCCGCAGACGGTGGCATGCGCATCGAGAGCGCCGCCGCTGGCGAGCCCGACAACAGCCCGCGCAAAGTCAGGCTGGCTTCGGCGCCGGTGTCCCGCGCCGAGCCGCTGCTCTACCACAAGACCACGCGCCGGGGCCTCTACGACGCCCACCTGTCGCAGGTCGCCGGCAGCGCCTTCGACGTGCTGCTGTGGAACGACGCTGGCGAGCTGACCGAATTCACGCGCGGCAACCTGGTGCTCGACATCGACGGCTGCCGGTACACGCCGCCGGTATCGAGCGGCCTGCTTGACGGCACGCTGCGGCGCGAACTGGTGGAGCGTGGCGAACTGCTGGAACGCGTGCTCACCTGCGATGACCTCGGCCGCGCCCAAGGCGTCTGGTTCATCAACAGCGTGCGCGGCTGGATACCGGTCACGATCGACAACGCGCCGCTGGACACGGCCCCCGCCATCGTGCCCGCCTACGCCGATCCCTATGCCGGACACCGCGACGCTGGCTGAGCGCATCCGGCGTCGCGGCCTCGTCGTCGGTCTGGCGCTGCTGCTCGGCGGCTGCAACGGCAGCTTCTCGCCGCGCTACTACTGGCAGGCGGCGCATGGCCAGTTCGAGCTGTGGCGACTGGCGCGCCCGCTGGCCGAGGTCGATGCCGACCGCACGAGCACGCAGTCGCTGCGCGACAAGCTCGCACTGGCGGCAGAGATCCGCGACTGGGCCAGCCGCGAGATGGCCCTGCCCGACAACGGCAGCTATCGCCGCTACGCCGACCTCGGGCGACCTTTCGTCGTCTGGAACGTCTTCGCCACCGAGCCGCTGTCGGTCAAGCCGCGCCAGTCCTGCTTCCCCATCGCCGGCTGCGTCAGCTATCGCGGCTTCTTCGCCGAAGCCGACGCACGCCGCCACGCCGACGCACTGGCGCACGAGGGGCTGGACGTGCACGTGAGCGGCGTGCCGGCCTACTCGACACTGGGCTGGTTCGACGACCCGCTGCTGAACACCTTCATCCACTACCCGGAAACGGAACTGGTGCGTCTCATCGTGCATGAGCTGGCGCACCAGATCGTCTATGTGCGCGACGACACCGAATTCAATGAGTCCTTCGCCAGCGCGGTGGAAGAAGAAGGCGTGCGCCGCTGGCTGGCACGCCCCGGCAAGGAAGGTCTGCGCGAAGGATTCGAGCGGGCGCAGATGCTGCGCGCCGATTTCGCTGCGCTGGTGACCCGCTACCGCGACGCACTGGATGCGCTCTACGGCAGCGATTTGGCGGAATCCGAAAAACACGCCGGCAAGGTGCGTCTGCTCGAAGAACTGGGCACGGATTATCGCGCTCTGCGCGACACGCGCTGGGCCGGCTTCCGCGGCTACGATCGCTGGTTCGCACAGGACATCAACAACGCGACGCTGGCTTCGATCGGCCTCTACACTGCAGCCAGACCGGCCTTCACGCGGCTGATAGCCGCCTCACCCGACATGCCCGCCGTATGGGCGACCATGCGCGAGCTGGCCGCACTGCCGCGCGACGAGCGACGCGCCCGGCTCGGCCTGCCCGCCTTCCAGGAAACGCCATGACACATTCGTCCGACCTCGCGCCGCTGCGCTCGCTGATCCGCACCATTCCCGACTTTCCGGAGCCGGGCATCCAGTTCCGGGACATCACACCGCTGCTGGCCGACGCACGCGGCCTGACGCAGGCACTGGACGCACTCGAACACAGCATCGAACCGGGCAGCATCGACATCGTCGCCGCCATCGAGGCGCGCGGCTTCCTGTTCGCCGGCGCGCTGGCGCAGCGACTCGGCGCCGGTCTGGTGCCGGTACGCAAGCCCGGCAAGCTGCCGGGCCCGACGCTGGGCGTCGATTACGCGCTCGAGTACGGCTGCGACCGGCTGGAAATGCACACAGGCGCTTTCGCCCCCGGCGCGCGGGTGCTGGTGCTGGACGATCTGATCGCCACCGGCGGCACCGCCATGGCCTGCGGCGAACTGGTCGAACGCGCCGGTGGGCAGCTCATCGGCTTCCGCTTCCTGATCGACCTGCCGACGCTCGGCGGCTCCGCCCTGCTCGCCGCGCGCGGCTGGCACAGCCACGCGCTGCTGCAGTACTGACTTAGAACAGGTACTGCAGCGACATCGAGACGCTGTCGGTGCGGTACTGGTAGAAGTTGATGTTGGAATCGCGACGGTCGTGCCGCCATTGCGCGCTGGCGCTCAGGTTGCGCTGGATCGACCACGTTGCGCCCACGCTGTAAGTGTAGAGGTCCTCGGTGCGCTGAGCCGCTCGATCACCCAACAGTGCCAACACCGCCGGATCGATGAAATCGCTGTTACCACGGCCCTGCCCATCTCTAGCACGATACTGCAAGAGACCATCGACCCGCAGCTTTCCGGTGACATACCAGACCGGGGTCAGGCTGTAGGTTTCGGTCTCGAAATAGGTGGTGAAGTTGTCGTCGAGCCCGCTGATCTGACGCTGCGCGTCGAAGGTCAGGCCCAGATGGCCGGTCGGTCGCCATTCCCACGATAACCTCCCGTAAACGTCGTCGTAATTGCGCGTCCGCGCTCGCTCGTGCTCGCGTTTAGACACCCCGACCGAGGCCGACAGTTTCGAATGCCCGACCGGCTGCCACCGCACCCGGAATTCGGCGTCCTTCTGCTTGTAAGCATTGTCGCGAAGAACGCTGGCAGCGCGGTTTGGAAAGTCGCCTCGGCTTTCGCGTCCCAGCAGCTCGAATGAGGTACCACCTCGCGTCGTGTAGCGTGCCCCGGCCTCGAGCCGATCGATGTCGTAATCACTCGGACGACGTACCACCGCATCGTTGCGTTGAGTATCTCGGTTCAGGCTGCCAAACAGTGCCCAATAAGCGTCAAGCTTGTAGGTTCCGTCGAAGCGCCAGGTTTCAGCATCGACCAGATTCTTGGTCAGGTCCACCTGCCGAAAATCACCGAAACCAAGCATGTAACGGCGCTTGCTGTAGCTCAGATTGCCGCTCAGATCGCTGCCGACAGTCCAGAGCCAGCCAGCAGCGAGGTTGTAACCGTCGTTGTCGAGCAGGCTGATGTCGTTGTAGCGGGTGCGGTTGAACGTGGTGTTCGCGGTCAGCACCTGCCGGCCCAGACGTTTCTCGCCGACGATACCGGCACTGAGCGTCGTGCTGTGGTCCCCACGCGGCGTATTCGGACCGAAGGACGTCGGTTCGTTGCCATCCGGCAGATAGAACACATTGTCCACGTACTGCCAGTTCGCCGACGTAGTCAGGCTGAACACATCGTCTTCATCTGCGCTCGCCGCCCCTGGGACCACGGATGCGCAGAGCAGCACACCGGTCAAACATTTTGAAATGTTATTGTTCATCGAAGAGAGTATGAATGCGGGCCGTGACGCTTTTCTTTCCGGCGCGCAAATCGTGAAAATACGCAAAAACGCTTCCGGTATTCTAGCCGGCACGTCGTCTGCAGGTCTCCAGATCCATTGAATTCACCGGTTTCATTCCCGATGCTCGCCAAGTTTGAGCGTAACACTTCCGTATTGCGGGCACCGCTGAGCCTTTCCGGCATGGTCGAAATGTTCCTCGACCCGCTGTCGCTCATCCTTTCGCTGATCGCCTGCGCGCTCTATTACGGCGATACCGTCGACGCACGCTATGTCGTGCTGTCGCTCGTCGTCTTTTCCTTGTCATTCCCCGGCTCGTCGCTGCTCAGCATGCGGCCGCGTCGGGTGATCCGGCAGACCGTGATCAGTTGGCTGCTGATCGCCTTCATCCTGCTGTTCTTCGGCTACGCCAGTCAGTACATCGAGAACTTCCCCTACGAGGTCGTGGTGTCCTGGCTGGTCGCGGCGCCGCTGACCCAGCTGGTCGCCCACTTCGTTGCCCGCGGCTATCTGCAGCGGGCCGCCGCGCAGGAAGCGAACCAGACCCGCGTCATCATCGTCGGCTGCAACGATATCGGTGTGTCTCTGGCCGAGCAGTTCGAAACCAATCCTTACCTGGGCGTGCGCTGTGTCGGCTACTTCGACGACCGCGCACCCGAGCGCATCACCCAGCTCAACGGCCTGCCGCTGCTCGGTCGCCTGCGCGATCTCGCCGCCTACGTGAAGGCGAACCGCATCGACCAGATCTACCTGGCGCTGCCGATGGCCAGCCAGCCGCGCATCCTGTCGCTGCTCGACGACCTGAAAGATACGACGGTCAGCATCTTCTTCGCACCGGACATTTTCCTGACCGACCTGATCCAGGGGCGCATGGACTACGTTGCGGGCGTCCCGGTGGTGGCCGTCTGCGACACGCCCTTCACCGGCATCAACGGTCTGGTCAAGCGCGCGAGCGACATCGTGCTGTCCATCATCATCCTGTTGCTGATATCGCCGCTGCTGCTGGCCATCGCCATCGGCGTCAAGATGAGCTCCCCCGGCCCCGCCCTGTTCCGTCAGCGCCGCTACGGCCTCGACGGCAAGGAAATCGTCGTCTACAAGTTCCGCTCGATGACCGTCCAGGAAGACGGCGGCGTGGTGAAACAGGCCACCCGCAACGATCAGCGCATCACCCGCTTCGGCGGCTTCCTGCGTCGCACCTCGCTCGACGAACTGCCGCAGTTCATCAACGTACTGCAGGGGCGCATGAGCATCGTCGGCCCGCGGCCGCACGCGGTGTCGCACAACGAGACTTACCGCAAGCTGATCAAGGGTTATATGGTCCGCCACAAGGTCAAGCCGGGGATCACCGGCTGGGCGCAGGTGAATGGCTACCGTGGCGAAACCGAAACCGTGGACAAGATGCAGAAGCGCATCGAGTACGACCTCGAATATCTGCGTACCTGGTCGCTCGGGCTGGACCTCTGGATCATCGTCAAGACGGTTGCCGTCGTGTTCAGCGACCGCAATGCGTACTGAGGCTGTGCGTCTGCAGGCCTGTCTGCAGTGGGCGGCAGGCCTGTTCGCGCTAACGATGATCGCCAGCCTGATCCGCCTCGGCGAAACCTCGCTGGCGGTCGGTCTGATTCCCTCTCCCTGGGACAAGCTCGCCCACGCCGGCACCTTCGGCGTGATCGCGCTGTCGCTGTGGCTGGCGACCGGCCGGCGCTGGCTGTATGCGTGCGCCGGCCTGGCGCTGGCACTGGCTTGTTACGATGAGTGGCGGCAGCTCATGTTGCCGGGGCGCGAAGCCGATCTTTACGATCTGCTCGCCAACACCGTCGGCATCGCGCTGGCGGTCTGGTTCGCCACCCGACTGACTTCCAAGGAAGGTTGATGCGCACCGCCGTCACACTGCTCGCGACTCTGCTGTTACCTGTGGCCCACGCCGGCGACGTCGCGGACTACCGGCTGCGGCTGCAGGGCAGCGCCGACTATCGTCTCCATCAACCCGAATCGCCGCGCATTTCCGAGGCCGAACGCAAGCAGGCACGCCGCGAAGCGCTGGGCAAGCTGCCGTTCTCGGCGCAGATCGAGGCGGCGGCTGAGGCGGGCGGCATCGAACCCGAACTGCTGCACGCCGTCGTCCACGCCGAGTCGGCCTACAACCCGCGCGCGGTGTCGCCCAAGGGTGCGCTCGGTCTGGCCCAGCTGATGCCGTCCACCGCCCGCATGTACGGCGTGTCCGACGCGCTGAAGCCCGCCGACAATCTGCGCGCCAGCGCGCGTCATCTGCGCGACCTGATGGACGATTTCGGCGACATCGAACTGGTGCTGTCCGCCTACAACGCCGGCGCCGGCGCGGTCAGGAAGTACGGCGGTGTGCCGCCCTATGCGGAAACCCGCGCCTACGTGCCCAAGGTGGCCGGCCGCTACGAGGCGCTGAAGAAGCAGGCCGAAGTACCCGAGCCGCCCCTTCCACCGAGCCCCTACCGCCTGCGCAGCGACGACAGTGCGCTGCGGCTGGTGCAGACACCGGACTGATGCCCGCACCTTCCAGCGCCGTTCAGGTCGCCATTGTCGGCGGCGGACCGGCCGGGCTGATGGCGGCCGAAGTGCTGTCGGCGCGCGGCATCGCGGTCGATCTGTACGACGCCAAGGCCTCGGTCGGCCGCAAGTTCCTGCTCGCCGGCAAGGGCGGCCTCAATCTGACGCACGGCGAAGCCGCCGATCTGTTCGTCACCCGCTACCGCGAACGCAGCGCCGAAGTCAGCACCTGGCTGACCGAATTTGATGCGGCCGCGCTGCGTGACTGGTGCACCGGCCTCGGCATCGACACTTTCGTCGGCAGTTCAGGGCGGGTGTTTCCGACCGACATGAAGGCGGCCCCGCTGCTGCGCGCGTGGCTGGCGCGGCTGCGCGCGGCAGGCGTGCGCTTTCACATGCGCCAGCGCTGGACCGGATGGAACGACGCCGGCGCACTGACCTTCGACACGCCAGACGGCGAGCGGCAGGTTGACGCGCGCGCCACACTGCTCGCGCTCGGCGGCGCCAGCTGGCCGCAGCTCGGCTCGGACGGAGCATGGACGCAGATGCTCGACGCGCGCGGCGTCGCACTCGCACCGCTGCGTGCCGCCAACTGCGGTTTCGACCTCGACTGGAGCACGCACTTCGCCGAGCGCCACGCCGGCGCACCGCTGAAGAATGTGTGCATCCGCTTCGACGCCATCGACGGGACGCGCATGGAAAGGCGCGGCGAGTGCCTGGTCAGTGCGCACGGCCTGGAAGGCAGTCTGATCTATGCGCTGTCGGCGGCGCTGCGTGAACGCATCGAACGCGACGGCCACTGCGACATCGCGCTCGACCTGTTGCCGGCGCACGACGCGTCGCGCGTGCTCGACGAAATCCGTCGCCCACGCGGCTCGCGCTCGCTCAGTTCGCATCTCGCCAGCCGGCTCGGTCTGGCCGGCGTCAAACTGGGGCTGGTGCACGAGGTGCTGGACAAGGCGGCGATGGCGGACCCGTCACGCCTAGCGGCAACGCTGAAGGCACTGCCGCTGCGCCTGCTGCGCACCCGACCGGTGGCCGAGGCCATCAGCACGGCGGGCGGCGTGCGGCTGGAAGCGCTGGACGACGGGCTGATGCTGAAGGCGTTGCCCGGCGTGTTCTGCGCCGGCGAAATGCTGGACTGGGAAGCGCCGACCGGCGGCTACCTGCTCACCGCCAGCATGGCCAGCGGCCGCGTCGCGGCCGCCGGCATCGCGCGCTTCCTTCAGACGGCGTGATAGCCGGTCACGCGCTCCACTTCGTTCTTCGACCCCAGAATCACCGGCACGCGCTGGTGCAGCTTTTCCGGCTGCACGTCGAGAATGCGCTGATAGCCGGTGGTCGCCGCGCCGCCCGCCTGCTCGATCAGCATCGCCATCGGATTGGCTTCGTACATCAGTCGCAGCTTGCCCGGCTTGGTCGGGTCCTTGGTGTCCTTCGGATACATGAAGATGCCGCCGCGGGTCAGGATGCGGTGCACGTCGGCCACCATCGAGCCGACCCAGCGCATGTTGAAATCCTTGCCGCGCGGACCGCTCTTGCCGGCGATCAGCTCGTCGATGTAGCGCTTGACCGGCGCTTCCCACCAGCGCGCGTTCGACGCGTTGATCGCGTACTCCTTGGTGTCTTCCGGCACGCGCATGTTTTCGGTGGTCATCACGAAGCTGCCGGTCTCGCGGTCCAGCGTGAACGCATGGACGCCGTTGCCGACCGTCAGCACCAGCTGGGTGGCCGCGCCATACACCGCATAGCCGGCCACCAGCTGCTGGGTGCCGGGCTGCAGGAAGGCCTTTTCGTCGACCGGCTCGACGCTGCCATTCAGCTCCGGGCAGCGCAGCACCGAAAAGATGGTGCCGACCGAAATGTTCACGTCGATGTTGGATGAGCCGTCCAGCGGGTCGAACAGCAGCAGGAATTCGCCCTTCGGGTAACGGTTAGGGATCTGGTGCGGCAGGTCCATCTCCTCCGACGCCATCGCGGCCAAATGACCGCCCCACTCGTTCGCTTCAAGCAGGATTTCGTTGGCGATCACGTCCAGCTTCTTCTGCACCTCGCCCTGTACGTTCTCGCCGCCTGCTTCACCGAGCGAATTGGTCAGACCACCCTTGCCGACGGCGTTGCCGATCGCCTTGACGGCGCGGGCGACGACTTCGACCAGGAAGCGCAGCTCGGCGCAGATGCGCTCGCCGTCGCGCTGTTGCTGGATCAGGAACTGGCTCAGGGTGATGCGGGACATGTGTCGCGACTCCGGAATGGCAGGAAATGCATTATCGTGCACAGCACCATGATCCGGGTCGCACGATTTCACGTCCGACCGATTTGAACGCCGGCAGCGCGCCCTGCGCACGGAACCGGCAGCGGTCGCCCCCGGTCATCCACAGCGTCGTCCATAACTAGAACCGCATGCACATCCTTGTTCTGGGTGCCGGCGTCGTCGGCATCACTACCGCCTGGTATCTGCGCCAGGCCGGTCACACCGTGTCGGTCATCGACCGGCAGGCTGATCCCGCAATGGAAACCAGTTTCGCCAACGGCGGCCAGATCTCGGTCAGCCACGCCGCGCCCTGGGCCTCGCCGCAGGCGCCGATGATAGGGCTGCGCGGACTGCTCGATTCGAATGCCCCGGTGCGCTTTTCTCCGACCGCCAACCACCGGCAATGGCGCTGGATGGGCGCTTTCCTGTACGAGTGCCTGCCCGGCCGCATGCGTCGCAACACCGATGCGCTGGCACGACTTGCCGTGAGCAGTCAGGCCGAACTGCTGGCGCTGCGCCATGCACTGAAGCTGGAATACGACCAGTCGGCGAGCGGCATCCTGCATGTGTTTTCCGAACGCCGTGAATTCGAGCGCGCCCGTGCGCGCGCCGAGTGGCTGGCACCGCACGGTATCCGCATCGACAGCTGTGACGCCGCGCGCTGCATCGAGATCGAACCCGCGCTGGCGGGCAGTCAGCGCACGCTGGCCGGCGGCCTGCACGCGCCGAACGACGAAACCGGCGACGCACACCGCTTCACGCGGGCGCTGGCCGCTGCCTGCGCCGACGCCGGTGTCACCTTCCATTACGAAATCACGGTCGAGGCGCTGGACATCCACGAGAACACGGTACGCGGCGTCGCCGTGCGCGACGCGCGCGGCGTGCGCGGCCTGCTGCGCGGCGAACAGGTGGTGTGCGCGCTCGGCACGCACACCCGTCAGCTGGTCGAGCAGCACGGCCCGCGACCGGCGCTGTACCCGATCAAGGGCTACTCGATCACCTTCCCGGCCGGGCCGGACGCGCCGCGTACCAGCCTGACCGACGAGGAGCACCGCATCGTGCTGTCGCGCCTCGGCGACCGCGTGCGGGTGGCCGGCATGGCCGAACTGGGCGGACTGACGGTGACGATAGAACCGGAGCGCGTGCAGCTGCTGACCCGGCTGGCGCGCGAGCTGTGCCCGGACGCTGGCGACTTCGACGCCGCCGAGGCCTGGGCCGGCCTGCGTCCCTGCACACCCGGCAATGTGCCGCTGATCGGCCGCAGCCGGATCAACGGACTCTGGTACAACACCGGTCACGGCTCCCTCGGCTGGACCCTGGCCTGCGGGTCGGCCAGGCTGTTGTCCAGACTGATGGACGGTCAGGATCCGGCCTTCGACTTCCCCTGCCTGACCGGGCGCCGACACTGATCAGGCGGCGCCCGGCCCCTCCAGCACGGTAAGCAGGGCCGAGGTATCCAGCGTGCCGCCGCCCTGCGCCATCAGCGCATTGAGCTGCTGCCACACGGCAGCCGACAGCGGCATCGCCAGCCCCAGTTCCACCGCTTCGCCGAGCACGATGCCCATGTCCTTGTGATGCAGGCGCGACTGCACGCCGGCCGAAAAATCGCGTGTCGCCATCTTGCCGCCGAACAGATCGAGTGCGCGCGAGGCGGCCGAGCCGTGCAGCATCGCTTCGCGCACCTTGCCGAAATCGACGCAGCTGGCCGCGGCCAGCCGCGCCGCCTCGGCTGCCGCCTCGATGAAGGCGCACAGGATGAGCTGGTTGCACGCCTTGGTCACCTGCCCCGCGCCGTTCGGGCCAACATGCACCTGGGTACGACCGACTGCAGCGAGCAAGGGCTTCATGCGCTCGAACACCGCCGCCTCGCCGCCAACCATGATGGCCAGCGTCGCGTCGATGGCACCGCGCTCGCCACCCGACACCGGCGCATCCAGCATGTCGATGCCGCGCGCCTTCAGCGCCGTGGCGATGTCGCGCGCCACCGACGGCGGAATGGTGCTGTGGTCGATGAAGACGCAACCGGGCGCTGCGCCCTCAATGACGCCACGCGGGCCCAGCGCCACCTCGCGCACGTCGGTGCCGGTGGTGACGATGCAGCACACGGCGTCCATGCCGCGCGCGCAGTCCGCCGGCGACGCCGACGGTCGTGCGCCCTGGTCGAGCAAGGGCTGCATCGACTCGGCGCGACGCGCCCACACGGTCACCTCGTGCCCGGCGCGCAGCAGATTGGCCGCCATCGCGCGGCCCATCGCGCCCAGACCGATGAAGCCGATCTTCATCGCGACCCCCTCAGCGCTCGACGCCGCCCAGACCTTCGAGCACCTTCAGCACGGCGATCGAATCTTCCTCGCCCAAGCCCTGGCCGACCATCGCGTTCAGCATCTGCGCAGCGGCGGCGGCCGAGGGCAGTGCCAGCCCCATGCGGTGCGCCTCGTTCATGACGATGCGCAGATCTTTCTGGTGCATCCACGACTTGAAGCCCGGCTTGAAATTGCGGTCCAGCATGCGCTGACCGTGGTTCTCCAGGATGCGGCTGTAGGCGAAGCCGCCGAGCAGCGCCTCGCGTACGCGCGCCGAATCGACGCCGCTCTTCTCGGCGAAGGCGAAAGCCTCGGCCAGCGCCAGCACGCCGACGCCGGTCAGGATCTGGTTGCAGGCCTTGGCCACCTGGCCGGCGCCGCTGTCGCCGACGCGGGTGACGTTCTTGCCCATCAGCTGGAACAGCGGCAGCACGCGGTCGAAGGCCTCCTGCGTGCCACCGGCCATGATGGTGAGTGCTGCGTTGATGGCGCCGACTTCACCGCCGGACACCGGCGCGTCGATCATCGACACGCCGCGCGCCGCCAGGCGGGCGGCGATGGTGCGCGCCGAGTCCGGCGCGATGGTGCTCATGTCGACGAAGATGAGGTCGGTGCGCCCCGCCGCGCCTTCGGCGATGCCCTGCGGACCGAGTGCCACCTGCTCGACGTCCGGCGCGTCGGCCACCATCGAGAACACCACATCGGCTTCGCGCGCGACGTCGGCGATGGTCGAGTGGAAGGTCGCGCCGCTGTCGCGGAAGGGTTCGAGCGATTCGGGGCGACGCGCCCACAGGTGAAGGCTGTGACCGCCCTTGGCCAGATGCCCCGCCATCGGGCGGCCCATCAATCCGAGTCCGATAAAACCTACTTTCATGTCCGTCTCCTTATATGTATGCGTCGCTGTGCGCAGAGCGGCTCTGACCCCGCGGCAGGCGCCGGTGTTCCGGCCTGACGAATCCGAATATAACGCAGGCCGGCACGGGGTTCTGGCGCGGGCATAATCCTGTACCCATGGACTACACGAAACAGATCAAGGAAATCGGTCGCGGCGCCAAGGGCTCGCGCTCGCTGTCGCGCGACGACGCGCAGGCGCTGTTCGCCGACATGCTCGACGGGAAGGTACCGCCGCTGCAGCTGGGCGCCATCGTGCTGGCGATGCGCATCAAGAGCGAGTCGCTGGACGAACTGCTCGGCTTCAAGGCGGCGATCGACGCGCGCATCGCCCACGTCGCCGCGCCAGCGGGCGCACGCACCGTGGTGCTGCCGACCTACAACGGCGCCCGTCGCCGCCCCAACCTGATGCCGCTGCTGGCAATGCTGCTGGTACGTGAGGGCATTCCGGTGCTGATCCACGGCCGCTTCGATTTCGACACCCGCGCCGACCCGTTCGCACTGCTGCGCGCGCTCGATCTGCCGATGGCGGACAGTCCGGCGCAAGCGGGCGAGCTGCTGGCAACGCGCCGGATCGCCTGCATCGGCGTCGACAAGCTGCTGCCCGGCCTCGATACGCTGCTGTCGCTGCGCCCGCAGCTGGGCGTGCGCAATTCCGGTCACTCAATGACCAAGATGATCGATCCGATGCCCGGGCGCAGCGTGCGCGTGGTGCCGGTCACGCATCCCGAGTACATGGAGAAGATGACGCAGTTCCTGCGTCTGGACGGTGGCCGCTCGATGCTGATGCGCGGCACCGAAGGCGAGGCCTACGCCAACCCGGCGCGGCGACCGCAGATCACCGGCTTCGTCGATGGCGTCGAATCGGTGCTGTGCGAAGCGGAAGAAGGCAGCGCGCTGACGCAGCCCGAGCCCGGCATCGAGGCGGACGCGAACGCCCGCCTGATACGCGATATGCTGGACGGACGCAGCGCGGTACCCGCGCCGCTGCTCGCCCACCTCGACGCCTGCCGGCAGCTCGCCTGCAGCTGAGCGCGGTGCGGCAACAAGTCGACCGCTTCAGCTCACTCTGAACTGGCTGCCTGCGTCGACCAGCGACTGCGCCATCGCATTCAGCTGCGCTGCCGTCGCGCGGTCTTCGGCCGCCATCGCGGCCGTGCTGTCGGCGAGCGCGGCGACCTGCTCGACCCCGGCGGCGATCTCGGTTGCCGCCTGCGACTGTTCCTTCATCGATTCCGAGATGCCGACGATGATGGCCATCATCGCCTTGATGTCCGCCGACACCGCGGTGATGGACTGACTGACTTCGCCGACGCGATCAACGCCGCGCTGCGCGGTGGCGACCGTGCTGGCGACGCTGTGCAGCGCCTCGTCCTTGCTCGCCTGCATGGCCTCAACGGTGCGGGCGATGTCTTCGGTCGCGTTGCGGGTGCGTTCGGCAAGCTTGCGCACTTCGTCCGCCACCACCGCAAAGCCGCGCCCCTGCTCGCCCGCACGGGCCGCTTCGATCGCCGCGTTCAGCGCCAGCAGATTGGTCTGGTCGGCAATGTCCTTGATCAGCGCAACGATGGACTTCACGCTTTCGAACTGCGCGCCGATCCGCTGCATGCCGCTCTCGACCTGATGGATGGACGCGCCGGTATCGCGGATCTCGTCGGCCAGCGTGTGCATCACGGCCACCCCTGCATCGGCCGACTGTCCGCCGCGGTGGACGCGCTCACTCGCCTCCTCGGCGTTCTGCGCAATCTGCTGGATGGACGCCGTCAGTTGCTGCACCGCTGCCGCCATGCGTTGGGTCGCGTCGCTCTGCTGTCCGGTCGATGCGGTGACCTGCTCCGCGTTGGCCACCATCGTGTCGGCCACGCGCTGCGCGCTGGCGGATTCGGTCACCAGCAGGCTCACGGTGCGCGACAGCCGTGCGCGCATCTGCTCCATCGTCGCGAGCAGCGGCATGCCGGCCTGCGTCGGAATCGCCGACGCGAGATCGCCGGCACCGATGCGCTCGGCCGCCTCGCCGACGCGCGCCGCCTGCAGCGCTTCGCGCGCCAGGCCCAGCGCCATGTAACACAGCAGGCCGGCCTCGGCCACGACGAAGGCCGCATGCACCAGCACCATGTTGAAGTTGGCGCCGCCATTGAAGATGAACACGCCGAGACCGGCCGCCTGCATGAAGTTGAAGGCGAGGTGATGCACGGCGATCAGGCCGGCGGCCACCAGTACGGGCCGCCAGTCACGGTAATAGAGCAGGAAGGCGAGCAGCACGAAAATGCTGAAGTGCGCCTCGATCAAGCCACCGGTGAGCTGGATCAGCAGCGCGGCCAGCACCATGAAGGTACTGGCGAAGCCGGTGCGCGACACCAGCGAGCCCGGCGCCATCCGGAACAGCGCGTAAGGCACCAGACAGGCCGGCACGCCGACCAGAAGGGCGGTGGTCAGACCGCCTGAAATGACGGCGAAGGCGATGCACACGACAGACAGGACGGTCGCCGTGCCCAGCATGACCCGGTCGGCGCTGACGTAGTAGGCGTGAAGCGCGTGGTCGTTCATCGTGAAGGTCTCCAGAGAATGTTCTTGCCCGGTCAGTTGCGGGTGAGGCACACGCCGACCGGGTTGTTCTTCATGTGCGCCAGCAGCACGCCACTGCTGGCGACGAGCCAGCATGCGAGCAGGCACCAGGCGAGCCGCGTGCGGCCTGCTTCGGTGCGGCGCTTGGAGTGTTCCGGGCCTTGATCGTTCATGTGTGATTTAACGGCTTCGCCACGACTTACTGGAGCGCACCGGCGTGAAGAGCGCCTGCACCACATCCGTGCGGAGCACACGAGATCCGCGTCCATCCGCCCGCCGTACGCCGTCTCGACGATCGGACAACAAGCCATATGAATCAGCGAGTTGAACCATCCCACCCGGCGACGGGCGCAGCCGGAACAAAGCTGGCAAAAGTTTTGCTTTATCTCTGTCCGTGAGAGGTCTGTCCGCACGTGCGGGCATTCCGACACCAGGCTTGGTTCACATCGGCACCATCAAGGTTCGACCACCGGCACGGCCGGCGCGGCGGACTTCGATAGAAAGGCCCGGGCACACACGGCGCAACGATGCGTCGTGCCCTGGCTGGTTGCTCGATCACTGAAGCAGGCCGCAATACACAACGCAGGCGCGAGCCTGCGACACATCGGCGCCGCATCCAGGACGGAGCGGCCGCCATCAACGCTGCGGGACGCATCGACTGCGCCGCGCAGCCCGGTTTTATCGGCTTCGTCTCCCAATGGCGGGACACGACCGACCCAGAGCGTCATTTGCCGACCGGCACGATCCGGTCACGAGAGGTTTTGCCCTACAGGCGCCAGCGATGCTGCAGGCGCAGGTCTGTGCTCGTCCCTGCGAACCCCATACCGGTCCGCGGCAGCACAGCCGGGCAAGGAATGTCGGCTGCACCCGGTGCGGTCTGTTATTGCAGCAATCGGTAGAAGGAACGGGGACATGGAAAAGAAGCGTCTGGTCATGGTCGGCAACGGGATGGCGGGCTGTCGCACGCTGGAAGAGCTGCTCAAGATCGCACCGGAGATGTACGACATCACCGTGTTCGGTGCGGAGCCGCATCCGAATTACAACCGCATCCTGCTGTCGCCGGTGCTGGCCGGTGAAATGACGGTGCAGGACATCATCCTGAACGACTGGGACTGGTACCGCGACAACAGCATCACGCTGCACACCGGCAAGAAGATCGTCAAGATCGACCGCAAGGCGCGCAAGGTGTTCGCCGACGACGGCACCGAGGCCGAATACGACCGTCTGCTGCTGGCCACCGGCTCCAACCCCTTCATCCTGCCGGTGCCGGGCAAGGACCTGCCGGGCGTGATCGCCTACCGTGACATCGCCGATACCGACGCGATGATCGATGCCGCCGCCACGCGCAAGCACGCGGTGGTGATCGGCGCCGGTCTGCTCGGCCTGGAAGCCGCCAACGGTCTGGCGCTGCGCGGCATGCAAGTAACCGTGGTGCATCTGGCGCCGTGGATCATGGAACGCCAGCTCGACAAGCCCTCGGCTGACATGCTGCAGGCCTCGCTGGAAAAGAAGGGCCTCGCCTTCCTGCTGGAGAAGCAGACCGAATCGCTGATCGCAGGCAGCGACGGCCGGGTGTCCGCGGTGCGCTTCAAGAGCGGCGAGACGATTCCGGCCGACCTCGTGGTGATGGCTGCCGGCATCCGTCCCAACACCACGCTGGCCGAATCGGCGGGCATCCACTGCAATCGCGGCATCGTCGTCAACGACACGCTGCAGACCTACGACCCGAAGATCTATGCGGTCGGCGAATGCGTGAACCACCGCGGCATCGCCTACGGCCTGGTCGCGCCGCTGTTCGAGCAGGCCAAGGTGTGCGCCAACCACCTCGCCCAGTACGGCATCGGCACCTACAAGGGCTCCGTCACCTCGACCAAGCTGAAGGTGACCGGCATCGACGTGTTCTCGGCCGGCAATTTCATGGGCGGCCCGGGCTGCGACGACATCGTGCTGCACGACCCGGCGGGCGGCGTGTACAAGCGCCTGGTGCTCGAAGGCGAGCGCCTGGTCGGTGCCTGTCTGTACGGCGACACCGCGGACGGCAGCTGGTACTTCCAGCTGATCAAGGACGGCCAGGACATCCACGCCGTGCGCGACCACCTGATGTTCGGCCAGAACCATCTGGGCGACGTCGGCCACAAGGGCCAGACCCAGGCCGCCTCGATGCCGGACAGCGCCGAGGTGTGCGGCTGCAACGGCGTGTGCAAGGGCACCATCGTCAAGGCGATCAAGGAGAAGGGGCTGTTCTCGCTGGACGACGTGCGCAAGCACACAAAGGCCTCCAGCTCCTGCGGCTCCTGCACCGGTCTGGTCGAACAGATCCTCGCCTCCTGCGTCGGTGGCGCCTACACGCCGGCCGATTCGAGCTCGAAGCCGATGTGCGGCTGCACCGACATGAACCACGGCGACGTGCGCGCCGCGATCCGCGACCGCCACATGATCGACATCCCGACCGTGATGCGCGAGCTGAAGTGGAAGACGCCGAACGGCTGCGCCTCCTGCCGCCCGGCGCTGAACTACTACCTGATCTCGACCTGGCCGCACGAAGCGAAGGACGACGCGCAGAGCCGCTTCATCAACGAGCGCGCGCACGCCAACATCCAGAAGGACGGCACCTACTCGGTGGTGCCGCGCATGTGGGGCGGCCTGACCACGCCGAACGAACTGCGCGCCATCGCCGACGCGGCCGAGAAGTACAAGGTGCCGACGGTGAAGGTGACCGGCGGCCAGCGCATCGATCTGCTCGGCGTGAAGAAGGACGACCTGCCGGCCATGTGGGCCGATTTCGCCAAAGCCGGCATGGTGTCCGGCCACGCCTACGGCAAGAGCCTGCGCACGGTGAAGACCTGCGTCGGCGCCGAGCACTGCCGCTTCGGCACCCAGCTGTCCATGGGTCTGGGCGTCAAGCTGGAAAAGATGCTGTTCGGCATGTACAGCCCGCACAAGGTGAAGCTCGCGGTGTCCGGCTGCCCGCGCAACTGCGCCGAAGCCGGCATCAAGGACGTCGGCGTGATCGGCGTCGAATCCGGCTACGAAATCTATGTCGCCGGCAACGGCGGCATCAAGACCGAGGTCGCACAGTTCTTCTGCAAGGTGAGCAGCGACGAGGAAGTGATGGAGTACTCCGGCGCCTTCCTGCAGCTCTACCGCGAAGAGGGCTGGTACCTCGAACGCACGGTGCACTACATCGAGCGCGTCGGTCTCGACTACGTGAAGGGCAAGGTGGTCGATGACGCCGAGAACCGCAAGGCGCTGTACGAACGTCTGCTGTTCGCGCTGCAGGACTACAAGGACCCGTGGCTGGAACGTGCCGAGGCCGATGCGAAATCCGAACTCGGTCGCGAGTTCCGCACCATCGCCATCAAGCAGGCGATGAAGGCTTGATCAAGGGATGAGGGGCTAGGGGTCAGGGGCTAGCGACAAGCCCACCTCGCGCGGCAAAGCCGCGCCTGTTCCCTGGCCCCTAGCTCCTAGCCCCTGGCCCCAGCCCCCTCCAGATACCCATACAGGACCCCACATGAGCACCGAAACCACCACCTGGGCGCACGTCTGCGCGCTCGAAGACATCCCCCTGCTCGGCTCGCGCGTCGTCGCGGCCGAATCTGGCGACATCGCCATCTTCCGCACCGACGGCGACCGCGTGTTCGCGGTACATGACAAGTGCCCGCACAAGGGTGGCCCGCTGTCGCAGGGCATCGTCCACGGCGACACGGTCACCTGTCCGCTGCACAGCTGGAAGATCAAGCTGGAATCGGGCGAGGCGGTCGCGCCCGACGTCGGCTGCACCCGCGGCTTCGAGGTCAAGGTCGAGAACGGCCAGATCCTGCTCAAGGCCTGAGGTCCGCTGCGGCCCGCAACGCCTGCGACGGCGAACGCCGTCGCGGCGATCCGAATCACCACTATCCCGAGTACGGCTGCCTGCAAGGATGCGCGCAGACCGGATTGATGACGGGGAGGTCATCCACCGATGGACAAGAAAGCATTCCTCAAGGCCGGCCATACGCCCACGCTGTTCGCCGCCTTTCTCTACTTCGATCTCGCCTTCATGGTGTGGGTGCTGCTCGGCCCGCTGGGCGTGCAGATCGCCCAGGACCTGCAGCTCACGCACGCGCAGAAGGGTTTCATGGTTGCCGTGCCGGTACTGGCCGGCGCGCTGCTGCGCATGCTGATGGGTGTGCTGGTCGATCACCTGCAGCCGAAGAAGGCGGGTGCCATCGGTCAGGTCATCGTCATCGCGGCGCTGTTCGTCGCCTGGCAGTTCGGCATCCACAGCTATGAACAGGCGCTGCTGCTCGGCTGCTTCCTCGGCTTCGCCGGTGCCGCCTTCGCCGTCGCGCTGCCGCTGGCCTCGCGCTGGTACCCGCCGGAACACCAGGGCACGGCGCTGGGCATCGCCGGCGCCGGCAACTCCGGCACCGCACTCGCCGCGCTGTTTGCACCGGGTCTGGCCGCGGCCTTCGGCTGGGTCAACGTATTCGGCCTGGCGCTGATTCCGCTGGTGGCCGTCTTCATCTTCTACCTGCTGGTGGCGAAAGACGCGCCCGAATGCCCGCCGCCGAAGACGCTGGCCGAATACCTGAAGGTGCTGAAGGACCGCGATGCCTGGTGGTTCATGTTCTTCTACAGCGTCACCTTCGGCGGCTTCGTCGGTCTTGCATCGTCGCTCACCATCTACTTCAACACCCAGTTCGGGCTGGACGCGAAGATGGCCGGCTATTTCACCGCTGCCTGCGTGTTCGCCGGTTCACTGGTGCGGCCGATCGGCGGCAATCTGGCTGACCGCATCGGCGGCATCCGCACGCTGAGTATGATGTACGTGATCGCCGCTGCCTTCCTGTTCGGCGTGAGCTTCGGCCTGCCGCAGGCGTGGATGGCGGTGGTTGTATTCGTTGGTGCAATGCTGGCGCTGGGCATGGGCAACGGCGCAGTGTTCCAGCTGGTGCCGCAGCGCTTCCGTCGCGAGATCGGCGTAATGACCGGTCTGGTCGGCATGGCCGGTGGCATCGGCGGCTTCTACCTCGCGTCCTCGCTCGGCTATTCGCGCGAAGTCACCGGCAGCTACCAGACCGGTTTCGTCGTGTTCGCGCTGCTGGCGGTCGCCGCACTGATCGGCCTGACCCGTGTCAAGACGCGCTGGCGTACCACCTGGGGTGCGGCGCACCTGACATCGGCCCGCATCTGAGCCGGGCGGCATCATGACGCTCGCAGTGTCCATCGGCCAGTGCTCGGTCACCGGGCCGCGCCCGCGCAACGAGGACTTCGTCGGTGCGGTGACGCCGGTTGGCGAGACGCTGGACGCCAAGGGCGTACTGCTGGCGGTGGCCGATGGTGTCGGCGGCCACGCCAAGGGACGCGAAGCGGCCGAGTTCACGGTGCGCGGTCTGCTCAACGACTACTACGCGACACCGGACACCTGGCGCATCGCACAGGCGATCGACCAGGTGCTCGGCGCACTGAACCGCTGGCTGGTCGCCCACGCCGCGCGCACCCGCGAATCGGCGGGCATGGCCACCACGCTGTCGGCACTGGTGCTGCGCGGCACCCGCTGGCACCTCGCCCACGTCGGCGATTCGCGCATCTACCTCTATCGCGACGGCTGCCTGACGCAGCTGACCGAGGACCACACCTGGGCCCACCCGGAACTGTCCAACGTGCTGCATCGTGCGGTCGGTCTCGACGCCCGTCTCGCAGTCGATCACGCCGACGGCGAACTGGAGGTCGGCGACATTTTCGTGCTGATGAGCGACGGCGTCTGGAACACGCTGCACGACGACGGCATTGCCGCCCTGCTGGCGCGTGGCGGCGATGCCGAGTCGCTGGCATCGACGCTGGTGCTGCAGGCCGAAGCGCGCGGCGCCAGCGACAACTGCACCGCACTGGTCGCGCGGGTCGACGCGCTGCCGCAGGCGGCGCTGCGCGACCGGCTGGCCGAAGCAGCCGGTCTGTCGCTGCCACCCCGGCTGGCCATCGGCGAGGAACTGGACGGCCTGCGCGTCGAAGCCGTGCTGCACGAGTCGCGCGTCACCCTGCTCTACCGCGTCACGGACCTGGCCAGCGGCGAAGCGCGCGTGCTGAAGACGCTGCGCGAGGACGCCGATCCGGATGCCATCGCCGCGCTGGTGCACGAGGAATGGCTGGCGCGCCGCGTGGTGTCGCCGCAGTTCCCGCAGGTGATCGGACACCCGCGCAGCCGCCTCTACTACCTGATGAGCTGGCACGACGGCGCCAGCCTGCGTGCGCGCCTCGATGCCGGTCACCACTTCAGCACCGAACAGGTGGTCAAGCTGGGCTGCAGCGTGCTGCGCGCACTCGGCACGCTGCACCGTCTGGGCATCGTCCATCGCGACATCAAGCCGGACAACCTGCACCTGGACAGCCAGGGCACGCTGCGCGTGCTCGATCTGGGCGTGGCGGCGTCCGACGGCGAGGACTTCAAGGAGATCAACAACCCGGGCACGCCCAGCTATATGGCGCCGGAACTCTTCTCCGGACAGACGGCCAGCGAATCGAGCGACCTGTTCGCGCTCGGCGTCACCCTCTACCAGCTGCTGACCCGCCACTACCCGTGGGGCGAGATCGAACCCTTCCAGCGCCCGCGTTTCGGCGAGCCGGTGCCGCCCACGCGCTACCGCCCGGACGTGCCCGAGTGGCTCGAAGCGGTGCTGCTGAAAGCCATCGGCCGGGCCCCGGAAGCGCGCTTCGAAACCGCCGAGGAATTCCTGCTCGCACTCGAGCGCGGCGCCCACCGCCCGCTCGCGCTGCCGCGCCGCGCGCCGCTGGTCGAGCGCATGTCGGTACGCCTGCTGCGCGTTCTGCTGGTGGTGTCGCTGCTGTTCAACATCCTGCTGCTGTGCGCGCTGCTGCGCTGAGGGCGCGCGACTGCGGCCGCGCACCAGTCGCATGCATTCACAGGTCATTGCGCCCCGGCGCGGAGCGCTGGCATCCCGAAGCGCTGCCGTTCGCACGCAAATCGGCCTTGAGCGACGTGGCATACCCCTTGCTAAAAGTCTCGCGGAGACAAAGAACATGACCCAGAGCCAACACGAAACCCGCTCGACCTGCTGCTACTGCGGCGTCGGGTGCGGCGTGATCATCGAACACGACGGCAGCCGCATCACCGGCGTGAAGGGCGACCCGGACCACCCGGCCAATTTCGGCCGTCTGTGCACCAAGGGCGCCACGCTGCACCTGAGCGCCCGCCCGGACACGCGCGCGCTCCACCCCGAACTGCGCACCGCGCGCGACCTGCCGCGCAGCCGCACGAGCTGGGACACCGCGCTGGCGCACGCCGCTGACCGCTTCGCCGCCATCATCGACGAGCACGGTCCGGACGCCGTCGCCTTCTATATTTCCGGCCAGCTGCTGACCGAGGACTACTACGTCTTCAACAAGCTCGCCAAGGGGCTGATCGGTACCAACAACGTCGATACCAATTCACGTCTGTGCATGAGCTCGGCGGTGTCCGCCTACAAGCAGACGCTGGGCGCCGACGCCCCGCCCTGCAGCTACGAGGACATCGACCACACCGACTGCCTGCTGATCGCCGGCGGCAACCCGGCCTACGCTCACCCCATCGTCTATCGCCGCATCGAGGACGCGCGCCGCGCCAATCCGGCGATGAAGATGATCGTGGTCGACCCGCGTCGCACCGACACCGCCTCCGACGCCGACCTGCACCTGCCGCTGCTGCCGGGCACCGACATCTGGCTGTACAACGCGATGCTGCACGTGCTGCTGTGGGAGGGGCACGCCGACGACGTGTTCATCGCCGCGCACACCGAAGGCTTCGCCGAACTGCGCAAGCACGTGCGCGACATCACGCCGGCAGTCGCCGCCGAGGTGTGCGGCCTGCGCGCCGAGGACATCGTCACCGCCGCCAAGTGGTTCGGCGAATCGAAAGCGGCGATGTCGATGTGGTGCCAGGGCCTGAACCAGTCGCATCACGGCACGCACAACGGAACGGCGCTGATCGCGCTGCACCTGGCCACCGGTCAGATCGGTCAACCCGGTGCCGGCCCCTTCTCGCTGACCGGCCAGCCCAACGCGATGGGTGGTCGCGAAGTGGGCGGCATGGCCAACCTGCTGTCGGCCCACCGCGACATGGCCAACGCCGAACACCGCGCCGAAGTCGCCGCGCTGTGGGGTCTGCCGGACGTGCCGTCGCAGCCCGGGCTGACCGCGGTCGAACTGTTCGACGCGGTGCGCGACGGCAAGGTGAAGGCGGTGTGGATCGCCTGTACCAACCCGGCGCATTCGATGCCTGATCAAGCGCGCATCATCGAGGCGCTGCAGGCGGCCGAATTCGTCGTCGTGCAGGACGCCTACCGCGGCACTGAAAGCGCCGCCTTTGCCGACCTGCTGCTGCCGGCCACCACCTGGGGCGAGAAGGAAGGCACGGTCACCAATTCCGAGCGCCGCATCACGCACGTCAGCGCCGCACTGCCGGCGGCCGGCGAAGCGCGCGCCGACTGGGTGATCGCACGCGACTTCGCACGCGCGCTCGGCGCCCGCCTGGGCCGCGACGCAGACGCGCTCTTCCCCTACGAAACGGTCGAACAGGTGTTTGCCGAACACGTCGAAAGCACGCGTGGTCGCGACCTCGACATCACCGGCCTGTCCTACGCGGTGCTCGACCGCCTCGGCCCGCAGCAATGGCCCTTCCCGGCCGGCGCCGAAGGCGGTACCGCCACTCTTTACACCGACCGCCGCTTCGCCACGGCGAACGGCAAGGCACGCTTCGTCGTGCCGTCGGCCGCGACCACCGCGGAGAAGATCGATGCCCGCTACCCGCTGCACCTGAACACCGGCCGTCTGCGCGACCAGTGGCACTGCATGAGCCGCACCGGTCAGGTGGCGCGCCTGTACAGCCACGTCGACGAACCGCGGGTCGAGGTGCACGCCGACGACCTCGCACGGCGCGGCCTGAAGGACGGCGATCTGGTGCGCATCAAGAGCCGCCGAGGCGAAATCGTGCTGCGTGCGCACGCGAGCAACGCCCAGCGACCGGGCAGCACCTTCGTCGCCATGCACTGGGGTCGCAACGCGCTGTCGAACAGCGGCGCCAATGCGCTCACTGCAGGTCGCGTCGACCCGTATTCGAAACAGCCCGAACTGAAGCACGCCGCGGTGCAGATGAGCCGCGCCGACCTGCCCTTCCAGGCGCTGCTGCTGCGCACCGAAACCAGTGACGACGCAGCACAGCAGCTCACGCTGACGCGGATGGAAGCGCTCGCCCCGCTGCTCGCCCGCTTCGCCTACGCCTCGCTGTCGATGGCCGGACGCGACCGCCCGGCGCTGGTGCTGCGCATCGCGCACGACCAGCCGATCCCCGAAGACTGGCTGGCCGAACTCGACCGCCTGTGCGGCCTCGACCACCCGGCCTGCCTCGCCTACCGCGACGCGCGGCGCGACATCACCAAACGCGCGCTGATCGAGGACGGGCTGCTGACCGGCATCCGCCTCACCGGCGAAACCGCGGCCGCCGCCTGGCTGCGCGAGGTGATGGTCGAACGCCAGCCGACCGCCGAACTGCGCCGCTGGCTGTTCGCACCGCTGGCGACGCCACCGGTCGCGGCGAAGAGCCGCGGCCGCATCGTCTGCAACTGCCTCGATGTTGCGGAACCTGACATCGTCGAAGCGATCGCAGGCGGAGCGGACCTCGACACGCTGCAGGCGACGCTGCGTTGCGGCACCTCCTGCGGCTCCTGCGTACCCGAACTGAAACGCATGCTCGACGCCCGACGGCAGGCGGCATGACAAGAAACTGAACCGGATGGAGCACCGTACGCGATGCTGAGCCCACAGAGCCTGACCGAAATGCTGTCCGCGATCGGACGCGGCGACGACGCGCGTGACCTCGCCGAAACCGAGGCGCACGGCCTGTTCGCCGACATGCTGGACGGACGCATTCCGGCGCTCGAGCTGGGCGCCGTACTGGCCAGCCTGCGCTGGAAGCACGAGTCGGCGGACGAACTGGCCGGCTTCGCGCGCGCACTGAACGAGCGCGTGCCGACGCTCGAACTGCCGCCACACCTGCCGCGCATGGTGGTGATCCCGAGCTATGCGCGCGCCGGCCGCGCGCCCAACCTGATGCCACTGCTGGCGCTGATGCTGGCACGGCTGGACGTGCCGGTGCTGGTGCATGGCCTGAGCGGCGGCAACGCGCGCCCCGGCAGCCTCGACGTGCTGGAGCGGCTCGGCCATCTGCCGTGCAGCACGGTGACCGAGGCGTTGAACACGCTGCACGCGGGGCGCTGCGCCATCCTGCCGACCGAAGTGCTGAATCCGTCGCTGGACAGCCTGATCCGTCTGCGCGAACGCATGGGCCACCGCAACACCGCGCACGTCGTCGCCAAGCTGCTCGATCCGGCGCCGCTGCACAGCCTGCGCGTCATCTGCGTCGCCGACGCGCAACTGCTGTCACGGCTGCACGACATGTTCCTGCGCACACCCGAGCGCGCACTGCTGATGCGCGCGCCCGACGACGACTCGTTCGCCGACCCGCTGCGCCGGCCGCGCATCGAACTGTTCGAGCGCGGCGGCGCGCGCATGCTGTTCGAAGCGGAAAGCGGCGCACTGCCGCTGACCAATCCGCTGCCGCCGGGCGAGGACATTGACGGCACCGCCGACTGCATACGGGACATGCTCGAAGGTCATCGCGCGATTCCGCAGCCCCTGCTGAACCAGCTTGCCGCCTGCCTGTTCGGCAGCGGCGCGGCGCGCGACCTGACGCACGCCAAGGCGACCGTATCGCTCGGCCTCGCCCACACCGCGCACTGAGGCACGCCCTGCGCGGGGGCGAACGCTCTTACTGGCCGTTGGCCGCCATCCAGGCCAGACAGCGCTTCCAGCCGTCCGCCGCGTCACCGGCCCGGTAGCTCGGGCGGTAATCGGCGTGGAAGGCGTGCGGCGCATCGGGGTAGAGCACGATGTCCGACTTGCGCGCAGCCGCCGACGACGACTTCTTCAGTGCAGCGCGCATGGCATCCACGTCGCTGTTCGGAATGCCCTGGTCCTGACCGCCGTAGAGCCCCAGCACTGGTGCATGAATGCTGTCGACCACATCGAGCGGATGCAGCGGTGTCAGTTCGCTCGGTACCCCGTCGAGGCGTCCGTACCAGGCGACGCCTGAACGCAGCGCCGGCTGATGCGACGCGTAGAGCCAGGTCACGCGCCCGCCCCAGCAGAAGCCGGTCGCGTGCAGGCGCTTCACGTCGCCGCCCTGCTCGCGCGCCCAGTCGACGCAGGCATCCAGGTCGGCCATCACCTGAGCGTCAGCCACCTTCGACACGACGCGCTCGATGATTTCCTGCACGCTGCCGAGCGCCGCCGGATCGCCCTGGCGGAAGAACATTTCGGGCGCGACGGCCAGATAGCCTTCGTGCGCGAAGCGACGGCAGACGTCGCGGATGTGCTCATGCACACCGAAGATTTCCGATACCACCAGCACCACCGGCGGCTTGCCCGGCTTGTCCGGCCGGGCGCTGAACAACGGCAGCGTGCGGCCGTCGCTGGCGCGCGTCGAGGACATGCCGGTCACCAGACCGCTGTCCGGCGTCGTGATCACCTGCTGCGCGATGACCGGTTGCACCGCGATGGCAAAGCCGGCTGCGCCGGCGCCGAGCAGGAAATCACGTCGGTGGGGATTGTCGGGCTGGGTCACGTCGGCACTCCTCTAGCGGTTCGGAAAGGGTTCAGACTTCGAGGGTTCAGCGTTCGATGAAGCGAGGTTCGGGCGCCGGCGCCTCGTGTGCGTAGGCGTCGAGCGCGCGCGCCAGTTCGACGCGTCCGGCGGCAGCAGCCTGCGGCACGTAATTGCGGAACAGCTCCGCCACGGCGGCGCGCTCCCCACCCTGGAACTTGTCGGCCATCGGCATCAGCCGCTCGATCGCCTGCAGACCCTCTGGCCACTTTCCCTGCGCGGCCAGCGCGATCGACAGCTCGGCCAGACGTCGCGCCAGCGGCAGATCCGGCGCGCTGCCAGCGCGCTGCTCTTCCAGTGCCAGCGTCTCGCGCAGCAGTTCCTCGGCGCCTTCCCAGTTACCGAGCATGCGCTTGAGCTGAGCGTAGTTATAGATGCGCTGCGAGCGCGCCTCGGCCGGCACGTTCTTGAAATCCGGATGGACCAGCGCCTTGTAGCACAGCTCGTCGGCCAGGCCGATATTGTTGTCGGCCCGGGCGGCCAGGCATTCGCGGAACAGTCGGTCCGACGCGTTCTCCTGCGCCTGCGCGCCGCCTGCACAGGCCAGTGCGACGGCCAGCGCGAGCGCGCCACGGACGATGCGGAACTGCTTCATGGCTTGCTTCTCCTCGGTGTAGTTATTTATGTGTCTCAGTCGAGACGTCTTCTGAATATCCATTCGGTGGCCGTCGACGCCGCGGCATCGAGCGCGTAGCCCTCGACCGCGAAATCGCGCAGCGCGTCGGCGTCGTCTATCCGCTTCTCCGCCGCGTAGCGTGCCATCAGGCCGCGTGCGCGTTTGGCGAAGAAACTGATCACCTTGTAGTTGCCGCCCTTCCAGTCCTGGAACACGGGCTGGATCACCTGCGCCTTCAGTACCTTGCGTCGCACGGACTTGAAGTACTCATCGCTGGCGAGGTTGACCAGCACCGGGTGCGCATCGTTCTCGAACAGCGCATTCAGTGCCTGCGCCGGCAGATCACCCCAGAAGGCATACAGATCCTTGCCGCGCGCGTTCGGCAGCCGGGTGCCCATTTCGAGCCGATAGGGCAGCATCAGGTCGAGCGGTCGCAGCACGCCGTACAGGCCGGACAGGATGCGCACGTGCTGCTGCAGCCAGTCCAGCGCAGCGGGCGGCAGAGTCGGTGCATCGAGGCCCTCGTAGACATCACCGTTGAACGCGAGCACCGCCTGACGTCCCTGCGGCGCCGTGTAGTCGCGCGTCCAGTCGGCGTAGCGGGCGACGTTGAGCGCCGCCAGCGGGTCGGAGATCGACATCAGCGACGCGATGTCCGCCGGGCTCTTGCGGCGCAGGATGTCTATCAGCTCGGCGGAATGGTCGAGGAAATCCGGCCGGGTGGACTTCTTCGTGACGAGCGGCGATTCGTAGTCAAGTGACTTGGCGGGCGACAGGACGATGATCATGAGGCTGGCTTGGAGAGCGATGAGACGTGGTGCGCGGATGGTAACGTGAGCCGACGGCGCTGCGCAGCAGCTTGCGGGCGCACAAAAAGAAAACGGGAGTGTCGTCACTCGACACTCCCGTTTTCCCTGGCCGCGCCGGCGCATGCACCACCGTCACGCCATCCGCAGGCCCGATACGCAGGCCTGCGAAACGAATCCGTTGCTTACTTCTTGTTGATCGACTTCTTCAGCGCTGCGCCTGCAGTGAACTTGGCAGTCTTGGCGGCCGGGATCTTGATCGTTGCGCCGGTGCGCGGATTGCGGCCGGTACGGGCAGCGCGCTTGCCGGTGGCGAAGGTACCGAAGCCCACGAGCGTGACCTTGCCGCCCTTCTTCAGTTCGGTGGTGACGGACTCGAGGAAACCATCGAGCATGCGGCCGGCGGCGGCCTTGGAAACATCGGCTTTCTTGGCGAGTGCTTCGATCAGTTCTGCTTTGTTCATCTAAGTCTCCTACTTGGTTGTACGCAAGGGCGCGCGGGAAAACCTGACGGGATGATAGTGAGGCCGGGCGCGCTTCACAAGCGGGTATGCGGACTTTCTTCATGAATTCTCGCGCCCTCCCGCAACATTTTCATCGCCAAGCCAGTTCCATGCCGGATTCCGGTGTTACCGGATGTGTGTGTTGGACACTGTTGCGAACGACCGGGCATAATCCGCGACCATGAAATTCCTGTTCGACCTGCTGCCGGTCCTGCTTTTCTTCGCAGCCTACAAATTCGCCGGCGCGTCGCCCGAAGCCTCGCATGCGCTGGCGACCCAGCTGCTGGGTCAAGGCATCGTCGCCAGCCAGGCGCCCATATTGATTGCCACAGGCGTGGCCATCGTCGCCACCATAGGCCAGGTGCTGTGGCTGATGGCGCGCCGCCGCAAGGTCGACACCATGCTGTGGGTGAGTCTGGCCATCATCGTCGTGTTCGGCGGCGCCACCCTGTTCTTCCACGACGCGACCTTCATCAAGTGGAAGCCCACCGTGCTCTACTGGCTGTTCGCGCTGACGCTGACGGTGTCGGTCCTCTTCCTCAAGCGCAACCTGATCCGCACGCTGATGCAGGAACAGGTCGAACTGCCCGACCCGGTATGGTCGCGGCTCAACGCGTCGTGGATCGCCTTCTTCACCGTGATGGGTGTGCTCAACCTCTACGTGGCCTACAGCTACAGCGAGGAAGCCTGGGTGAACTTCAAGCTTTACGGCGGCATGGGACTGATGTTCCTGTTCGTGCTGGCCCAGGGTTTCATGCTGTCGCGTCACATCGAAGAAAAGAATTCCTGATCCAATAGAGGACTGCATGTACTACGCATTGATGGGCGAAGACGTCCCCAACAGTCTTGAGAAGCGGATGGCGGCACGTCCTGGACACCTGGCCCGACTGCAGGCCCTGCAGGACGAAGGCCGGCTGCTGATCGCCGGTCCGCTACCCGCCGTCGACGCGGTCGATCCGGGTGCTGCCGGCTACACCGGCAGCCTCATCGTCGCCGAATTCGAATCGCTGGAAGCGGCGCAGGAATGGGCGGACGAAGACCCCTACACGGTCGAGGGCGTGTTCGCCCGGATGACCGTCAAGCCGTTCCGCAAGGTGTTCCCGTCGTGACCGACGCCGCCGCGCTCGAAGCGACGATACGCGAACGTCTCGCAACGCTCGCGCCATCGACGCTCGAACTGGTCGACGAGTCGCACCTGCACGCCGGTCACGCCGGCGCGCGTTCGGGCGGCCGGCACTATCGTCTTTCCATCGTGTCCGAGCAGTTCGACGGTCGGCGCACGATGGAACGTCACCGCATCATCTACGCTGCACTGGGCGACCTGATGCAGCGCGACATCCACGCCCTGTCCATCGTCGCACGCGCACCTGGCGACAACGCCGCGCCGTGACGGACAGGCACAACGCAATCCGCAACCGGATTCCACCCGAAAGGTAAATCGATGAAACACACGCTTTCCGTCCTGACCCTCGCCGTGATGACCGCATTCGCCGCACCCGCCATGGCGCAGAAGGCCAAGGAGAAGGCTGCAGCGCCCGCCGCCGCGCCGGCCGAAGGCGTGCTCGCCACGGTCAATGGCAAGGCGATCCCGCAGGGTCGCGCCGACATCATGATCCGCAACCAGGTGGCCCAGGGCCAGCAGGACGGCGACCAGCTGCGCAGCGCCGTGCGCGAGGAACTGATCCGCCGCGAGGTGCTGACCCAGGCCGCTGCCGCCAAGGGCATGGACAAGAACGCCGCGCTGATGCACCAGGCCGAACTGGCCAAGCAGGCGGTGCTGATCCAGGCCTATCTGCAGGATTACATGCGCACTCACCCGGTGTCCGAGGACACGATCAAGGCCGAATACGAGAAGATCAAGGCCGGTCTGGGCAACAAGGAATACAAGGCACGCCACATCCTGGTGAAGACCGAGGACAAGGCGAAGGAAATCATCGGCAAGCTGCAGGCTGGCGAGAAGTTCGAGGATCTGGCCAAGGATTCGGAAGATCCGGGCTCCAAGGACCGCGGCGGCGACCTCGGCTGGAGCGCGCCGGCGCAGTATGTGAAACCCTTCTCGGAAGCGCTGGTCAAGCTCGAGAAGGGCAAGTTCACGCCGCAACCGGTGCGCAGCGACTTCGGCTACCACATCATCAAGCTGGAAGACGTGCGCGACCTGAAGCTGCCGTCCTATGATGAAGCTAAGCCGCAGATCGCCCAGCGCCTGGAGCAGCAGACCATCGCTGCCCACGTGAACGAACTGCGTCAGAAGGCCGCGATCAAGTAATCACCCGGCGCCGCCCGCCCACCGGCGCGTCGCCTCAACCCCGCGTCCATCCGGCCGTAAAACCGGTCGGATGGACCGAGGACGGAAGGACGCGAGATGGGACAGCACGCACCCGAGCAGGGCCTGGAGCCGGCGCACGAGCCGGAGTCGATGCTGCGCCTGTGGTGGCGCTTCATCTGGCCCTTCCTCTATTTCCGTGATTGCACGCGCGGCTCCTGGATGGAGCGCGTGCAGAGCTACCGTCACAACCGCTCGATGCGGCGCCACCTGCCGGGCTTCATCGTCAAGTGGCTGCTGTTCACCGCCTTCTGGTTCGCCTTCGGCATGATGTTCGACGAGTTCGCCGGCCTGGTGATTCCAGCCGCCTGCTGCTTCGTCACCGGCACCTGGACCGGCATCGTCGCCATCGTTCTCGCCGTGGCGTGGACCTGGCTGGAACGTTTCCCCGAGCTGTACTGATCGCCGGGGAAACGCTCCGTCCGCTCAACGTGCCGCCAGTCGCGAAGCCTGCTGCGCGATGCGCGCACCGAACAGGCGCGCCGTCTTCAGATCGCCTTCGACCATTTCATCGACCGACGCGTCGGACGGAGTCGACGCCATCGCACCGGCGAAGGACGCCACGTAATTGATGTCCTCACGCGTCGCCGCCTTGCTGTTGCTCGGCATCAGGCCGGTACCGACCCACAGCATGCTGTGCTGCATCGCCAGCGTCATGAAGTAGTGCAACGTCGAGTGCTTGTCGCCGTTCATCGACGCCGAGTTGGTAAAGCCGGCCGCCAGCTTGTCCTTCCACTGCTGCGTGAACCACGCCTTCGAGCTCGCGTCGGCGAATTTCTTGAACTGCCACGACACGGTGCCCATATAGGTCGGGCTGCCGAACACGATGGCGTCCGCAGCCAGCAGCGTCGCCCAGGCCGACTCCGGCACATTGCCTTCGGCGTCAATTTCGATCTGCTGCACCTGCGCACTTTCGGCCGCGCCGTCGGCGACCGCTTGCGCCATGCGGCGGGTGTGGCCGTAGCCGCTGTGATAAACGATGGCAACCTGCGTCATGCTGTTCTCCCTTCAGTAGTGGAATGACTGCCCAGATCGAACAGCAGCGCGTGTGCGCCACGCCCCTGTTCGAGTACAACTTCGTCTTCATGCTCGATGCGCAGCGCATCGCCGCTTTCGAGGCGCTGACCATTCACTGTCAGTTCGCCGTCGATCAGGTGCACATAGGCCTTGCGGCCGGCACCGAGGCGGTGCGAGAGCGCGACGTGCCCGCTGTCGAGGCGGCTCGCGTACAGCGCGACGTCGGCGTGAATGGTGAGCGCACCATCGCGCCCCTCCGCATTCACCAGTGGCAACAGGCGGCCCTGCCGCGCGCTGTCGGCAAAGTGCTGCTGCGCGTAGCCCGGCGCGATGCCGCGCGATCGCGGCAGCAGCCAGATCTGCAGCATGCGCACCGGCGTCGTCGCCGCGTGGTTGAATTCGCTGTGCTTGACGCCGCTGCCTGCGCTCATGCGCTGCACGTCGCCAGCGCGCAGTACGCCGGTGTTGCCGAGTGAATCGCGGTGCGTCAGTTCGCCCGCCAGCACCACGGTGACAATTTCCATGTCGCGGTGCGGATGGGTGCCGAAGCCACCGGCCGGCTCTATCGTGTCTTCCATCAGCGCACGCAGCGTGCCGAAGCCCATGTGTGCCGGGTCGTAGTAGTCGGCGAAGGAAAAGCTGAAATGCGACTGGCCCCAGCCGTGGTCGTCGAAACCGCGTTCGGAAGATTTGCGCAGACTGATCATTGCCCATCCCCTTGATGTGTTGGTCGATGAGTCAATTGTGGCGACGCGGAGATCGACGATGGCGGCACGTCGCTGATATCATCATTCAAATTATTTGAACGACCGTACCTCACCCGCCGTGTCCGAACGCGACCATCCGCTGACGCCCGAAGCGATCCGTCTGATCGCCACCATCGACGAAGCCGGCAGCTTCGCCGCAGCAGCGCGCATGCTCGGCAAGGTGCCGTCGGCACTGAGCTACAGCGTGCGTCAGCTCGAAGACGCGCTCGACGTGCTGCTGTTCGACCGCGCCAGCCGCACTGCGGTACTGACGCCGGCCGGGCGCGAACTGCTGGTCGAGGGCCGTCGCCTGCTGCTGGAGATGGACGCCGTCGCCAGCCGCGTCAAGCGCGTCGCCAGCGGCTGGGAGGGCCAGCTGGCAATCGCCGCCAACGCACTGCTGTGCCCGCACACGCTGCTCGATCTGGTCGACGGCTTCTACGCCCAGCGCGACACCGCGCGCCTGCCGCCGCCGACGCGCATCCGTCTGCGCCAGGAGGTGCTTTCAGGCACCTGGGAAGCGCTGCTGTCGGGTGCCGCCGACCTCGCCATCGGTGTCGACGCCGACGACACGCGGGTCAGTGGCGTGCAGGTCGAAGCGCTCGGCGACATTCCCTTCGTGTTCGTCGTGGCGCCGCACCACCCGCTGGCCCGCGTCGCCGAGCCGCTGGACCCGGCGATGATCCGCATGCACCGCGCAGTTGCCATCGCCGACAGCGCGCTGCGGCTGTCGCCGGTGTCGCGCAACCTGTTGCCGGGGCAGGACGTGCTCACGGTGCCGACGCTGGACATGAAGATAGACGCCCAGCTGCGCGGTCTCGGCTGCGGCTTCCTGCCGGAGGCGCGCGTGCGCGCCCACATCAAGGCCGGACGGCTGGTCGAAAAGGCGACCGGCGAGGACAAGGTCGCCCGCTTCACCATCGCCTGGCGCAGCGCCGGACAGCGCGGGCGCGCGCTCGACTGGTGGCTGCAGCAACTGGCCAGCCCGCGCACCCGCCGCGCCCTGCTCGAAGGCGTGCCGGCATGAGCGCGCAACGCCTGCCGGTGGTGCTGCTGACCGGCTTTCTCGGCGCCGGCAAGACCACGCTGCTGAACCGCCTGCTTGCGCGTGCCGACATGGCCGACACGCTGGTCATCGTGAACGAGTTCGGCGAGGCCTCGCTCGATCACCGGCTGGTCACGCACACCGCCGACCAGACCGTGGTCGAACTGGCCAGCGGCTGCGTCTGCTGCACGCTGCGCGGCGACCTCGCGCAGACCTTGCGCGACGCGCACTGGCGCTTCGCACGCGCCGGCCGGCGCCAGTTCGAGCGCATCGTGATCGAAACCACCGGGCTGGCCGACCCGGCGCCGGTGCTGCGCACGCTGGCCGCCGATGCGCGCGTGGTCGAACGCTACCGGCTGAGTTGCACCCTCACCGTGGTCGATGCCACGCATGCCGCGGCGACGCTCGCCATGCGGCCGGAAGCGGTGCGCCAGGTTGCCGCCGCCGATCGCCTGCTGATCAGCAAAACCGACCTCGCCGACGCCGCCGCGATCGCCACGCTGCGGCAGACGCTGGCCACGCTGAACCCGTTCGCGCCGCAGCTCGACCTGCGCACCGCCAGCCTCGGGCCTGCGCTGTTCGACCCGCCCGCCGTCATGCGCTACCGCGCCGCGCCACCGACCATCGCCGCGCCGCACGCCGTGCGGGCCGACAGCACCCTGATCGAACAGCCGCTGCAGCGCGCGCAGATCGACGCCTGGCTCGCCGCCTGGCCAGACATCGCTGGCCCCGGCCTGCTGCGCATGAAGGCCCTGTTCGACGTCGCCGGCGAATCGCGCCCGCTGGTCGTGCAGGGCGTACAGCACGCGCTCTACCCGCCGACACTCCTGCCCGCCTGGCCCGACGCCGCGCGCGGCTCGACCGTCGTGTGCATCACCCAGGGCATAGCCGACACCCGTCTGCAGGCCTGGCTGTCCGCGCTTCATCACGATTGAACCCGCGCGCCGTCGCTTCGCTCAAAATGCAGTCTTCCGCACGTACCAACGCATTCATGTCAGCCGCACACAAACGACTCGACGAAATCGAGTTCGACAACCTGTTCGTTCGCAGCCTGCCGGCCGATCCGTCGGATCTGATCCGCTCCCGCCAGGTGCGCAACGCCTCCTACACCTTCACGCCGCCGACCCCGGTGGCCGCGCCCGCACTGCTGGCCTGGTCCGACGTGCTCGGCGCCCAGCTCGGCCTCGCCCGCCCGGCGCGGGTCGACGCCGCGGTCGAGGCGCTGGCCGGCAATCGCGTGCTGCCCGGCATGCAGCCCTACTCCGCCCGCTACGGTGGTCACCAGTTCGGCAACTGGGCCGGTCAGCTCGGCGACGGCCGCGCCATCACGCTGGGCGAAATGTTCGACATCAACGGTCAGCGGCAGGAACTGCAGCTGAAGGGCGCCGGCCCGACGCCCTACTCGCGGCGTGCCGACGGCCGCGCTGTGCTGCGTTCGTCGGTGCGCGAATTCCTGTGCAGCGAGGCGATGTTCCACCTCGGCATTCCGACCACGCGCGCGCTGAGCCTGGTCGCCACCGGTGACCAGGTAGTGCGCGACATGTTCTACGACGGTCGCCCGGAGTACGAACCGGGCGCCATCGTCTGCCGCGTGGCACCGAGCTTCGTGCGCTTCGGCCACTTCGAAATCCTGACCTCGGAGCAGGAACTGCCGCTGCTGCGCCAGCTCGCCGACTGGGTGATGACGCATCACTACCCGGGCATCACCTCCTACGCCGAATGGTTCGCCGAAATCTGCCGTCGCACCGCAACGCTGATGGTGGACTGGATGCGTGTCGGCTTCGTGCATGGCGTCATGAACACCGACAACATGTCCATCCTCGGTCTGACCATCGATTACGGCCCCTACGGCTGGCTCGAAGGCGTGGACATGATGTGGACGCCTAACACCACCGACGCCCAGGGTCGCCGCTACTGCTACGGCCGCCAGCCGCAGATCGGCTACTGGAACCTCACCCGCCTGGCCGCCGCGCTGGCGCCGCTGATCGACGACCGCGATGCCATCGACGCCGCGCTCGAAGGCTACGAACAGACCTTCGCCGACGGCTGGACCGCGATGCTGGCCAACAAGCTCGGCCTGCCGCTGCCGGCAGCCGGCGACGACGCCGACCAGGACATGCGCAGCCGCCTGTTCCAGCTGCTGCAGCACGAAGAGTGCGACTTCACGATCTTCTTCCGCCGCCTCGCCGACGCACCGCTCGGCGCAGCCACCGCGGGCGACGCAGCGGCGCTCGTACCGCTGCACGAGGCCTTCTACAGCGGCGACGGGCCGTCGCCCGAGCACGGCCGCGACCTGCTCGACTGGCTGCAGCAGTGGGCGCAGCGCGTGGTTGCCGGCGGCGAGCCGGATGCCGCACGCATCGCCCGCATGAACTCCACCAATCCGAAGTACATCGTCCGCAACTGGCTCGCCCAGCGCGCGATCGACGATGCCACCGCCGGTGACACCGGCATGATCGAGCGTCTGCTGAAGATGATGCAGCGCCCCTACGACGAACAGCCGGAATTCGACGACCTCGCCGGCCGCCGCCCTGAATGGGCGCGCAACAAGCCCGGCTGTTCCGCACTGTCCTGCAGCTCATGAACCTGACCAGCCTGCGCACCCACTGCTACCACGGCCTCGAAGCCGGCCCGAAACTGATCGTGCTCGGCGCCGTGCACGGCAACGAAACCTGCGGCACCCAGGGCATCGCCCGCGTCCTCGGCGAACTCGACCGCGGCGAGCTGCGCATCCTGCGCGGCGCGGTCACCTTCGTGCCGGTCACCAACCCGCTCGCCTATCTGCGCGGACAGCGGGCGGGCGACCGCAACCTGAACCGCAACCTCGGCCCGAAAGACGCACCGCAGGACTACGAGGACCGCATCGCCAACGCACTGTGCCCGCTGCTGGCGGCGCACGAGGTGCTGCTCGACCTGCATTCCTTCCACACCGGCGGCGAGCCCTTCGCCATGCTCGGCCCGCAGAACAACAGCGGCCCGCTCGAACCCTTCGTCCACGCCGCGGCTGAAGAGGCGATGGCGCTGCGCCTCGGTGCGCGCCGTCTGGTCGAGGGCTGGCTCGACACCTATGCCGCCGGCGTGCGCACCCGGCTCGCGCGCACCGCGCCGACCGAGCGCGCGCAACTGCTCAGCACCGATCCCGATTACGGCGTCGGCACCACCGAATACATGCGCCGCCTGGGCGGCTACGCGATCACGCTCGAATGCGGCCAGCACGAAGACCCGGCCGCACCCGACTTCGCCTGGCGGGCGATCCGCAACACCCTCGCCCACCTCGGCCTGACCGACGAAACACCGCCGCCCGCGCGCTCCGACTGCGAACTGCTGAAGCTGGTCGAAGTGATCGACCGGCTGCACGCCGGCGACACCTTCGCCCGCCCCTGGGCCAGCTTCGACCCGGTGTCCGCCGGTGACCTGATCGGCACGCGCGAGGACGGCAGCGAAGTGCGCGCCCAGCGCGACGGCTTCATCGTGTTCCCGAACCCCGCCGCCACGCCGGGCAACGAGTGGTTCTATTTCGCCCGGCGCAGCGAGCGCGTCCTGCACGGCTGACGCCGAGCTCGTGGGAGCGAGCTTGCTCGCGATCGCAGCCTGAATCGAAGCTTGCGGCCAGCTAACGCCGAGTCGCGGTCAGAAGACCGCTCCTACAGGAATCGCGCCCGATCGGTGGTCGGAGCCAGGGTTCTGTGGGAGCGGTCTTCTGACCCCGACAGCGGCCTGCACCGAAGCCTGCGGACAGCAAAGGCCGTATCGCGGCCAAGGCTGCTCCCACAGGGATCGCGCCCGATCGGAGATCGGAGCCGGACTTCTCTGGGAGGGTTCTTCTGACCCCGACAGCGGCCTGCACCGAAGCCCGCGGACAGCAAAGGCCGTGTCGCGGCCAAGGCCGCTCCCACAGAGGTCGCTCTCACATGGATCGCGCCTGATCGGCGGTCAGAGCCGGGGTGCTGTGGGAGGGGTCTTCTGACCCCGACAGCGGCCTGCATCGAAGCCAGCGGACAGCAGCGGCCATGTCGCGGCCAAGGCCGCTCCCACAGAGGTCGCTCTCACATGGATCGCGCCCAATCGGCGGTCGGAGCCGGACTTCTGTGGGAGGGGTCTTCTGACCCCGACAGCGGCTTGCATCGAAGCCTGCGGACAGCAGCGGCCATGTCGCGGCCAAGGCCGCTCTCACAGGGATCGCGCCTGATCGGCGGTCGGCGCCGGGGTGCTGTGGGAGGGGTCTTCTGACCCCGACAGCGGCTTGTATCGAAGCCTGTGGACAGTAGCGGCAGCGTCGCGGCCAAGGCTGCTCTCACAAGGAATGCCGCCGGTGACCGGAGGTAATTGCCGCCACGCGTTTCCCCACCCCCGCGCCCTCGCATTGTCATGGTGCACCGCAATCGCCCGCCCGGCCGTAAGCATCGCAGCCAATGCCAGCAGGGGCGCGGACGACCGCCGGAACGCGCCCCTGTCAAGGCTGTCCGACCTCGTATCAGCGGCCTAGAATCGAAAGATTCACGTCAGGGAGGAGCCCACACATGCAACAGATCGATCTTGTCCCACTGACCGAAGAGGAAAAAATCGCCTGCCTGCCGGAGCAGGAAATTTCAGGCGAAGTGCTGATCGAGAAGTACGCCAAGGGCGGCGAAACCACCGTCGCTGAAGTGCGTCGCCGCGTGGCGAAGGCACTGGCCCAGGCCGAAGCGGAAGACCGCCGCGCGCACTGGGAAGCGAAGTTCCTCGAAGCGCAGGACCGCGGCTTCGTACCCGCCGGCCGCATCAGCTCGGCCGCCGGCACCAACCTCACCGCCACGCTGATCAACTGCTTCGTGCAGCCGGTCGGCGACTCGATCACCGAAATCGAGGACGAGCGCCCCGGCATCTACACCGCACTCGCCCAGGCCGCCGAAACGATGCGCCGCGGTGGCGGCGTCGGCTACGACTTTTCCAGCATCCGCCCGGTCGGCGCCCGCGTGCGCGGCACGCAGTCGCGTGCCTCCGGCCCGGTCAGCTACATGCGCGTGTTCGACCGCTCGTGCGAAACGGTGGAATCCGCAGGCAGCCGCCGCGGCGCCCAGATGGGCGTTTTGCGCTGCGATCACCCGGACATCGAACAGTTCATCCACGCCAAGGACGGCGGCGACCTGACCAATTTCAACGTGTCGGTCGGCGTGACCGACGTGTTCATGAAAGCGGTCGAAGCCGACACCACGGTCGACCTGGTGCACAAGGCGGAACCGGCACCCGACCTGAAAGCGGCCGGCGCCTACCAGCGCGAGGACGGCCTGTGGGTCTACGCGAAGCCGCGTGCGCGCGATCTGTGGGACCAGATCATGCGCTCGACCTACGACCATGCCGAGCCGGGCATCCTCTTCCTCGACCGCATCAACCGCGACAACAACCTCTACTACTGCGAGCGCATCGAGGCGACCAACCCCTGCGCCGAACAGCCGCTGCCGCCCTATGGCTGCTGCGACCTGGGTTCGATCAATCTGGTGCGCTTCGTGAAGCGGCCCTTCTCCGAAGCGGCCGAATTCGACTTCGACGGCTTCCGCGAAGTGGTGGCCATCGCCATCCGCATGCTGGACAACGTGCTCGACGTGACGCACTGGCCGCTGCAGCAGCAGCATGACGAAGCGATGGCCAAGCGCCGCGTCGGCCTCGGCTTCACCGGCCTCGGCGACACGCTCATCATGCTGCGCCAGCGCTACGACTCGCAGGAAGCGCGGCTGATGGCCTCGCGCATTTCCGAAGTGATGCGCGACGCCGCCTACCTCGCCTCGGTCGAACTGGCCAAGGAGCGCGGCAGCTTCCCGCTGTTCAACGCCGACATGTACCTGTCGGGCGGCAACTTCGCGTCGCGCCTGCCGGCCGAGGTGAAGGAGCAGATCCGCAAGCACGGCCTGCGTAATTCGCACCTGCTGTCGATCGCGCCCACCGGCACCATTTCGCTGGCCTTCGCCGACAACGCCAGCAACGGCATCGAACCGCCCTTCTCCTGGACCTACACGCGCAAGAAGCGCATGGCCGACGGCACCTTCAAGGAATACGCGGTCGAGGACTACGCCTGGCGCCTGTACAAGCACCTCGGCGGCGACATGGACAAACTGCCGCCCTGGTTCGTCACCGCGCTCGAAATCTCCGCCGCCGCCCACAAGGACATGGTGGCCGCGGTCGCGCCCTACATCGACACCTCGATTTCCAAGACGGTGAACGTGCCGGCCGACTACCCCTACGCCGACTTCGAGGATCTCTACCTCGCCGCGTGGAAGGCCGGCCTCAAGGGCCTCGCCACCTACCGCCCGAACAGCGTGCTCGGCAGCGTGCTGTCGGTCGACACGCCGAAGAGCGAAGAGAAGAAGCAGCCACACGACGTCGAACTGGTCGCCGGCGGCGCCAACCAGCGCCTGTCGATCGGCGCGCTGCCGGCGCCGGTGCTGGCCAGCCTGCGCTGGCCCGGCCGGCCGGACATGAGCGACGGCAACCCGAGCTGGACCTATATGCTGAAGACGCCGGGCGGCGAATTCGCGCTCTTCGTCGGCCACACCGAAAACGAAGGTCCGGACGGCCGCATCCAGCCGCTGCCCTTCGAAGTGTGGGTCAATGGCGCCAACCAGCCGCGCGGCCTCGGCGCCGTCGCCAAGACGCTGTCGATGGACATGCGCGCCAACGATCCGGGCTGGCTCAAGCTCAAGCTCGACGTGCTTGCCAAGACTGTCGGCGACGCCAGCTTCGACCTGCCCTTCCCGCCGACCGGCGAACACCGCCGCATGCCCGGCGTGGTCGCCGCCTTCGCCAACGTGATCCGCTACCGCTGCGACAAGCTCGGCGCGCTTGACCGCGAAGCGCCGACGCCGGTGCTCGACACCCTGTTCGCCGTGCAGGAGCCGAAGACCGGCACCGACGGCACGCTGAGCTGGACGGTGGACATCAGCAATCCGGCCACCGGCGAAGACTTCGTGCTCGGCCTGAAGGAGATCACCCTGCCCGGCGGCGAGACCCGGCCCTACTCGGTGTGGCTGTCCGGCAACTACCCGCGCGCGCTCGACGGCCTCACCCGCATCCTCGCGCTCGACATGCGCGTGATGGACCCGGCCTGGATAGGCATGAAGCTGCGCAAGCTCATCAGCTACCCGGAACCGCTGGGCGACTTCATGGCCTTCGTGCCCGGCACCCGCCGCCAGCAGAACTGGCCCTCGACCGTCGCCTACGTCGCCCGCCTCATCATCCACCGGTACGCCATGCTGGGCATCCTCGACGAGGACGGCTACCCCACCCGCGAAATGGGCATCCTCGAAGCCCCGCGCGGCGACGACGAACCCAAGCTCATGCAGGGTGCGCTGTGCAACGAATGCGGCAACCAGTCGGTGATCCGCAAGGACGGCTGCGATTTCTGCACGGCCTGCGGCGCAGTCGGCAGCTGCGGCTGACGGCTACGCCCACAAGGGCGCATCGCTGAAACGGAAAGGGCCTGTCGGGAGACAGGCCCTTTTTCTTTGCGTGGCTGGCGGCGTTCGCACCCACCGTCGTCGCGCACGATCTTCGCCACCCCATCGGCCAAAAGTCTGATGCGCGGAAGGACCGCAGCATCATGAGCTAACTTCCGTGCGATGCCGGTAGGGAGCATGTCCGGTTTCGGGTTTTGTTGGTACTGCGAGTAAACGTGGAAGCAAACGGAGAGGATTGAAATGAAAAAGAAATCCGGTGTCCAGTTTGTTCGTTTATCCGGACACCGCCCGTCTTATCGGACGAAAATGTCGTCGACCTCACGTTGGGCGTCGCAATATGGCGCGTGAAATGTTTACGCCGCAGGAAAAGAAAGTGCAGCAGCGCGTCTTGCTGCTGGTTGCCCTTTGTTGTGGCGTTTTTGTTGTCATTCTCCAGTTCTTCTCGGAGGCTCCCTTTGCGCTTCCCGTCGCCCTCGGGCTATGGGTCGTCGCAGTCGGAGCAATGCTCTTCGTCGTGCCAAAGCAATTGAGAAGGGCCTTTCAACATTATTGGCCTCGCCGTTAAAGGAGTTTGCTTCGCCATTCGTTCCTCGCGCTGCTTCCACCTTAGTCTCGGGTCCTTGCCGCGAGAGGCCGTTGCAGGCTGCGTTCTCAGCCGACCTCGTCGCGCTTGCTTCATGCTGCAAGGTGGCAGCGAGCAAGGTGGCGCCGCCCAACCCTGCGCTCAACCGGATCTGCGCGAAAAGCCGCGCAGGCCGGTTAGCTCCACGTTGGGCGTCATGAGGAAGATTAAGCTAATTGCGTTGTGCTGTGGTGCATTCATGCCAGCGAGCGTAGCAATTTCTCAGTGGGCTTTTCTCCCGCCAGCATCGAAAATCGTTGCAGTGGGTTCTGCAAAGCGGATTGCACGATGCGAAGCAGCCTTTCCAGCCTTCGGCGGAAGAACCGAGCGCTACTTGAAAGAATTAAGTGCTGTAGCGCCGGGCATCATTGAAACGAATGAAATCCCAGCAGTAAGCACAGAGTTTCTTGAATGGGCACGCAGCCAATCTAGTAAAGACGTTCACCCGGAGAACTGTCAGAAGGATATCGATAATTTAGTACCGCAGGCGCTCAAGCAGCTCCCCTGTATCGTCCGCGAGGAACGAAAGATGGATGCATTTCGTTCGGAATTCGATCAGACAGTACGCAAGTACTTTGACCAAGGCCCGAACCTTCCGTGTACCGGCATTCTTGTGAAAGCCCACGAATCTAGAGATTCTTGCGAACGGGAGCTCGCTCCAATCACGGTGGATGAAGTCGAACTGAACTCACCTGCCGAACGCGCTGGGTTGATGTCAGGAGATGAGCTTCTTACGATGGCTAACGCAAAGATTTCCTTTTGGCGGGAACCCGAACTAGCCGAATTGCGTGCTGGCATAGGCTCCGAACTGAAGGTCTCCGTGAAAAGGGGGGACATAGTTCTTCAACGAAACATTACGGTAGGGCATCGTGTAATAGCACCAAGCGAATCCCCTACATGTCGCGCGCAATGAGCCACTGCAATAGGGGACAGACCACATTTGTCAAACATATTTTTTGAATTGTGGTCTGGCCCCATTTTCTAAAACCAGTACGCAGCACCTAGCCTCCTGATTTCATCGTTAGATCGCATTGCAGCCAACAAATGGCAGTTTCTAGACCACTATGAGTTACCCCTCAAATCAGTTAATTCCAGTTTCACTTCTCACCTCTGCATCAGCCCACGGGGAAAACGATCAACTCGCTATTTTAGGCCGCATTATTGGGACCAGACCCCATATATTTCCGCGGGGCACACCGTGATTCAGACGACGCTACGTAATCAAGCCGCAAACGCCAATTCGCTCAAAGTTAAATCGCACCACAAGCCTCTATAATTTTGGAGAAATAAATGCCCCAGGAACACCCAAATAAATCCAGCCCAAGGACAAAGATTTGGCTTTCAATGATTGGATTGATTGGAACAGTGATCGGAATTGTTCCGCCTGCAATAACCGCCCTTCGACCCACACCAGGCAACACCCAGAATGGCAACGGAAACACCATTAACCAAGGAAGCACAGTCAATTCAAACAACACCAATAACACGACGTATTTATCAATGTGGACTGATGGAATGAAGACAATTTTCGGCACCCCAAGGGTTCAGCCAGCCCAACATGGGGTGTCACAAATTCAGCGGATTCAGACGCCATCTGAACCGAATCATATCCCAACTGAGACGAAGTCAGATATGAGCCTCACAGCTCAAACCGCGACTCCGGAACCAGGCGCAGTCGGCCGACTTGTGGACAATGCGTCGCTTGCAAATGAAGCCACTTGGTCTCCTGAGGTATCAAGGGTAAATAGACTTCTGACATTTCACTTTCGCGCAGAGGCCACCGCTTCAGACGAAAATCCCGGGACGCTTGATGCTACGCTATCTCGCGACGGGAAAGACGTATGCACTATCTCCCTTAACACCCAAACCTCAGCGAACTCGAATGGCGTCCGATACGCCAACTCCATTTGCAGCGACACCGTATCAGCGGGCTCTTCGTACACCTACCGCGCGAAAGTCAACGTTTCCGGAATGATTCCAATAGGGGTTCGCCTCGGCCAGGTTGACGCTATTCTCAAGTAGAAATTACCAGGATCAGATCCATATATTTCCTGATTTTCAACGTTAGCCCTCTCATGACGAACAGCGTCGAAACCGCCGCTTGCTGGGCAAAATTCATTGCGAAATGTCCTGAGTTCGTCGCTGGCGAAGCGCTTCTCGCGCAATTCAACGCCGGGAAGATCACACGCCTTTGTGAGTGTGGTTGTAACAGTTTCAACATGGTTCGTGAGGAGGGAAGGCAAGCCGCTCCAATCGCTCCGCCTTCCGGGAGAGGTCACGTTGTGTTTCTCGCTGAGTTCCCGGTAGAGCAGCCGCCCGGTGCGTCCCTTGAGTTCATTGTCTATGCGGATGCAAAGGGAAATTTCGATGGGCTCGACGTGCATCTGAACGGAAACACCGAACCCATTCCAGAGCAGTTAGTTGTCTCCGAGGTCCCTTACCATGTGTATGGAATCCTGGCCCGAAAGGGCTGACCCTGCTGTCGTGCGGACCTGCGCGAAAGGCAGCGCAGGCCGCGCACCTCCACGCGAGCCGTCATGAAATACCTCACCGCAGTGTTCTTGTTTGTAGCGATGCTCGCAGCAGTACCAACCGTCCATTCCGCCGACAGGAAGGGGACCATGTCGCACGAAGAAGAGAGATCCGAATCCGGCAGTCCCATCTATCGCCACAAGCCGCGCGGCCCGGAACGGACCGCTCCACGGCACCCCGGAGAAAACCTGGAGGAGGTGGAAGCTCACGTCGAGAAGTACATCGGGAAGATTGAGTCCGTCTACCACGAAGTGCTGTCCGACTTGGTCCATCTTGATGTACTGATCGTTCCTGCTACGGCGGAACGTCCCTATCACGTGCTGGTGACCAGCGGTGTAAGCGACGAACCGATGAATGTTCCTGAGGGCATGGAGAAATTCCGCCGGGTCGAGCTTCTTATCGCTCTGCCGCGTAGCTGGCCTCTCGACCAGGAATCGCTCAAGAACGAAGCGAACTACTGGCCGCTAAGGTGGCTGAAGATGATCGGGCGTCTGCCCCATGAGTACAAGACGTGGATCGGGTGGGGGCATTCGATTCCCAATGGCGACCCGCCGGAGCCCATCGCAAATACGGGTTTTGTCGGCGCAATGCTCACGCCGCCGTATTCACTGCCCAAAGACTTCTTCCAGTTCCGGGCAAAGTCCGGGGACATGATTTCGTTCTATGTGCTGACGCCGCTGTACAAAGAGGAAATGGACCTCAAGCTCAAGAAGGGGGCCGACGTGCTGGAAGAGCGGTTTGAGAGGCGGGGAATCGGGTTTGTCCTTGATACGAAGCGGGCAAACGTTGCGAAAGCAAAGGGTTGGTTCGGAAAGTAATGACACCACCGGTCTGGATCATGTTCGGCAGCGAAGCAACTGCGCTTCGCGTGAGCGTTCGCTTCATGCAGCTACCGCGCCTATCCTTACGGGGGAGCGACCCCTCGAACGGAACCCATTCATCGATCCCACCGACCGGCATCCCGAACAGACCATGACGACGCGCATCCCCGAAGCAGATTGGCGACGGCTCAGCACGCTGAAGCCGGTTGCGCTTGAGCGCCTGTGCAATCGCATCCTGGAAGAACTGACACTCGTGGCCCAAAGCGAGGACACGAGCCATGAACGCTACTTGAACATCTTCAAGCTGATACAGGACCGCGACAAGCAGATCGCGCTTGTATTCGACGGGCTGAGCCGTTCCAACGCGCTGTTCAAGCTGACCGAGATGCGACGGGAGTATCTGCTGACGGATCAGGAATTTGCCGAGTTCAGCGACGAAACGCAGCGCATCGTGTCGCGCATGCTGTGAAGCGCTCAAGCGTGGTCCGCTCACGCGCCGAATGAATCGCCCGAAGGAACGCGGGAACGGTCAGAACTTCGGCGCCGCCCCCTGCCCCTTCAGCTTCCGCACCGCTTCGGTCTTGAGCTGTTCGACCCACTCGGCCGACCTCCGGCTGCCGGCGACCATGCCGCCCTGATCGACCAGCCAGGCTTCGAAGTTCTGCACCGGCTCGTTGTTCCATTCATAGCGCAGCACGATGCCGCAGCGGGCGACGTCGGGCATGGGGCCGAGGGCGTCGACCAGATGCGGCACGCGTTGGCGTGCGTACTGTTCCAGCACCTTCACCGCACCCGGCTGCAGCAGCGTGCCCATGGCGTTGTTCCAGGGGATGCGCTGGCCCTTGCGATCCTTGTCCACGCTGCACTGGGGTTTGCCTTCCTCGCTCCAGTGCACGACGGCGCGACCGCCGGCAACCGGCGGGGTGCGCGCGGCGTACGGGCCGTAGCGCGCGACGAGCGACGACATCATCTGTTCGCTGCCCGGCGGTTGCGGCGCCGATGCGCGGCGCATGACGGCGATGACGCGCGGTTCGGACGGCGGGCTGGCGAACCAGATGCCGATGCCCGAACCGGCCATCGTGACGCCGATCTGGTCGAGGAATTCCGGCGACTCCAGCGAGTTCACGCCGTCGAAGTAGGAGAAGGTGGCGAGGGTGCGCTTCAGCTTCGCGCTGGCGTCGAAGGCCTGCACGGCCTTGACGGCTTCGGCTTCGGTCATGCCGATGCGCACGCCGGCGATGTCGAGCTTCGCGGCGGGGGTGGTGGCGTTCTGCGCCTGCGCGGGCAAGGCGCCGGCGATCAGCGCGCCGGCCAGGGCGAGGCGAAAAAGAACGGCTCGTGTCTGCATGGAAGGGCTCCTGTCATTCGATCCCGACGGTCGCATCGCCGCCGTGAGGTTCGCGTCGTGCGATGCCGGTGCGCTATGGTAGAAATCCGCACGGGGCGCTTGCGCCCCCCAAACAGGGGAGAAACCCGCTCACGGAGGCGTCACCCATGTCCTCACCGGAACTTGCCGACGCCCGCCTGTCGGCGCTGATCGCGCATTACTACGACGCCGCGCTGGACAGCAGCCTGTGGCCGGGCACCGCAACGCGCACCGCACAGGCGCTCGATTCGACCAGTACGGTCATCAAGCTGCACGGCGACGGCGCGCGGGTGGATCTGCTCGAGTGCACCGACAATCTGGTGGTCGCGGAGCGCGACCGGGCCTGGGCCGAGGACTGGCACCGGCGCGATCTTTGGGTCGAGCGCTCGGTCGCTCACGGGCTGTCACGCGTCATCACCGACGAGGATCTGGTGACGCCCGAAGAGCAGGCGCGCAGCGGTTTCTACCAGGAATGGCTGCGTCATCTCGACATCCACCACATGCTGGGCGCGGTGTTCCAGGCGGCCGATGGCGTCATCGGCGTGCTGGGCATCCATCGCACGCGCGAAGCCGGCGCCTATACCGAAGTCGAACGCAGCAAAGTCGCGCTGCTGCTGCCGCACCTGCAGCGCGCGCTGCGGCTCGGTCGGCGCCTGTCGGCGCTGTCGCAGGCGCATGCCACCGCACTGCAGGCACTCGACCGCGTCGATACCGGCGTGGTCGTGGTCGATGAGCGCTGCCGCGTCGTGCTGTCCAGCGCGATGGCGGACGCGCTGTTGCGCGGTAACACCGAACTGGCGGTGCATGGCGGATGCCTCGTTCTGCGGCAACCGGCGCTGCGCGATGCGCTGTCGGCGCGGGTGCGCGCGGCGGTCGATGTCGCGCAGGGCGAGCCGGGCGATGCCGGTGCCGCGCTGTGCGTTCCGCGTATGGGTCGGCTGCCACTGGTGCTGGAAATCGCGCCGCTGCGCCCGTCGCTGTCGGTGTTCGGCGATCAGGGGCCGGCCGCGCTGATGTTCATCCGCGACCCGGAGGCGCCGGCCGATCTGGAAAAGCTGCGCGCGCTGTTCGACCTCACGCGGACCGAAGCCGCAGTCGCCGCGGCGCTGGCGCAAGGGCGTTCGCTCGAAGGCATCGCGTCCGCGCTGGGCATCGGTCTGGCGACGGTCCGTTCCCACCTCAAGCGCATCCTTGCCAAGACCGGCACGCACCGCCAGGGCGAGGTCGTCGCCCTGCTCGCCCGCTGCGTCTGACCGGAGAACGCCCGAGCGCGCCCCCGCCATAGGTCGGGTGCGATCCTTGTGGGAGCGGCCTTGGCCGCGACGCGGCGGGTGCTTGCCGCTGGCTTAGATCACCGCCGCCATCGCGAGCAAGCTCGCTCCCACAGAACCCTGCTCCGACGCCGAACAGGAAGCGATCCTTGTGGGAGCGACCTTTGGTCGCGATGCGGCCGTTGCAGATCACCGCCGCTGTCGAGGTCAGAAGACCCCTCCCACAGAACCCCGGCCACGGACTCCGGCCGCCGGTCACGCGCTTCCTCCTGTGGGTGCGGCCTTGGCCGCGACTGGGCCGATGCGCGCCGCAAGCGTCGGCGCAGGCCGCTGTCCGAGGATCAGCAGACCACTATTGCTGTAAGCGTATCGGGTCGGTTACCCACCCGGCGCCTGCTTCGTCACCGCCGCGCGTATCTCTCGGAGCTTCGCCTTCACCCGCGCTGCATTGTCCGGGCCCATGCGCAGCAGGATCTTCTGCCCTTCCGACAGCTTTTCCAGTTCGGGATCGGCGAAGGTGTAGAGCACCTTGGGCTGCGCCAGGCGCAGCGGGCCGGCGAGTTCGGGCGCAGCCAGCAGGTGGTCGATCACCTCGACCAGGCGATTGTTGAAATAGCCGTCCGGGTAGCCCAGTTCGACGTAGCGCTGCTGGAAGGCCGGGTAATTGCGCACGTAGGCATCGACCACGGCGGCGGTCGGCACGGTGTCCACCAGATGAATATATGTGCCGTAGCGGGCGGCGTTGGATTCGTCCAGCACCCGCGCGTCGCCGCTGCCGGCCACGACCATCGGGCCGGGCACCGGTTTCACCGGCATCAGACGGCGCGCCACCTTCTCGCGCGGCAGGTTGTCGACGGTCACGACAATGCGCCGGACGATGTCGGTGCTGTTGAACAGCGTGTCGACCGAGGCGCCGAACAGTGCGCGCAGCGCGGCCAGCAGTTTTGCGTCCGGATCGACCTCGGCACCTGCCGCGTTGGCGACTTCCGGCGCGGCGATCGGGTAATGCGGCGCCGGCTCGGGCGCCGGCGCCTGGGGTTCGAGTGCCGTTACGACGGGCGCCTCGATCGGGGCGGGCGCATCGGTCGGCGCCGCCCGTTGCTGCTGCCAGTACAGATAGCCGCCTGCGCCCGCCACGGCCAGCACCAGCGCCGAAACTGCCGCCGTTGATTTCTTCATGTCGGTCTCCTCCCCGGTTGCGGTCCAGCAGGATGGACAGGCATCGGGCGTGGAATATCCGACTAAAGATTTTCTGGATGTGGCAGCCTGCCATCCGCCCCGGCCCGGGCGTGCACCGCGACGGTCCGGCTTACGCCGCCCCGCTGACGTTTGTTCGGCCGATCAATGGCTTGACGGTGAATCCCGAGTCAACCGGGCCGCCTGCTGCCCGCCTCCTTTTCCGCCTGTGCGCCGCCCCCGGACGGTGACTTTTCGTCGCATGTCTCGCCACGGGCCGGGTGTTCGGGCATGCTGGCGCGCCTTGAGCACCCGACGCCCCCGAGACGCTGTGGCCCTCATTGCTCCGACTTCCGCTGCACTTCCGTCGCGCCCCGACTGGCGCGTATTCCTTCTGCTGCCGCTGCTGCACTTCGCCAGCGTGAAGCTGACGATGTCGCTCGCGATGTCGCCGGAGAACGAGGTCGTGGTGTGGCTGCCGAATGCGGTACTGCTGGCCGCGCTTCTGCACTGGCAGGGCGCGCGCGGTGGCTGGATGGCGGCGCTGGTGCTGGCGTCCGACATCTACGCGAACATCCCCGCCTTCCCGCCTTTGCAGGCAACGCTGGTCAGCCTGTGCAATCTGTCCGAGGTGGCCTTCACCTATCTGCTGATGCGCCGGCTCGGCGTTTCACCGGGCCTCGAACGCATCCACGACTTCGGCCGCTTCCTGCTGGCCGGACCGCTGCTCGGGTCGCTCGGCGCCTCGCTGCTGGCCGGCGTCGTGCTGATGACGCTGGACCGGGTCAGCGCACCCTACTCGACCCTGACGCTGCTGTGGTGGTTCGGCGACGCGCTCGGGCTGCTCATTTACACGCCGCTGCTGCTGGCCTTCCTGCGACGCGACCCGGAGGGCGCACGCGGTGGCCCGGCGGGCATCGCGATGATGGCGCTGACGCTGGCCTTCGCGGCGCTGCTGTTCACCCAGCCAGTCAATGCCGGCGCCGCCTTTCACGTCGCGCTGACGCCGCACCTGCTGCTGCTGCCGCTGCTGTGGGTGGCGGTGCGCTGCGGCACGCGTTGCACTGCACTGACGGTGGCGCTGATCGCGCTCGGCGCGGCGTGGTCGGTCACCACCGGACACCAGCCCTTCGGCGCGGCGTCGCCGCACGACACCATACTGCGCGCGCAGGAATACATCCTGACGCTGAGCATCATCGGCATGGGGCTGTCCATCCTGCTGCGGGAACAGCGCGCGATGGCGCACGAGCTCGAAGACAAGGTGCGCGAACGCACGATCGAACTTGAAGCGTCGAACCGCCGACTGGCCGAGCTGAGCGCCACCGACAGCCTGACCGGCATCGCCAACCGCCGCCGCTTCGACGAAACGATGGAAGCCGAATGGGCACGCGCGCGGCGCAGTGGCGAGCCGCTGGCGCTGTGCCTGCTCGACGTCGACCTGTTCAAGCCCTACAACGACCACTACGGCCACCTCGCCGGTGACGACTGCCTGCGCCTGGTGGCCGAGGTGATCAACGCGCATGTGCGCCGCTCCACCGATCTGGTGGCGCGCTATGGCGGCGAGGAATTCGCCTTCATCATTCCGGGTGTCGATGCCGACGGTGCGCTCGCCACCGCGCACGCCGTCTGTGCCGCGCTGCAGGCGCGCGGCCAGCCGCACGTGCGCTCGCCCTTCGGCGTACTGACGGCCAGCATCGGCGTGGCCGTCATGGTGCCGGCCGACGACGACACGTCGGACCAACTGGTGCGACTGGCCGATCAGGCGCTGTACGAAGCCAAGCGTGCCGGCCGCAACCGCGTGGTGCGGGTGGCCAGCGAAGACGTCGAGCTGCTGCGCGCCGTGCACCGCGGCTGACGCGGCATTCAGGCGGCGGCGCACACGACGCGATTGCGCCCCTGCCGCTTGGCCCGGTACAGACACTCGTCGGCCGCGGCGATGGCGGCATCGAGCGAATCGTCGTCCGGCCGGCAGGCGGCGACACCGAAACTGGCGGTGATGCGCAGTTCGCCGCCGTCATCGAGCGGAATGCGCAGCGCCTCGATGACATGGCGCAGGCGCTCGGCGTGCTGGATGGCGCTGGCGACGTCGGTGTGCGGCATCAGCACGACGAATTCCTCGCCGCCATAGCGCGCCGCCACGTCGCCGCGCCGGCTCTGTTCGCCGCACAGCCGCGCCACCTCGACCAGCACCGCGTCGCCGACGACGTGGCCGTAGCCGTCGTTCACCTGCTTGAAGTGGTCGATGTCGAACAGCGCGACCGCCACCGGGTAGCCGTGGCGCTGCTGGTTCGGAATGTGGCGCTCGGCCAGCGTGAAGAAGCCACGCCGGTTCGGCAGCCCGGTCAGGAAATCGGTATTGGACTGGTCGCGCAACTGCTCAACCAGGCGCTGGCGTTCGTCCTCCAGCGCGACGCGCGCGATGCTGTTGGCGCGCAGCACGCTGATCGCCTGCAGCACGTCGGCCACTTCGTCGCGATGGCGCGGCTTGGGCACCGTGCGCTGCAGATTGCCCTGGGCGATGGCGACGATGAGGTCGGCGGTTTCTTCCAGCGGGCGCACCACCCGGTGATGCACCACCCACAGCGTGAGCGCGAGCAGCCCCAGCGTCAGCACGCTGCCCGCGCCGATCCACAGCAGCGCCGCGCGCGCCTCGGCATGACCGCTGCGCGCCTGTTCGAGCGCTTCGTCCATCAGCACGTCGCGCAGCGCGACGATGGCATCCATGTCCGGCACGTAGCGCGCGGCAAAGCCGGCGGCGTCCATTCCGTAGTGCGCGTCGCCCAGACCGTGCGCGGTCAGCGCCTCGACGAAGGGGATGGCGGATTCGAAGTAGCGCAGCTGCATCGTCGCGGTCGCGGTCTGTACCGGCACGCGGTCAGGTGCGGCTTCGGTGCGCTGCACCAGCAGTTTGCGCAATTGCTCGACCCGGCCGCGCAGCCGTTCGATCTCGACATGTTCGGCGTCGCGCAGCGGCTGCCGCGAGGTCAGCGCAACCGTGAACTGCGAACCGAGCTGGCCGGCGTATTCGCGCAGATCGGCGGCGATGCGCGCGCCAATCAGCGCGTCGGCGGCCCGCGGGTAGGCAGCCACCGCCTCGTTGGTCAGGCGCATCAGCGCCGGCGACAGGTCGTCGATCACCGCGAACATCTTGCCGATGGCCTCGCTGATGGCGGCCGGGCTGCGCTGTGCCCGAGGCAGCGCCGCGGTGCGGTCTATCGCCTCGCGCGCATGCGCCAGCTGCAGCGCAGCGCGCGCGATCAGCGCACGCACCTCGTTGCGCGGTACCGACGGCGTACCCACCGTGTGCTCAAGTACGGCGAAGGCGGCGTCAGTGCGCGCCCGCGCCTGCGCCAGCCGTTCGTGCTTCGCCGGGTCACCGGGCAGGTCGTCGCCGAGCACGCCGTTGGCCGGCCCGCGCTCGCGCGACGCCATTTCGGCGGCGAGCAGCAGATGACCGAGGTGCTCCATCGCCTCAAGGCCGCTGCGCGCCTGCGCGGCACGCGACCACTCGACCACGACGATGCGCAGCGAGAGGCCAAGAACGGCGCAGGCGAGCAGGAGGCTGACCAGCCAGAAAAGTCGGTGGAGGCGCATTCGGGAAGGAAAACGCCGTGCAAGGACTGCACGGCGCGGGTATCAGGTCGGTTCTTCTTGTGCTTGTCGGAAAAGGAGGATCGGGTTCCGGGCACCGCGGAGGGTGCCCGGAAGGGCGCCAAGTGTAGCCCGGCCAGCTGCGTCTGCAACGACCTGGATCAAACACCGGGCACGCGACCCGACCCGCAGACCTCACCCGCGGGTGAGGTCTGCGCTGCCGGTCAGAGGCGCTTTTCCCACTCGCGAACCTGCCGTTCGGCCTCGTCCTTGGCGATGCCGTAGCGCTCCTGGATCTTGCCGGCGAGCTGTTCGCGGCGGCCGGCGATGACGTCGAAGTCGTCGTCGGTGAGCTTGCCCCACTGTTCCTGCACCTTGCCCTTGATCTGCTTCCAGTTTCCCTCGATACGATCGGTATTCATGGCAATTCCTTTCATGGATGGACGGAAGGTTCCGGTCGGCGCGGCGTGCGCGCCGGCGGATCGGAAGGCCGGTCAGCGTTCGAGCAGACCGGCCAGTTCATCGGCGTGCTCTTCCTCATCAACCAGGATGTCTTCGAGCAGACGCCGGGTGGTCGGGTCCTTGTCGGCAACGAGCGCGATCATCTGGCGGTAGGCTTCCACCGCCACCCGCTCGGCGAGTAGGTTGGCGCGCAGCATGGATTTCAGGTCGAGCGCCTCGTCGTAGGCGGCATGGCTGCGGTCAAGCAGACCTTCGGGACTGAAATCGGGCTCGCCACCGAGCTGCACGATGCGCGCGGCCAGGCGGTCGGCGTGCCCCGCCTCCTCGTTCGCATGCACCATGAATTCGGCGGCCACCGCCGGCGCGTTGAGTCCGGTCGCGGTGAAATGATGGCGCTTGTAGCGCAGCACACAGACCAGTTCGGTGGCCAGGGCGCCGTTGAGCAGTCGTACGATGTCGGCCGCCCAAGGGCTCATGGCCGGCGTGACGGCGCCATCCTGCATCTGCTGGTGGACGCGCTGCAATGCCGCGTGGTCAAGCTCGAGCGGACCCTTGGCGGGCGCCGTATCGGATAGCGGAAAGCTTGCGATGTTCATGAGATTCTCCTTGGCGTTTCAGCGCGCCGCGCTCAGTCGATTGCCTTGAGGCCCAGCAGACCGAGCACGAGCAGCACGACGAAAATGGCGACGAACACGAAGAACAGGATCTTCGCGATACCGGCCGCGCCGGCAGCGATGCCGGTGAAGCCGAACAGACCGGCGACGATGGATACGATCGCGAAAATGAGTGCCCACTTCAGCATGACAATCTCCTTGCGTGAGGGAAGTCGGTACCGGAGCGGAGGCTGTAGCGCCGCCGCTGCATGACCAAATCATGGGCGGACGGCGCCTTGAAGCGTATAGGTGATCGGGCAACGCCCTGTAGGCGCATCCCCGTGTCGTGTCGGTGTGGTCCGACGCGGGCAGGTGAGCGGCGGCGGCGGTGTGGGCGACTGCGGACGCCCTACTCCGGCACGTAGACGAGCGAGCCGTCCTCCATCAGGTAGGCAGTGCCGGCTTTGACGCCGCGGCCGGCGCCCGCCTCGCCCTCGCCACGGAAGCGGCTGAGCTGGTCGCCCTTCTTGACGACGATTTCCATGTCCGGCTGGCCGGCATTGCGGATCACGGTCAGGTCGCCGGCGGCGAAGGGGTTCAGCGGATGGCGTGCCACCGCGATCAGCAGCGCGGCGATGATGACCAGGAACACGTCGATCAGATTGACCACCGACAGGATGGGGTCGTCGTCCTCGGTGTCGTCGAGCAGGCGCGTTCTCATCGCGCCGGCTCCGTCGGCAGTGCGTGCGGCCGTTCGTGCAGGAACGGCTCGGTCGCCGCGCCGCCCGCGCGCTCGCGTTCTATCCGCAGCAGATCGGCGGCGTACCAGCGGCGCCGTACCTGAGCCACGGCATAGGTCATGGCCGAAGCGATCAGCGCCAGGATGACGGCCGAAAACGCAACGCCCAGCCCGCCCGACACCGCCGCCAGATTACCGTCGCCGAGCGCGGCCAGCGCCGGCCCCATCGGAATCATCGTGGCGACCAGACCGAGCAGTGGCGCCACGCGGGTGGCGATGCGCACGCATTCGAGTCGCTGCGCGGCGATCACTTCGAGTTCGCCGCTGCCGACGCGCGGGTCGGCGCGCACCACCTGGTTCAGTTCGAATCCGGCCGCCTGGCCGGCACGCCGCTGCATCGCCTGCACGACGAAGGCACCGAGCGCGAAGAAGGCGTACAGGAACAGCGCCGCGATGGCGACCAGCACCGGCGTCAGGAAGAACTGGCTGACGCCGTAAAGCGCGCCTTCAATCGATGAAGTCATGTCCGCTCCATATATATATGCACAAGGGATTCAGGCGGCGCGGCGCAGCGGCTGCGGCCGAAGCTGCGGCGCCGGTGCCGGCTCCGCAGCCGGGCGCTGCCGCAGCCGGGCGAGCGCGCCGGCAGCGAAGGCGGCCAGCAATGGCAGCAGCCAGAGTCGGTCCGGTGCGGGCTGCGTAACCGGCTGTGTCGTCACCTCGACCAGTCGGCGGCCAGCGGCGGGTGCCGCCTCGGGTGCCGGCGGTGCAGAGGGTGCCGACGGTGCTGTGGCCGGTTCCGGCGCCACAGTATCGGTGCCGCCGAGGCGCCGCGCGCGGACCGGCGCTGGCGCAGGCTCATCGACCCGGGCCACGGCCAGCTGGAAATCGGCAGCGGCGAGATCGGCGCTGGCATCAGCCGTCATCGCCGGCGCCGGCGCTTCGCCGACGCCCTGCCCGCTGCCGTCGCGCACCGCGGTGTGGTGGCCGGTGCGCAGGAACTCCTGCGCCGATTCATCGCCCTCGGCCGCCGCCTCACGGAACCAGCGCATCGCCTCCTCGACATTGCGTTCGACGCCACGCCCCTGGTAGAGCGCGGTGGCGTAGTGCATCTTGCCCAGCGGTCCGTAGTAGGGGTCGCCGCTGGTCGCCGCCCGCAACAGCATTTCGGTGGCCTTGACCGGGTCCTGCGGCACGCCCTGCCCGTTCTCGTACATCAGCGCCTTCCAGATCAGCGCACCGGTGTAGCCAGCCGCGATGCACTTGTCGAACACCTTGTTCGCCGTTTCGTGGTCGCCGCACTTGGACAGCAGGTAACCGGCCGCGCAGCTGACCGGCCCGGCCGGCTGCGACGCCGCGTACTGCAGCGACAGCTCACCGACCGCGTGGTGGAGATCGTCCGGCGAGGCTGGCTGCATCGCACCGCCGCAGAACCGGTTGCCCTCGTCGGCGATCAGCGGCGGTGCCACCAGCAGCGCGCAGACGGCGAAGCAGACAGGCAGCAGGCGATCACCTCTGCGCCGGCGGGTTGAAGCACTCATGCAGAAACTCCCGGAACGGACCGGGACAGAATCTAGGCTTCGCGACGCTCCGGGTCGTGCGCAATATCAATCCGGAATGACGGGCAAAGTCCACGGCGGGCACTGCGGCCGCCGACTGCAACGAAAGGCGGCACACTTGCGGCTTGTCTTCCGCGGAGATCCGTCATGCTGGTCAACAAGGCCGCCACCCGCAGCTGGGCCGCCACCGATTTCCCGGGCATCGAACGCAGCCTGTTCCGCAACACCGAGCACGGCGGTCGCGCCTCATTCGTCCGGCTGGCGGCCGGCAGCCGCTTTCCACGGCACACGCATCAGGGTGGCGAGGAGGTGGTGGTGATCGCCGGGCGGGTGAGCATCGGCGGTGTCGAGATGGAGGCTGGCGACTACCTGTACACCGAGGCCGGCGAGGAACACGACGTCGTGGCGCTGAGCGACGCCGTCATCTTCGTGTCGTCGCAGAAACCGACGCCGCTGGTCGAGTGAGGCGCGCGGCTTGCCGCTGGCGCACATCGATGTTACGGTCCGTCCCTTCGCACGCAAACATTGTCTCGCTCCCGTGAACGCTTCGCGCACCTTCGTCCAGCCGAACCCGACCGCAGCCCTGCTGCGCGCCGGCACTCGTCTGTCGTGCGCGGCGCTGGCGCACCGACTGCATGAGGTGAGCGCCTGCGAGACTGACCCGGCGACCGTCTGTAGCTAAGCTGTACCAGACCGTCGCCGCCTGACGGGCGCGCGTGCCCGACACCGGCCCCTTCCGGCCACTTTTCCCGAATTCCCGCCGCGCTGCGCAGCGATGCGCCACGCGGCTGCTCGTCCTTGCGGCGGGCTTTGCACGAGGACCGAACACATGACCAATAAGCTGAACACCAAGCCCAACATCACGCTGACCGAACTGGACGCCGACCGCCTCGACGCGCTGCTGTCCACGCTGCCCGCGCGCAACATGCCGGGGCGCGACGCACTGGCCGCCGAACTGCTGCGCGCCGACATCGTGCCGTCGCGCGAAGTGCCGCCCGACGTGGTGACCATGCATTCCACCGTGCGCTTCAGCATCGCACCGGCCAATGAGACGCAGAGCCTGACGCTGGTGTTTCCGCGCGAAGTGGGCGATGGCGATGGCCGCGTATCGGTGCTGGCACCGGTGGGCAGTGCGCTGCTCGGACTGAGCGAAGGCGACGAGATCGACTGGCCGGGACCGAGCGGTGGCACGCTGCGCGTGCGCATAGACAAGGTGGTGTACCAGCCCGAACGGGCCGGCGATTTCGCGCGCTGAGCAGCGCCGGCGTCCGCTAGGCGGGCGCCAGACGCGTCAGGCCGCTGCGGCCGCCGGTGCCGCGACGGTGGCGAGAAAGCGGGCGCGCAGGACTTCCGCAGGCAGGTGGCGGCCGATCAGCACGACGCGACTCATGCGCGCCTCCCCTGCTTCCCACGGCCGGCCGTAGTCGAAGCCGGCGATGCGGTGCACGCCCTGGAAGATGAGACGCCGGTTTTCGCTCTCGATCGACAGGATGCCCTTGTAGCGCAGCAGATCGACCGAGTGTTCGTTGATCAGCGTGTCGACGAAGGCGGACACGCGCTCCAGGTCGAGCGGCGCTTCGCATTCGAGCAGCAGCGAGCCGACCGCGTCATCCCACGACTTGCGCGCCATGCCGGCGATGCCTGAGATCGCGCGCGGCGACACCGGGTGCCAGCCGCGCACCGGCAGTCCGCGTTCGTCCAGCGAAAAACCCTTGATCGAAAAAAGGTCGCGCCAGCTTTCGTCGGCACTGCCGGCGACGATGAGCGGTGCGCGTGCATTGACGCGCTGCAGCCGCGTACAGAGTTCGTACAGCGCTTCCGGCGTCACCAGATCGGCGTGCGAAATGAGCAGCCGGTCGGCGAACGCCACCTGTGACGCAGCCACCCGCTCGCGGCGGAACTGGCCGTCGAAATGCACCGCGTCGACCACGGTAACGACGCCGTCCAGCCGGTAACGCTCGCGCAGCCGGGCGTCGTTGAAAAAGGTCTGCACCACAGGCGCCGGATCTGCCAGGCCGGTGGTTTCGACGATGAGGCGGTCGAAGGCCAGATCGCCCGCGTCGCGCCGGGCCAGAAGGCCGGCCAGCGCGTCGCCCAGTTCGCCCTGCACGGTGCAGCAGATGCAGCCGTTCGACAGTTCGACCACCGACACCGCGGCGCGGTCGAGCAGCGCGCCGTCGATGCCGGCGGCGCCGAACTCGTTCTCGACCACGGCGATGCGCTGGCCGTGGTTGGCGGCCAGCAGGCGATTCAGCAGCGTGGTCTTGCCGGCGCCGAGGAATCCGGTCAGCAGAGTGACCGGGATGGATTCATGAGGGGTCATCGAGACTCTCTCCAAAAAAGATGCCGGGGAAGGCTCGCGCCGACCCCGGCCAATAGGAGGAGGGTGGTACATCGGTGAAAGCCTTCGTCATCATCGACGCCGGCCTAGGGTCTGTTGCCATTGAATCGCGGGCCGCGCGCGATTCCCGATGCGTCCAGATCAAGGCGGGCCGACGCCGGCTGACTGGCCGTCAGGCCAGGAGGCCCAACGCGGAGCTGGGCGCATCGGGACTCGCGCCCTTCGGGTTTGCAGCGTGCGAGGCACGGACTGCGTTGCGCTCCTTGTCGAGACGGCCAGTCTCGACTTCGTCGCACGCCTTGCCCGTGCCTCGCGCGCTGCAAACGCGGTTCGTGATTCAATGGCAACAGACCCTAGCAACATTTACCGGAGGCGCCGCCGAAGCGCGCCTCCTGGCGTTCACGGAAAAATTCTTCATACGTCATGGGCACCTGGTCCGGGTGCTTCATGCGCATGTGCTGGACATAGGTATCGTAGTCCGGCAGTCCGACCATGAGTCGGGCAGCTTGCCCGAGGTATTCACCCATGCGCGCGAGGTCCTTGAACATGGCGGCGCCCTCAGTGCATGCCCTGCCCGCCACGCGCCCGCAGGATGAGCAGGCGCGCGGCAGACACGACGGTCAGCCCTTGTGAGGCAGACCATCGACCGGAGGACATGTTCATACGCATCACGGAAACGGAGCGCCGCGCCGCCCGCAGGGCCGCCCCAAGGGCAGGCGCAGCCCCCTCGGGGGGCAGCGAACGCAGTGAGCGTGGGGGTCTCATTTCAAGCTTTGACGGTCTCGCCATGCACGCCGTGGTGCGTTTCGCGCACCGTCGGGTGTTCGTGACGAAGGGCCTGCAGCACCTTGCGGATGCCGAAGAAGGTGATCGACAGCACGACCAGCACGAACATCGACGCCAGCGCCGCATCGACGTAGTCGTTGAAGATGACCTGCTGCATCTGTTCGATGCTCTTGGCCGGCGCCAGCACTTCGCCGTTCTCGGCGGCGGCGCTGAACTTGGCGGCGTGCGCGAGGAAGCCGATCTTCGGGTTGTCGCTGAACACCTTCTGCCAGCCGGCGGTCAGCGTGCAGGCGAGCAGCCACACGGTGGGCAGCACGGTCACCCACATGTAGCGCTGCTTCTTCATCTTCACCAGCACCACGGTGGCCAGCACCAGCGCCACGGCTGCCAGCATCTGGTTGGCGACGCCGAACAGCGGCCACAGCGTGTTGATGCCGCCCAGCGGATCGACCACGCCCTGGTAGAGGAAATAGCCCCAGGCGGCGACGCACAGGCCGGTGGCGACCAGGTTGGGAATCAGCGCCTCGGTGCGCTTGAAGGCCGGCACGAAGCTGCCCATCAGGTCCTGCAGCATGAAGCGTCCGGCCCGCGTGCCCGCATCGACCGCGGTCAGGATGAACAGCGCTTCGAACAGGATGGCGAAGTGGTACCAGAAGGCCATCATGCCCTGCCCGCCGATCACCTGATGCAGGATGTGCGCCATGCCGACCGCCAGCGTCGGTGCGCCGCCGGCACGCGAAATAATGGTCGATTCGCCGACGTCGGCTGCGGTCTGCGTCAGCACCTCCGGCGTCACGACGAAGCCCCACTGCGAAATCACGGTGGCCGCTTCCTGCGCCGTCTTGCCGATCAGCGCCGCCGGGCTGTTCATCGCGAAATAGACGCCCGGATCGATGACCGAGGCAGCGACCAGCGCCATGATGGCAACGAAGGACTCCATCAGCATGCCGCCGTAACCGATCAGCGGCGCGTCGGTTTCGCGGTCCAGCAGCTTGGGCGTGGTGCCCGACGAAATCAGCGCATGGAAGCCGGACACCGCACCGCAGGCGATGGTGATGAAGAGGAAGGGGAACAGATTGCCCGACCACACCGGGCCGCTGCCGTCGATGAACTGGGTGACGGCCGGCATCTGCAACTGCGGCGCAACGATGAAGATGCCCAGCGCCAGACCGACGATGGTGCCGATCTTCAGGAAGGTCGACAGGTAGTCGCGCGGCGCCAGCAGCAGCCACACCGGCAGCACCGATGCGATGAAGCCGTAGCCGATCAGCATCCAGGTCAGTTCGGTGCCGTCGAAGGTGAACATCGGGCCCCACACCGGATCGGCCGCGACCTGGCCGCCGACCACGATGGCTGCCATCAGCAGCAGGAAGCCCACCACCGAAATCTCGCCGATCTTGCCCGGGCGGATGTAGCGCATATACACGCCCATCAGGATGGCGATCGGGATGGTCGCTGCCACCGTGAAGGTGCCCCACGGCGAATGCGCCAGCGCCTTGACGACGATGAGCGCCAGCACGGCGAGGATGATGACCATGATCATGAAGGCGCCGAACAGCGCGATCACGCCCGGCACCTCGCCCAGTTCCGACTTGATCAGGTCGCCCAGCGAGCGGCCGTCGCGACGGGTCGAGATGAACAGCACGATGAAATCCTGCACCGCGCCGGCGAACACGACGCCGGCGAGAATCCACAGCATGCCCGGCAGATAGCCCATCTGCGCCGCGAGCACCGGCCCGACCAGCGGTCCGGCGCCGGCGATGGCGGCGAAGTGGTGGCCGAACAGGATGTTGCGATGGGTCGGCACGTAGTCGAGGCCGTCGTTCTTGGCCCAGGCCGGGGTGATGCGCTTGCCGTCGACTTCGAGCACGCGGTAGGCGATGAAGCGAGCGTAGAAGCGGTAGGCGATGAAGTACACCGATATCGCCGCCAGCACGATCCACAGCGCGCTGATCGTTTCACCGCGCGACAGTGCGACCACGCCCAGCGACGCGGCGCCGAGCAGCGAGAGCGCCGCCCAGCCCAGTTTCGGAAGAAGGTTGTTCATGTGTCTCCTCTCGGGTGCGACCGGTGAACCCGGCCTGCCGACCGCCTCTTTGCGGCCTGCCCGGAGTATGGTTTTCATACAAGACCTGCCGCATCGGGGGCACTACGCAGACGGCGTCCGTGAAAACACGTAGGGGAAAACCCGGGGCGGTCGTGTTGCTGGAGCGGAAAGTTCTGTGGGAGGGGTCTTCTGACCCCGACTGTGACCTGAATCGAAGCCTGAGGACCGCAGCGGCGGTGTTGCGGCCAAGGCCGCTCCCACAGGGATCTCGCCTAAGCCGGAGCCGGGGTTCTGTGGGCGGGGTCTTGACCTCGACAGCGGCCTGTATCGACGCATGCAGATTGCAGCGGCCGTGTCGCGGCCAAGGCCGCTTCCACAGGGATCGCGCCCGAACCGTGGCCTGAGCCTGGGTTCTGTGGGAGGGGTCTTCTGACCCCGACAGCGGCCTGTATCAAAGCCTGCAGATCGCAGCGGCCGTGTCGCGGCCAAGGCCGCTCCCACAAGGATCTCGCCCGAACTGTGGCCTGAGCCTGGATTCTGTGGGAGGGGTCTTGACCCCGACAGCGGCCTGAGCCGAAGCCTGGGTTCTGTGGGAGGGGTCTTCTGACCCCGACAGCGGCGGTGACCAGGCAGACCGTCCTGCCCCCTCTGACACCAACGTGACCGGAGGACCGCTCATTTCGTCCCCGGCGCAGGCCTTATCATTCCATTTCCGCCCTCCGCCCTGCCCCATGCAACTTCGCCTCAAATTCGTGCTGCTGGCCATCGTGCCGCTGCTGCTCGCCATCGCGGCGGTGGCGGCGGTGGTGAAGCTGCAGTCGCAGGCGCTGACCGATGCCGAGCACGCCATCGTCGAACCGGCGCTGATGGATTCGCGCCGGCACGAACTGCAGAACTACGTGACGCTGGCGCTGGCCAGCATCGCCCACCTCGCCAGACGTGACGATCCCGCGGCACGCGACGAGGCGCTGCGCGTGCTGCGTCAGCTGGAATTCGGCAACGACGGTTACTTCTTCGTCTATGACCTGTCGGGCCAGGTGCTGATGCATCCGCGCCAGCCCGATCTGGTGGGGCAAAACCTGTGGGAGCTGCGCGATCCGCAGGGCCGGCCGACCATACAGAACCTGGTGTCCCGCGCACGCGAGGGCGGCGGCTTCGTCGATTTCATCTGGCAGCGCCCCTCCACCGGCCGCATCGAGAACAAGCTGGGCTATGTCGCCACCGTGCCGCAGTGGGGATGGATGGTCGGCACCGGCCTCTACACCGACGACATCGTCGCCGCGCGCGAGCGGATCGACCGCCAGGCGCGCGTCGCCATCCGCAACACCATGGGCGTGATCGCCGGCATCGCGGTGGTGGCGACGCTGCTGGTCGCGCTGGCCGGGCTGGCGCTGAACGTGTCGGACCGTCGCGACGCCGAACTGAAGATGCGCGAACTGGCCCGCCAGGTCGTGCGCTCGCAAGAGAACGAGCGGGCGCGCGTGGCCGGCGAACTGCACGACGGCGTCAGCCAGAGCCTGGTGTCGGTCAAGTTCCTGCTCGAATCGGCGCAGGCGCGGCTCGACCAGCCGGCCGCCGACGCGCTCGACGCCGCCCGTCGCACGCTGGCCCGCGGCGTCGCCGGCGTCGAAGAGGTGCTGGGCGACGTGCGGCGCATTTCGCACGGCCTGCGTCCGACCATGCTCGATACGCTGGGTCTGGTGCCGGCGATGAAGCAGGTGGTGGATGAGTTCGCGCAGCGCAGCGGCGTGGTGGTCGACATGCAGGCCGACGCCGACATCGTCGCGCCGGGCGACGCCGGCACTGCGCTGTTCCGGCTGCTGCAGGAGGCGCTGAACAACGTCGAGCGCCACGCGCACGCCAGCCGGGTCGAACTGCGGCTCGGCCGCGAGCCGGGCGCCATCGTGCTCAGCGTGCGCGACGACGGTCGCGGTTTCGACGTCGATGCGGTCTCGGCATCGCCGCGGCGCGGTCTCGGCCTGAGCAGCATGCGCGAGCGCGTCGAGGCGCTGGGCGGCCGCTTCGACCTCTCTTCCAGCGGCTCCGGTACCCTGCTCTCCGCCCGACTGCCCGTCACCTGACCCGCTGCGCACCATGACCGCACCGTTCCGCCTGCTGCTCGTCGATGATCACCCGCTGGTGCGCGACGGCCTGCGCGCGCGGCTGGAAACGGTGGACCGCTTCGCCGTCGTCGCCGAAGCCGGCAATGCGGCCGAAGCGCTCGATGCAGTGCGCCAGCACGCACCGGACTGCGTGCTGATGGACATTTCGATGCGCGACATCCACGGCATCGAACTGACGCGCCGGCTGCATCAGAGTGCGCCCGACCTGAAGGTGATCATGCTCACCATGCACGACGAGCCGCAGTACGTGATCGAAGCCTTCCGCGCCGGCGCGCGCGGCTATGTGCTGAAGGACAGCCCGTCGGCCGAAATCATCGCGGCGATTGATGCGGTCTGTGCCGGCCAGCGCTGGTTCAGCGCGCGTGTGGCCGACGCGCTGGTCAGCGCCAGCCTGCCCGAGCCCGAACTGACGCCGCGCGAGCGCGACGTGCTCGACCTGATCGCCGACGGCCTCGGCAACAAGGAAATCGCCACCCGGCTCGACCTGTCCGTCCGCACGGTCGAAAGCCACCGCATCAACATCAAGCGCAAATTCGAACTGGACAGCAGCGCCGCGCTGATGAAGTTCGCAATGGAGCGCCGCCGCGACCGCGGCTGACCACCCTGCCCCCTGATCCATGTTGCGTCGTTTCGCCCACCGCATCACCCGCAGCCCCCTGCTCGCACGCCAGCTGCGCAACCATCACGCACTGAGCGGCGCCGGCTGCTCGCTTGGCGTGGCACTGGTCGCATTGCTCGCCTGGACCGTCGCCGACACCCGTGTCGCGATCGCGATGGCTGCCGGCGCGCTGGTAGTCAGCCTGACCGACATTCCGGCGCCACGTCGCAACAAGCTGCCGCTGCTGCTGGCCAACCTGATCCAGATGCCGGTGGTCGCCCTGCTGGTGCTGGCCACCCACGACACGCTGCCACTGTTCGCGGCGGCGATCCTGCTGATCGCCTTTGCCTCGGGCATGGCCACCGCGTGGGGCAAGCCCGGCCTGCCGCTGGGCTACGGCATGATGATGACGATGGCGTTCACGATGGCCCAGCCCGATCTGCCGCCGCGCGAGCAGGCGGCGCATCTGGCGCTGCAGTTCGCCGGCGGCCTCTGCTATCTGCTCTACGCGCTGCTGATGGCGCGCCTGACCGACACCGCGATGCGCCGCCGCGCGGTCGTCGACGCGCTGTATGCCTTCGCCGATTATGTGCGCGGCAAGGCGGCGCTGTTCAACGCGGCCAACGACCTCGACGCGGTCTATGCGGAGCTGGTGCGCCGGCAGGCCGCGTTCGCCGAGCGGCTGCAAACGGCGCGCGATTTCGTGTTCGTCGACCGCTGCACACCGGAACAGCAGGCGCTGACCAACGGCCTGCTGGCGCTGATCGACGCGCACGAGGCGGTGCTGGCCAGCCAGGGCGATTACGCGCCGCTGCGCGACGCCTTCGGCGATCACCGCGTCATGCACCTGCTGGCGGCGATGACGCACGCCGCGGCCGACGACGTACTGCGTCTCGCCCACGGCGGCCTGTCGGGCAGCCGGCCGGTGCTCGACGACACGCCGTACCGCAACACGCGCCCGGCGCTGGAGCGGGAGGTCGCGGCGCTGTCGGCCGATCCGGCACTGGACCGCAGCGCCGCCATCGCAGTACTTGAAGCCGGCCGGCGCAAGCTGCTCGGCGCCATCGACGGCCTGCGTCGCGTCGACCGAGCGCTGCGCGAACCGGTGCAGGTCGACGACGAAGACATGAGCCGCCTGCTGTCGCGCTCCAGCTTCGCGCCGCGCGCGCTGCGCGACGAATTCCGGCTCGATTCGCCGGTGCTGCGCTACGCGCTGCGGCTCACGCTGGCGATGGCCGCGGCATTGGCGCTGTCGCGCTGGCTGCCCTGGGCGGGCCATGGCTACTGGATACTGCTGACCGTGTCGCTGGTCATGCGCGCCAGCTTCAGCCAGACCCGCCAGCGCCAGACCGACCGCATGATAGGCAATGCGCTGGGCTGTCTGTTCGTGGCTGTCATCCTGCATCTGGTGTCGGCGCCGGCGGTGCTGCTGGGCATCGTGTTCGTCTGCATCGGCATCGCGCACGCCTTCATCACGGTGCGCTACCGCGTCACCGTGACCGCTGCCTGCGTGATGGCGCTGCTGCAACTGCACCTGATCGCACCCGGCAGCTTCCACATTTCCGAGCGCTTCTTCGACACCGTCGTCGGCGTTGCCGTCGCCTGGCTGTTCAGCCGCGTACTGCCGAGCTGGGAACGCGACAGCGTCACCGCGCTGGCCGCCCGCCTGATCAGTGCGCTGCGCGAATACGTCGAACTGGCGCTGACGCCGGACACCCGCGACATGCACTACCGGCTCGCCCGCCGCCACGTGCAGGAGGCGCTCGGCACGCTGTCCGACGCCGTCGTGCGCATGCGCGACGAGCCCGCTTCGCAGCAGCAGCCGCTGGCCACACTGAACGTACTCACCACGCGCGGCTATCTGCTGCTCGCCCACATCGCCGCCGCACGCCGGCTGAGCGCCCGGCCCGACGTGTCGAACGCCGGAGAGCAGCTCTCCGCCGCACGCCGCGAACTGGGCGCGCTGCTCGCTGCAAGCCCGACAGATGATCGGACCACGGCTGCGTCCGACCCGCTGTCGCGACGTCTGGATGCCGCCCGTGCCGATGCGCAGGCCGTGGTGAGCGCGGCCCGGACGCTGGGGGCCGCAAGCTAGAACGACAGCGCCGGACCGCCGCCACTTGTCGGGGTCAGAAGACCCCTCCCACAGAACCCCGGCTCCGGCTCGGGCCACAGGTCTGGCGCATGACTCCTGTGGGAGGGGTCTTCTGACCGCGACGCGGCCGCTGCAGTCCGCCGGCTTCGATCCAGGCCGCTGTCAGGTCAGAACATCCCGGCTCCAGCAGCCGGCACAAGAGTTACTGAGCTTCCCACCATTTCTGCGTTTTCTCGCGGTCAAATGCGGGCAGCACCTGCTTCCGGACTTCAGTTTCGGCCAGCGCCGGGAACTGCGTCCGGAATCGCGCAAGATCCGACTCATAGGCGTCGCGCACCTCGACTTCCCAAGTCGATGTACTCCACCCGGTCACCGCCTGATCGAGCAGCGGAGCAACGGGCCCTGCGCGAAACTCGTTACCGACGCGCTCACGCGTGCGCGCCTCGATGCGCCCCAGATAGACCACCGTATTGGGTTCGACCTTGATGTCCGCAAGGATGGGCAATGCGAAGTAGCCGGGGAAGATCGCCATGCCACCGCCACCGCTGAATCCATGGAACGAGTACTGCCCGGGTTCCAGATCGACGCGCACGAGGTAGTCCTCGCCATCGGGTCCAACAGAGGTCGCGTCGGCGTCGAACATGAAATTCAGCCGGTCTTCCTGGTTCTTCGCACCGGGTTTCTCGACGTGAGCCACGCGCGGAAAAGGCGTAATGCTCGGCTTGGCGTCATGAGACATGCGCAATGTCATCAGCAGCAGTGACTTCGATGACACGTCGACGGCGGGCGTGTCCTTGGCGACCGGCATTTTCATCGGTGTTGCGCAGGCAGCGAGCAGCACGGTGGCGAGCACGGCCAGAACGGTACGGCTAACGATCGGGAAGGTCATGGGTGGCGTCGTGTGTCGTGGAAGAAATGGAATCTGTTGTCGCTGGCGACACATCGGGGCTCGAAAGGCGCCGATTGAGCGATGCAGCGGCCTTCTCGAATGCGGCGAGGACAGCGGCTTCTACACTCGCCTCGCGTGCTTCCGGGTCGTAGGGCACGAACTCGAAACCGGCGAACTCGAGGTCGCCGACGCGCCCCTCGACACTGGCCAGCACAAGCGCCTTCTCGCGTCCTTTCTCGATGCCGTCGATCAGTGCCGAGGCGATCAGACCGCCCAACAGTCCCGCCGCTGGCGAGGTGCCCGGCGGAACGCTGCGCATGCCTGCAACCGTTGCCTCCGGCGCGGCGCTCGGAGCCGCCATGACCCTCACCTTGACCGTGGCCCGGGTCATCACGATGTTGGAGCAGATTGCGCGCGCGCCAACGGCATCGAGCAGATAGCCCTGCAGTGCCTGCGCAAGTGGCGGAGCGAAGGCGGCGTCGCGAAGATTGATTTCGATGGGACCGAGATCATGGGTCGCCATGACACCGACCGGCTCTTGCGGCACGCCGGTCTCGCTGCGCGTCACGCTCAGCGGAATCGGAAAGGCCGGCATCGGCGGTGGTTGGCGCGTCGCGCACGCTGCGAGCAGACAGAGCAGCATGCAGCTGAAGACGGAACGGATGAAGGCGTGGATCATCGACCCTGTTCGGATCGAACGACGACGTCATCGCCGGATCCCTGATTGAATAGTCGGCGCGAATGCTAGCAGCCGTACCGGTTCATCCCGGACGCCCTCATCCATTTGCATGAAGATTTGATAAATATTGTGAAACATCGGCCCGGTGTATGGAGCCCGCCGCCCAGCACGCGCGGCACCGTGCCGTCGCCGCTGTCGGGGTCAGAAGACCCCTCCCACATAATCCTGGCCCTGGCTCAGGTCGTGAATCGGGCGCACCGCCCCTGTAGGACCGGTCTTCTGACCGCGACGCGGCGGGTGCTGGCCGCCGGCTTCGATCCGAGGCGCAATCGCGAGCAAGCTCGCTCCCACCAAGCTTTGCGCCTCCATTGCGTTGCTACGTCTGATCGGCGCTCATAGACCACTCGAGCGGCAAGCCGCGTGGCACGCGCAGCGCACCGGTCACGGTCAGACGGAGCAGTCGCTGCGCCCCCGGGTGGGCATCGACTTCGTCGCCGTCCCACACGATCTCGGCACGCGCACTCACGTGCAGCAGGTCGCCGCTGTCGAAGTCGATGAACAGCAGGCCGGCGCGCGGTTCGAGCAGCAGGTTGCCCAGCGTGTTGAAGAAGAAGTTGCCGGCGTAGTCAGGCAGGGTGAGCACGTCGCCGGTGCCGAGCGACACGAATCCGGGCTCGCCGCCGCGGTGCGACACATCGACGCCGTCGGCATGCGCGCTGGCGATGAACAGCGTGTCTGCGGACGCGATCAGTGCGCGCGCCGCGTCGTCGAGAACGGCGAGCGGCTGCGGCGCCCCCGGCCTGCCCTCGTCGGAGTAGAAGGCTTCACGCGTGCGGATGTACTTCGGGCAGTTGCCGAAGCTCTGCTCCACCTCGACGTCGAAGCCGGCCTCACCGACGCGGGCGACGCGACCGTTCATCCGGTTGCGCCGCCGCGTATGCGGCTGGATGCCGAGCAGACCGAGCGCGGCGCCGTCGCGCAGATGCGCCGCCAGCGGACTGCCGGCCGGCGGCCGCGCATCAACGTGCAAGCTGCGCGGATCGGGCGACCGCACGAAGCCCGGCGGCCCGTGCAGCACCGACGCCCAGGGCTGGCCATCGGCGTCGACGCTGCCAACGATCAGGAAGGGCAGCAGCGCGAAGAAGTCACGGTGCTGCTCCGGCATGTGGTCGCGGATGACGCGCGCGCCGATGTCGGCCATGCGCTGCTGCATGCCGGCACGCGCTTGCAGCGCGCGCTCGCCGTCGTGGAAGGGGTCGCCAGCGGTTTTCATGGCGATCAGGCGCGCAGGCCGACCTTGCTCACCGGCATCGCGACGAAGCCGGGCAGCGCTTCGACGCGGGCGAGCCAGGCGCGCACGTTCGGGTAGTCGTCGAGCGACACATTGCCTTCCGGTGCATGCGCCACATAGCTGTACACCGCGACATCAGCCAGCGTCGGCGCCGTGCCGACCAGCCAGTCGCGGCCGGCCAGTTCGCCGTCCATCACGGCGAGCAGGCGGTGCGCGCGGGCGATCACCTCCTGCGTGTCGAACTGGGCGCGGAACAGCGTGACCAGCCGTGCGGCGGCCGGGCCAAAGGCGACCGGGCCGGCTGCGACGGTGAGCCAGCGCTGCACCTCGGCCTGGCCGGCCGGGTCCTGCGGCAGCCAGCGGCCGGGGGCGTAGCGCTGCGCCAGATAGACCAGGATGGCGTTGGAATCGGCGATGACGGTGGCACCGTCCTCGATCACCGGTACCTGGCCGAAGCAGTTCTTCGCCAGGAAGGCCGGCGTCTTCTGCTCGCCGCCGGCCAGATCGACCTGGCGGAATTCGTAGGGCAGGCCGAGCAGTTCGAGGAACAGCTCGGCACGGTGGCTGTGGCCGGACAGCTTGAAGCCGTGCAGCACGATGGGGGCATCCGGGCGGAGGGTGGCGGTCAGCGTCATTACAGGCTCCTTGCGTTGGGTTGGGCGTCGGGTGGCGACGTGATGCAGTATCCGCAATCCATACCCGGCAATAAATGGGGCGATACGGATAACACTCTTCCACTTTGCGCAGTAATATCCGGGCATGGACACCCTCAGGGCCATGCGCACCTTCGTCGACATCGCCGAGCACGGCAGCCTGACCGCGGCCGCGCGTGCGCTCGACTGTTCGCTGCCCGCGGTCGTGCGCACGCTGGCCGCGCTGGAGGCCCATCTCGGCGTGCGCCTGTTGAACCGCACGACGCGTCGCATCGCGCTGACCGACGAGGGCCGCAGCTATCTCGAAAGCTGTCGCCAGGTGCTGTCGGCGGTGCAGGACGCCGAGGACGCGCTGAAGGAAGGCGCGACCGAGCCGTCGGGGCCGATCACGCTGACCGCGCCAGTTCAGTTCGGCCAGATGTATGTCGCGCCGGCGGTCACCCGTTTCGCGCTGCGCCATCCGCGCGTGAAGCTGCGCGTGCTGCTGCATGACCGCGTCGTGAACATGCTGGAGGAGAGCATCGATGTCGGCGTACGTATCGGCGCACTCGACGATTCGGGCCTGATCGCACGCCCACTCGGCACCATCCGCCGCGTCGTCGTCGCCAGCCCCGCCCTGCTCGCCGCGCACGGCGAACCGCAGCACCCGGACGCGCTGCGCGGCGCGCCCTGTGTCCGCTTTACCGGCGCCTCCAGCTTCGCGTGGAGCTTTCACGTCAATGGCCGCGCGATGACCGTGCCGGTGGCCGGCAACCTCGAGTTCAACCACATCGCACCCGCGGTCGACGCCTGCGCGGCGGGCGCCGGCTTCGGCCTTTTCCTGAGCTACCAGGTCAGGCCGCAACTGGCGCGCGGCGAACTGCGCGTCGTGCTGCGCGATTTCGAGCCGCCGCCGCGCCCGGTCAGCATCGTCTATCCGCACGCCCGGCTGCTGCCCGGCCGCACGCGTCTGCTGGTGGACTGGCTGGCGCGCGAGCTCGGCAGCGACAGCACGGCCTTTGCGCCGGAGCCGGCGTGACCTACGCATGCCCTGCCGGTCGCGGCACAATGTCTGAACTTACCGGCGCCGCGCCGCGTCTATGCGCGACCACGGCCGGAAACATCTGCTTACCGGGATGATCGCCTCATGATCCCTGCCGACCGGCACGCCCTCCAACACCCGCATTTGCCGGAGTACAAAAAGAAGATGAACAGTCATCAGGACACCTTCTTCCTGCGCACGCCGCGACTCGACGCGACCGATCCGGACGCGATGCGCGCAACCCTGCGCGATTACTTTCACGCCACCTTCAGCCGCTACGAACAGCTGTTCGAAGTGCTCACCTGCGACGAGGCCTATTACCGCAAACCGATCGCGCTGCGCCATCCGCTCATCTTCTATCTCGGCCACACCGCCACCTTCTTCGTGAACAAGCTGCTGCTGGCCGGGCTCATCCATGAGCGCATCAACCCGCGCTTCGAATCGATGTTCGCGGTCGGCGTCGATGAAATGAGCTGGGACGACCTGAACGAGGCGAACTACGACTGGCCGAGCGTGCAGGCGGTGCGCGACTACCGCAACGAGGTCCGGCGTCTGGTGGACCGCGTCATCGGCGAGGCACCGCTCACGCTGCCGGTGAACTGGAGCAACCCGTGGTGGAGCATCATCATGGGCATCGAGCACGAGCGCATCCATCTGGAAACCTCGTCGGTGCTGATCCGCCAGAGCCGGCTCGACTTCGTGCGCACGCACCCGGCGTGGGCGCCCTGTCGCGACAGCGGCGAGCCGCCGGCAAACAGCCTGGTTCCGGTGGCGGCCGGCGTCACGCAGCTGGGCCGTCGCCGCGACGACCCGATCTACGGCTGGGACAACGAATACGAAACGCGCGACATCGCGGTGGCCGCGTTCGAAGCCAGCCGTCATGTCGTCAGCAACCGCGAATTCCTCGACTTCGTCGACGACGGCGGCTATCGCAACGACGCCTGGTGGGACGACGAAGGAAAGAGCTGGCGCGACTTCCGGCTGCAGGCTGGCATCGATCACCCCGAGTTCTGGCGGCGCAAGCCTGACGGCTGGCAGCTGCGCCTGATGCTCGAAGAAGTGCCGATGCCGTGGAACTGGCCGGTCGAAACCAACTGCCACGAGGCGCGCGCCTTCTGCAGATGGAAGGCGGCGAAGACCGGCCGCCCGGTGCGGCTGCCGACCGAGGACGAGTGGTACCGCCTGTACGACGTGGCCGGTGTCGCCGAAGTGCCTGAAGACAGCAAGGCACCCGCCAACCTGCACCTCGATCACTGGGCCTCGTCCTGCCCGGTCGATCGCTTCGCGCATGGCGACTTCTTCGACGTGGTCGGCAACGTCTGGCAATGGACCGAGACGCCGATCTACCCCTTCGCCGGCTTCGACGTGCACCCGATTTACGACGATTTCTCGACGCCCACCTTCGACGCACGCCACAACCTGATGAAGGGCGGCGCGTGGGTTTCCTGCGGCAACGAGGCGACACGCGCGTCGCGCTACGCTTTCCGCCGTCATTTCTTCCAGCACGCGGGGTTCCGATACGTGATCAGCGATGCACCGGCCAGCGCGCCGAACGTCTACTACGAAAGCGACCGGCAGTTGTCCGAGTACGCCGAGTTCCACTACGGCGACGAGTACTTCGGCGTGCCGAATTTCCCGAAGGCGCTGGCGACCATCGCCATCGAGGCAATGGGTGACCGACCGGCGCGGCGCGCGCTCGACCTCGGCTGCGCCACCGGCCGCGCCAGCTTCGAACTGGCCCGCCATTTCGAGCACGTGACCGGCGTCGATTTCTCCGCCCGCTTCATCAACGCCGGCGTGCATCTGGCCGAACAGGGCGAGCTGCGCTACACGCTGGTCGACGAAGGCGAACTGGTGTCGTACAAGACGCGCCGTCTGGCCAACATGGGGCTGGAGTCGGTGCGCGGGAAGGTCGAGTTCATGCAGGGCGACGCCTGCAATCTGAAGAGCGTGCTAACCGGCTACGACCTCATACTCGCCGCCAACCTGATCGACCGGCTGTACGACCCGAAGGCCTTCCTGGCGGCGGTGCACGAGCGGCTGAACGTCGGCGGCCTGCTGATGATCACCTCGCCCTACACCTGGCTGGAAGAACACACCAAGCGCGAGGACTGGCTGGGCGGCTTCAAGAAGGACGGCGAAAGCTGGACCACGCTCGACGGCCTGAAGGCCGTGCTGGGCGAGCGCTTCCGCATGGTGGGCGCGCCGCGCGACGTGCCCTTCGTCATCCGTGAAACCCGCCGCAAGCACCAGCACACGCTGGCCGAGGTGACGCTGTGGGAGCGCGTGCGCTGAGTACCTCTTTCGACTTCGATCTGCCGATTCCGCGCGACGGCACGGCCAGCGTCAAGCACGACGGCCGCGCCGCGGTGTTCGGCACCGAGCAGGTCACCCCGCTGTGGGTGGCCGACATGGACTTCGCCGCGCCGCCGGCAGTGGTGGCCGCACTGGCCGAACGCGCGCGTCACCCGGTCTATGGCTACACGCTCTACCCGGACGGCGCCTTCGAAGCGCTGGAGCGCTGGCTGGCCGCACGCCACGGCTGGAACGTCGCGCGCGAGCACATCCACATGTGTCCGGGTGTGGTGCCGACGCTGTATGCGGCGGTGCAGGCCTTCACCAAGCCTGGCGACAACGTCATCGTGCAACCGCCGGTCTATCCGCCCTTCTTCTCGGCCATCCGCGACACCGGCCGGCGCGTGGTCGAGAACCCGCTGATCGAGCGCGACGGCCGCTGGACCATGGATTTCGACCAGCTCGAAGGCTGCGCCGCGCGCGCCGGATCGAAGCTGCTGCTGCTGTGCTCGCCGCACAATCCGGTCGGCCGCGTGTGGTCGCATGAAGAACTGGACGCTTTGCTGGCCATCGCCCGCCGGCACGAACTGGTCGTGCTGTCCGACGAAATCCACGCCGATCTCACCTACCCCGGCGTGCGTCACCTGCCGCTCGCTACGCTGGCGCGCCCGGGCGATCGCGTGCTGACCACGGTGGCGCCGAGCAAGACCTTCAACGTGCCAGGCCTCGGCCTGTCGGCGCTGATCGCCGACGACACCGAGCGGCGCGCGGTCGAGCGCGTGTTCGGCACGCTGCACGTGAGCGCGTCGAACCCGTTCAGCGTCGCCGCCTTCGAAGCCGCCTACCGCGACGGCGGCCCGTGGCTGGACGCGCTGATGGACTATCTCGAAACCACGCGCGACGAAGTGATCGACACCGTCACCCACCGCCTGCGCGGCATCCATCCGGTGGCGCCGGAAGGCACCTATCTGCTGTGGCTGGACTGCCGAGGCCTCGGGCTCGACGACGACGCACTGCGCGACTTCTTCATCGGCGCCGGCCTCGGCCTGAACCCCGGAGCAAGCTTCGGCACCGGCGGCAGCGGCCACATGCGCCTCAACCTCGCATCACCGCGAGCGGTCATCCGCGACGCGCTGGCGAGACTGGAAACGGCGCTGGCGAGACTGGAAACGGCGCTGGCGAAGCGCTGACGGCGGGCGCAGCACTGGCGCCGACGGATGACGGGATGTTTTGGGAAGGGTCTTCTGATTCCGACGGCGGCCTGTATCGAAGCCGGCGGATCGCAGAGGCCGCGTCGCGGTCAGAAGACCGCTCCTACAGGAGATGCGCCCGATTCACGGCCCGAGCAAGGGCGAGGACTCTGCAGGGGAAAAATGTGCCGGGCCTGCGGCCGGAGCCGAGCCGGGGTTCTGTGGGAGGGGTCTTCTGACCCCGACAGCGGCTTGTATCGAAGCCGGCGGACAGCAGCGGCCGTATCGCGAGCAAGCTCGCTCCCACAAGGATCGTGCCCGATCGGCGGTCGGAGCCGGAGTTCTGTGGGAGGGGTCTTCTGACCCCGACGGCGGCTTGTATCGAAGCTCGCAGATTGCGGCGGCCGTATCGCGAGCAAGCTCGCTCCCACGAAAGCACTCCGGGACCGTCGCCGGAGCCGCGTTTTTGTGGGAGCGAGCTTGCTCGCGATTGCGGCGCTCGAACCTCAGCCCTGCGCCGCGATACTGCGCCTGAACATCAGCAGCGAGGCGGTGAAGAAGGCCGCCGCGATGGCGGCCATGGCGAGCAGGCTGGGCCAGACGACGTCGATGCCAGCGCCGCGGTAGAGCACCGCCTGGGCGAGGCTGACGAAGTGGGTGGTGGGTGCGAATTCCATGATGAACTGCACCGCCTGCGGCATGCTCTCGCGCGGTGTCATGCCGCCGGACAGCAGCTCCAGCGGCAGGATGACGAGGATCATCATCAGCCCGAGCTGCGGCATGTTGCGCGACAGCGTGCCGATGAAGATGCCGAGCGAGGTGGTGGCCAGCAGCTGCACCAGCGTGCCGGCCATGAACAGCGGAATCGAGCCGGCGATCGGCACCGCCAGCGCACGCTCGACCACGAAATACAGCGACAGCAGCACCGCCACCCACACCACCAGCGCCATCGACCACACCTTGGCCAGCATGATTTCGAAAGCGCCCAGCGGCATCACCAGCAGGTGTTCCAGCGTGCCGTGCTCGCGCTCGCGGATCAGCGCCGCACCGGTCAGGATGACCGACAGCATGGTCACGTTGTTGATGATTTCCATCACGCTACCGAACCAGGCGCTGGTCAGGTTGGGGTTGAACAGGATGGTGGGCGCGAGCGAGATCGGCGCCACCGTCTCGCTGCGCCGGTGCTGCACGAATTCGACGGCCTCGCCGAGCACGATGTTCTGGATGTAGTTGGCGCCGATGAAGGCCTGGCTCACCCGCATCGCGTCGATGTTCACCTGTATCGACGGCTGCGCGCCGGCCAGCACGTCGCGCTCGAAATCCGGCGGAATGATCATGACGAAGGTGTACAGCCCGGCATCCAGCCCGGCGTCGCCCTGCCCTTCGGTAATCATCTCCGGCGGCCGGAAGTAGGGGCCGTAAAAGGCGCCGGCGATGCGCTCGCTCAATACCGAGCGGTCCTCGTCCACGATGCCGATGGGCGCGTTGTGCAGTTCCTGCGAAGTCGCCGTCGACGCGCTGTAGATGCCGCCCGAGAAGGCCCACACGATCATGATGAGCAGCACCTTGTCGTTCCACAGGCTCATCAGTTCCTTCAGCCCGAGCCGCCAGGCGTTGAGCAGTCGCTTCCTCATCATCGTTCCTGCTTCTTCAGCAGCCACACGCTGAGCAGCGTGAGCACCGGCACGAAGGCGGCCAGCGCGACGAAGTCGGCGTACAGGTCGCGCATGTCGAGCGCCTTGGTGAACAGGCCGCGGCTGATGTTGAGGAAATAGGTCGCCGGGAAGAAGGTGCCTATCGTGCGCCCCACGCCTTCGAGCGAGGACACCGGGTGCGTGAGTCCGGAGAAGGTGACCGTGGCCAGCATGGTCACCACCGCGGTCGCGGCGAGTGCGGCGATCTGCGTGCGCGCGAACGAGGACATCAGCAGCCCGAGGCCGGTGGTGGCGGTGACGAAGATGAGCGCACCCAGGCTGAGCGACAGCAGGCTGCCCTTAAGCGGCACCTCGAACACGAACACCGCGAGCAGCACCAGTCCGTAGAAGCTCACCATGCTGACGGCGATATAGGGCAACTGCTTGCCGATCAGGAATTCCAGCCTCGTCACCGGCGTCGCGTACAGATTGGTGATCGAACCCAGCTCCTTCTCGCGCACCACGCCGACCGCCATCAGGATGGCCGGAATGAAGGTGAGCAGCAGCGGGATCACCGCCGGCACCATCGCGAACACGCTGCGGAAGTCCTGGTTGTAGCGGTAGCGCATGTCCAGCTTCGCCGGGTAGGCGGTCGCCGGCAGCCCTTCGCGCACCGCCGCCTGCTGCAGGAAATCTGCGTGCAGGCCCTGCACGTAGCCGAGCGTGGTTTCGGCGCGGAAGGGCATGGCGCCATCGACCCAGACGCCGATCTCGACCGCGTGTCCGCTGCGCAGCCGGCGCCCGAACTCGGGCGGAATCTCCAGCGCGACACTCAGTTCGCCGGCGCGCATGCGGCGATCCAGTTCGTCCACGCCCAGCAGCGGCGGCTGTTCGATGAAGTAGCGCGAGCCTGCCATGTTTTCGATGTAGGCGCGGCTTTCCGGCGTGTCGTCGCGGTCGAGCACGGCGAATTTCAGATCCTCGACGTCCATCGAAATGCCATAGCCGAGGATGAGCACCATGATGACCGAGCCGAGCAGCGCGAAGGTGAGTCGCACCGGGTCGCGCAGCACTTCCAGCCACTCGCGCCGCGCGTAGGCCAGCAGCCGGCGCCGGCTGAAGGGTGCCGGACGCGCCGCGGGTGGCGCCGGCACAGCGGCGGCGGGTGGCGGCGCCTCGGGCGCCGGCTGCGCGCCGTCGCCGGTCGCCTCTTCCAGGTAGGCGACGAAAGCCTCTTCGAGCGATGCGGCGCCGCGCCGCTCGATCAGCGCCGCCGGCGTGTCGCTGGCCAGCACGCGGCCGGCGTGCATCAGCGAAATGCGGTCGCAGCGCTCGCCCTCGTTCATGAAGTGGGTGGACACGAAAATGGTCACGCCGTCCTTGCGCGACAGTTCGATCAGCAGGCGCCAGAAACCGTCGCGCGCAACCGGGTCCACGCCCGAGGTCGGTTCGTCGAGGATGAGCATGTCCGGCTTGTGGATCACCGCCACCGCCAGCGACAGCCGCTGCCGTATGCCCAGCGGCAGGCCGGCCGCCTGCGTGTCGAGGTATTCGGCCAGACCGAAACGCTCGACCATCTCGGCGACGCGCGGCGCGATGTCGGCCGCCGGCAGGTGGAAAAGCTGGGCGTGCAGCACCAGGTTCTGGCGCACGCTCAGTTCGCCGTACAGCGAGAACGCCTGCGTCATGAAGCCGACCCGCTTGCGGGTATCCATGTCGCCGCTGTCGACGACGTGCCCGAACAGCAGCGCCCTGCCATCGCTCGGCGGCAGCAGGCCGGTGAGCATTTTCATCGTCGTCGTCTTGCCGCAGCCGTTCGAGCCGAGGAAGCCGAAGATTTCGCCGCGGCCGATCTCGAAATCGACGTGGTCGACCGCGGTAAAATCGCCGAAGCGCATCGTGAGGCCTTCGGCGACGATGGCCGGGCCGTCGCCCTGCACGCAGCGCGGCGGCACCACCAGTTCCTCGTGCCCCTGGCGCTTGGCGGCCGGCAGCAGTTCGATGAAGGCGGCGTCGAGATCCTTGGCGCCGGTGCGCGCCAGCAGTTCGGCCGGCGTGCCGGTGGCGAGCACGCGGCCGTCGTCCATCGCGGCCAGCCAGTCGAAACCGGCCGCCTCGCCCATGTAGGCGCTGGACACCAGCACGCTCATGCCGGGCCGGCGCACGCGGATGCGTTCGATCAGTTGCCAGAACTGGCGGCGCGACAGCGGATCGACGCCGGTGGTCGGCTCGTCCAGGATGAGCAGGTCGGGGTCGTGGATCAGCGCGCAGCACAGGCCGAGCTTCTGTTTCATGCCGCCCGACAGCTTGCCGGCCGGGCGGTCGCGGAAGGCGGCGAGGCCCGTGCTGTCCAGCAGCTCGGCGATGCGCGCCTCGCGCTCGCGCGTGGCGTGGCCGAACAGGCGACCGAAGAAGTCGACGTTCTCGAACACCGACAGCGTCATGTACAGATTGCGGCCCAGCCCCTGCGGCATGTAGGCGATGCGCGGGCACACCGCGGCGCGGTGGTGGCGGTCGCGCATGTCGCCGCCCAGCACCATCACCCCGCCCTGCTGGATCACGCGCACGCCGGCGACCAGCGCCAGCAGGCTGGACTTGCCGACGCCATCCGGCCCGATCAGCCCGGCCATGCAACCGGCCGGGATGTCGAGCGCGATGTCGTCGAGCGCGACCGTGTCGCCGTAGCGCAGGCCGACGCCGGCAAGCCGGGCGACCGTGTCGGTCATGGCGCCGTCGACGGTTTCGGTGTTCCGACCAGCGGCGGCAGCGTGGCCGGCCACGGCGCTTCAGGGTCGAGCCTCACCCAGGCCACGCCGGGCAGCCCGGTCTTCACCTGCCTGGCGTGCGCCTTCAGCAGATCGGGCGGAATCTTCACCCGCACGCGGAACATGAGCTTTTCGCGCTCGGTGCGCGTTTCGACCGACTTCGGCGTGAACTGCGCCTGCGGCGACACGAAGCTCACGCTGGCCGGAATCGAGATGTCCGGCCGCACGTCGAGCACGATGCGCGCCTCGGTGCCGATGGCCACGCGCCCGGCCTGCGAGGTCGGCAGGAATATGGTCATGTAGACATCGGTGATGTCGAGCAGCGTGAGCACCTTGCCACCCGCCGCCAGCACCTCGCCCGGCTCGGCCAGCCGGTACAGCACGCGGCCGTCGGCCGGGGCAACCAGCTGCGCGTCCTGCAGATCGACGCGGATGCGCGCGCTGCGCGCCTCGGCCGCCTCGATCGCAGCCTCCGCCTGCTTCACCGCCGCGTGGGCCGCCTCGATCGACGACCTCGCGCCCTGCAACTGCGCCGACGCCGCCTTCTGCGCGTCCAGTGCCGACTGCTTGCTGGTGCGGTCGACGTCCAGCTTCTGCGTCGAAATGAAGCCCTTGTCGACCAGACGCTGCGTGCGCTCGATGTCCTTCTCGGCCAGCGCAAGCTGGCTCTGCCGCTGCGACACGACGGCGCCGGCGGTGGCCACATCGCTCTGCCGCTGCGCCACCGCCGCGACCGCGGCGGAGCGCGTGGCCTTGGCCTGCTCGATCTGCGCGTCGCTGATCTTCAGTTCGGCTTCCAGCGCGCGCACGTCCATCAGCGCCACCACCTGCCCGGCGCTCACGTCGTCCCCTTCGCGCACCGCCACGCTCTCCAGCCGGCCACCGGTCTTGGTCGCGACGTCGATCTCGGTCGCCTCGATGCGTCCGTTGCCGGAGGCAAAGGCCTCGCTTACCGGCGGTGCGGCGTACTGCTTCCAGCCGTAATAGCCAGCCGCCGCGGCAGCCAGCACGATCAGCCCCAGAACGAGGCGGCGACGCGATGCGCTCATGTTTCAGTCCGATGCAATGCGGGAATCGCCCCGATTGTGCCCCGGCCCGCGTTTCAGCGTCTTGATGTTTCGCAATGCAGCAAAGGACTCAGCCAGTAATCGCGAGCGCCGCCTGCAGCAGCAGTAGCAGCGCGTGCGGAAAAGCCACCGTCGGCTTCAGCGCACTCGTCGCGTACTCCATCAACAACCCGACCGCACCGGGCCGCGTCGCCTGCCACTCGGTGTGCAACTGGCAGGCCGCATAGTCCGACGCCCCGTCGGCGATCAGCGTTTCGACCTTCAGCAGACGCTGCCCCAGGCGCGCCTGCACCGTGCGCAGCATCGCCTCGATCACCCACACGATCACCGTCAGCGGCGCCGCCAACTCGAACGGAAAACCGAACAGCGCCGCACCGGCAGTCAGCGCCACCGCCACGATCTTGATCCCGACCGCGCAACGCTCATGGCGCTCGTGGTCCTGCTGCAGCGTGGACCATTCGGTCTGGAGGGGTGAGGGGTAGGAGGTATTCATGCGGGCGACGGCAAGACCGGAAAAAAGCGGGAAAGGCCGCAATCTATCCGTTGCCGGCGTGGCGTGCCCGGGCATGCGTCAAGGTTCTGTTGTGAAAGGCTGCGAGGGACCTGACGGCCATCAACCCGGCACCAGCCCGGGCACGCCAGGAACGTAAAGAAGAAGTCGCGCGACCAGTCGTGCGCCTTGGGGCGCACCCCATCGCCTCACCACTCGGATAAATGACCGATGGAACAGACACCGTGGATATGCTCCACTTGCCGGCGATACACGGGGTGAGGTTTTTTGTCTTCGTTTAATTGGTAGTTATCCGGCACACTGCGTGCCAAACGACTGAAAACAAAAGAAGTTCCCTACTAAAATTCTTTGTGTTTATCCGGCATCGTCCGTCGTTATGGCGCAAAACTGCGCCAGAAAACAAAGTTATGCCTCACAATTAATCCATTCCGCACTGAGGGCAATACGATGATCACTCGCCGTCTTGAGCTTGCCTTGGAGAGACTTCAGCATTCTGATTGGAATCGATTCGAACGAACGGCGTCCGTCTTTCTGGCTACGGAATTCGATGATCTTCGCACCGTGGCGACCCCCTCTGGCGACGAGGGACGAGATGCAGAATTGTTTTCGCCTAATGATGAACCCAAGGTCGTAATTCAATATTCGGTTGCCTCTGATTGGCGAGCAAAAATTAACGCAACGGTTCGACGATTGAAGGACACATTACCCAACTCGTTAGTACTCATCTATCTCACTAACCAGACAGTTGGTGCTGATTCGGACGACCTAAAGAAGACCCTTCGAACCAAGTACGGCCTCGCGCTGGATATCAGGGATAGACATTGGTTCATCGAACGGGTTAACGCGTCTCCTCAACGGCAGCACGCTGCCGAGGAACTGGCAACAGTCATCGTTGACCCTTACCTTTCGTCAGTTGGCGTAGGCCCTTACGTAAAAGCGGAGCTATCCGCACCAGAAGCAATTGCCGCTGCTACATTCTTAGGCCTCCAGTGGCAGGACGATGTCCGAGACAAGGGGCTGACAAAACTCGCGTTTGAGGCTCTCGTTCGTGCTGCGCTAGTCAACACGAGCAGCGCGAATCGTATCGGTCGCGCGGCGGTCCACACGACGATTAAGCAATTCATGCCGAATCACCCTGAATCACAGGTAGCTCCATTAGTTGATAGCGCACTAAAGAGGCTTGAGAAACACACCGTGAAGCACTGGCAGAAGGAAGACGAATTCTGCCTAGCCCATGAAGAGATACAACGGCTAAATGGATTCCGAGTCGAGGCTGCACTAGCCGAATCTAATCTAGCCGACGCAATCCAAAAGTTATGCTCGGAGCAACTGTCTCAACTGCAAATCGCCCCGGATGTGCAGCAGTCCTTTGCCCTGTGCCTCCGAAATGCCCTTGATGGAATCCTATTTGAACGTAGCCAAGCGTTTTCAGTAGCAGTTCAGAGCGGGAACCTATCTCAGCTTGCTGACACCGATTTTGATAGCGTGTTGCTTCCGCTAGTCGCACGATCCACATTTCCAAAGACTCCTCATGCTGACTGGGTCTTGCTGCTTCGAAGAAGCGTCCGTGACATTCTGACAAGTGACGACCAAGCGTTCACAACATACCTTCGTTCGCTTGCGGATGCGTATACGCTTCTGGCATTTCTCAAACAAACGCCGGACGTTCAAGGCGCCGTTGAAAAAATGTTTTCTCACGGAATACTTTGGCTTGATGCATCGGTGGTACTACCTCTTCTTGGGGATACGTTGGCAGAAGATGAAGAAGAAATAGGCCGCTTCTCGCGCATGATTGAAGCTGCGCGAGATGCCAATCTCAAGCTCTTCGTCACATCAGGTGTTATCGAGGAAGTGGAAAGGCACATGAATCGAGCGTTGACGTGCGCTCGCCTAACACAAGGGCATTGGGAGGGTTCTGTTCCTTATCTGCTTGAGCGATACGTAGTTAGCGGTCGGTCTCCAGCTTCCTTTTCATCTTGGCTCGAAAACTTTCGTGGTGAAGCCCGACCCCTTCAAGATATTGCAGAGTACCTGCATGAACGATTCGGGATTACAGAGAGGTCACTCGAAACTGAAAGCGCCGCGTCTTCATCTGAATTGCGAAATGCACTTCAAAAGATTTGGCTCGATCGCTATGAACGACGAAAAGAGAAGTATGGGGCACTGCTGGACGACATGGCGATTAACCGCCTGATAGGACACGATATCGAGTGCTATTGCGGCATAGTTCAGCTACGCAGTCACGAAAAACCGTCGCCCTTTGGCTACAGTGCCTGGTGGCTGACTGTAGACCGCCAGACTTTCGATCTTAAGGGTAGATTGCGCCCGCTTATGAACGAGGCTCCTCCTGATTCCCCGGTGATGAGTGCCGACTTCCTAGTGAATTACTTGGCGTTCGGTCCGGTCCGTAGGCATGTGACAAAGTCAAAAGAGTCACACCTGCCTTTGCTCATGGTTCTTGGCGGCGCAACTTCCCTTACGCCTGATCTCATGGCGGAGGCAGAATCTATTCGTGCCCAACTCAAGGAAATGCCTGAACGCGTTGTTCGCCGCCAAGTCCGCGACTATTTAGACCGCGCGAAATCACGTATTGGGCCAATTGCGAAAATGGGCATCAACGACGTCGACAATGCCCCGCAAGCGCTGCGTCAGTGAGGCATAACCCTGCGGTCCACCGGACGCTGCGCGATAAAGCCGCGCAGCGCCGGTGACCTCCACGTTATATTTTATTAGAGAGCCTTGAATGTCGTATCAAATAGTCGGTAGTGCCACCTACAAATGTACCAAATGCGGCGCCAAACACTATCTGCACCGACAAGATTTCGAGTTCGACGCTCAATCGAGAAGTGAGCGGCAAATGGGAGCCGAAACTCAGTACATCGCGGAGATTGAAGAACCTTGCCATAACTGCGATCAGGAGATACGCCTCGAGTTCGAAGTGTGGGAATATCCCGATGGAATTATTAATTACACCAACGAAAAATCAGAAGGCGCAGAAATACTAGATGACAGATTTTCAATCGAACATAAGCCAGATAAAGATGACGGCATAATTGAGGCAGTCAAATTAGCCAAACCTCTTTTACAATTTCGTTTTGATAAATTTTCCGAACAGTTCGTTGATTTTTGGATTTCTCGTTACAGAAAAGATGCCAAGACAACCACTGTCGTCTCTGCTGCGTCAATTTTTGTTGCTGCAGTGGCCCTAGGAATTTCTATTTATAACTCCGAGCAAACACGGAAAAGCAATCAAGCGAAAACCCAAGACTTCAAAGAACAATACTTGCTATTACGCACCACCCAAGAAAATCTAACGGATCTCGAGGCTTTCATCTTAAGCAAAAAGCAGGAGATCTCAGTCACTCAAGATTTATTGAACAAGCTTCAAGAGCAAAAAGCAGAAATCGAACCCATTGTTACCGCCAACCAAGAAGTGGTTAATGCCTTGTTCGCTCAACAAAGAAAAGAGATGGAAAAAGGTCTTTGGTTGGAACGAGGTATCAGTTTCGCTCTGGGAGTGCTTGCGTCACTTATCGCATCTGTTATTTGGCATTTTGTGGGTAGGTTAAAGAAACGTGACGAAGAAAATTAAACCTATGGAAACACTGATTTAACCCCGCCCCCCGTAGAATGTCCAAATCATCCCGATACGCGCACCCATCCCGATGAAACAGCAAACCAGCTTTGCCGATCTCGAGTGAACAATTGGGGACAGGCCACGTTTTCGACGACCGAATTTTGAAAAGACGAGCGTTTGATGAAGATCATCCCTGAAACCAGCTCGCTTTACAGCGCTCCCCGCACGCAGCCTTCCTCCACGCCTGGCGCCGGCCCCAGCGCGTTTTCGTCCGCGCTGGCGGCGGCAACTGCCCAAACGCCTTCCACGAGATCTGCTGACTTCACAAGCATGACCCGTCAGGAAATGACCGACTGGATGAACGAGCAGATCCGCACTGGAAAGATGTTGCTCGATGAAAGCGCTCCTTTCATGGGCATGACGATGAAGATCTCGGTCGCGACGGGCCAACCGGTCGACATGGCCACGGACACCACCCGCATCAACTTCATCGAGAAGGCCCGCTTGGGCATCGAGTGTGCGCGGTCGCTTAACGACCAGAAGCTGGCCGAAAGACTGCAGATGGCGATGGACAGGATGCACCGGAGCCAGGGGCAGGCAATTGGCGGTGATGTGCGCTCATGAGCTGACGCAAGAGCGCGCGCCCACCGGCAACGTGGCGCTGCAGGACAGCGTGCCGCAGAACCGGTCGCGACCTCGTCAATCCACCATGAGGAACACGCCTTGGCGCGCACCGACAAGCTCACAAAACTGATCGCTGTATGCGACCTGTTCTTCGATGCGATTGCACGGCTTGACGATCCGACGGCGAAGGCTCTGGTCGAGAACTGGACCCACGTCAGGCATCAGTATGTGAATCCAATCGACGCGCCCCGCTCAGCGCTCGCTGCCGGTATGGAGCAAGGTCTTCGCGAGATGCCTATGCTGCTCAAGTCGATACCTCCGGAAGCCAGAAAGCGCGCGATTGAGGCGCTGTCCGCAGCGATCGTGGCCCAGTATCCGGATTTCCTCGCCAAGGATGCCGAGCGGCTTGCGCGAATAAAGGCACGTGGCGCCATTCGCAGCGAGAACGAGTATTACCTGGTCCGTCACCATGTCGATCTGCTGGAGCTCCGCCCTCATCAGGAAGAAGAACTTCGGCTGCTGTATGAACTGATCGACCGCTTCGAGGCCTCGGCCGGCTAACGCAAGACGCGTACGACGAAACCGCCCGACGTAACCCCGGCCCCGGCATCGTTCGTGACAGTCGAGTCCTCCCCCAACAAGAGGCGCGGTTCTCCCGCACTGCGCCGGTCGACTATAATCATCCCGATAGAAACATTAATAAAATATAAAAACCCCTATCGGGACACTTAATATGGAGCCACCAGTTCCTCTTCCAGTCGAGCGGGCGATCCGCAAGCTTGGCGGCGACATCTCCCTTGCCCGTCGTCGGCGCCACATTTCGCAGGCCTCGCTCGCCGAGCGCATGGGCGCGTCGCTGTCCACCGTACGGCGCATGGAGAAAGGCGACCTGCGGGTGCCCATTCACTTCTTCGCCCGCGCGCTTCACGTCTTCGGTGAGATTCAGGCGCTGGAAAACCTGCTGGACACGGCGAAGGACGACATCGGGCTTACCCTGATGGACGAGAACCTGCCCAAGCGCGTGCGCAGCAAGACGGGCACGTCGGGGGCGCTCTGATGACGGCGACCACGCCGACCCGTCGGCAGATTCAGGTATGCATTGGCAAAGCGGGTCTGCCCGTCGGCTCGCTCGTCCATGTGCGGCAGGGTCGGCGCGAGCACTGCACCTTTGCCTATGACTCATCCTGGCTGGGCAGTCCGGCGCGCTTCAATGTGTCAGCCGACCTGCAACTGCTGCCGGGCTACCAGCCGCACAAGGCGCGCTCGGCGCACGACTCCGTATTTCATGGCGCCGTCGCCGATACCGCGCCCGACGTGTGGGGTCGGCGCGTCATCGCCCGCGCCCACGCCAAGCGCCGCAAGACCGATCCGGGGCTTCCGGCCCTCACCGAACTGGATTACCTGCTGGCGGTGGATGACTTCAGCCGCGTCGGCGCGCTGCGCCTGCGCGATGCGGATGGGGACTGGCACCGGACGACGCCCGAAGGACGGCGCAGTACTCCGCCCTTGATCGAGCTGCAGCACATTTACCAGGCCAGCCGCGCTGTCGAGCGCGGACAGGAAACGGCCGAGGACTTGCGCTACCTGCAGGGCAAGGGCACCTCGCTCGGCGGTATGCGACCCAAGTGCACCCTGGTGGATGAAGACGGCCGGCTCGCCATCGGCAAGTTTCCCAGTGTTGGCGATACGCGCAGCGTCACCCGCGGCGAGGTGCTGGCGCTGAAGCTCGCCGCGCGCGCAGGCATCGAGGCCGCGCCGGCGCGCATCGTTCTGTTGGGCGACGAGGGAAAAGAGGTGCCTGTGGCCGTGATCGGCCGCTTCGATCGCGATGACGCCGACGGCCGCATTCCCTACCAGTCGGCGGCATCCCTGCTGCAGGCTTCGCGCGAGGAGGATCGCAGCTACACCGAGATCGCCGACGCCATCCGCACCCACGGCCACGCGCCCACGCAGGACGTGCAGCAACTCTGGCGCCGCATGGCGTTCAATCTGCTCATCACCAATGTAGACGACCACCTGCAGAACCACGGCTTCCTGCACGTGGCCCACGGCCAATGGCGCCTCGCACCCGCCTTCGACATCAACCCTTTCCCGGACAAAGACAGGGAATCCAAGACCTGGCTGTCGGAGCAGGACGGACCGATCACCGACGTGCACATGCTGCTGGCCCGCTCGTCGTACTTCGCATTGAACAAGGAGCAGGCCTTGTCGGTGCTGAAAGAGGTGCACACGGCAGTCTCTCGATGGAGGCAAGTCGCGCTGGCGCCGGAGGTCGGACTGCAGGCCGACGAGCTGGACGATTTTGCGCCGGCTTTCGAGCATGAGCAGATGGAAGAGACAGCCGCGCTGCTCGCGCGGTAGGCGCCAGCGATGCGCGTCTCAGCACCCGGAGCGTCGGGTCTCGACGGCGCAACGGCCGCACAAAAGAAAACGGCGGGCACAAGGCCCGCCGTTTTCCATGCCACCGCAGAACTTAGCGGTTGGCGACGTACATCGTGATTTCGAAGCCGAAACGCAGGTCGGTGGCCTTCGGGGTTTCCCAGTTCATATTGATCTCCTCAGTTTTGATGGATGGCTCTTCCGCAGGCCCTGCATCCCGGTGATCGTGTTGCCTGACCTGCACTGCCAGTATCGTCAGCCGGCCGCCCCGGCGCCTCGCATCTGATCTGAACCAAGTCTAAGGATTTTCATTAAGCCTTGTTTTGAACAGACTTCCCTTGCGCACGAGCGCGCACTGACCGCGGCGCGGCGCCGGAAAGCGCCGGCGCGCCTGCTTGCGCCGCCCGGGTCCTGTGCTACCTTTCTACGCATGCGCCGCCACAAAAACGCCTGCTCGCTGCTGATCGTGTTCTGCCTCATCTGGCAGACGCTCGCCTTCAGCGGGCCCGCCCTTGCGCACTGGGAAGATGCCGGGGCGGCCAGCGACGTGAGCCATGAGTTGCTGCACCTGAGCGGCCAGCCGCACCATCACCACGAGGAAGACGTCCACCTCGACGATTCTCCCGAATCGATCCAGCACCTGCATGCCGACTGCGTGTCGTCGACGACCTTCATACCGCCCGGCGCCGCTTCGGCCCTGCTGTTCGACAGTCCGCACGATCCCCTGCCCGCCTTCAATGGCGGCCCCCTCCCCCATCCTTTCCTCGAAGGTCTCCGCAGGCCACCCAGACCGCAGGTCTGATCCATAGACCAGGCCGGTTCGTACGCGAACCGGAATCCGCTCGTCAGGACGCCTTCGCCTGCCCATGGCACATGCCCGGCGGTCGCACGCGTCCGCTCATGGACAGCCGACGGTGAAACATTCCTGCATACGCATTCTGTGCGGCCTGCTGCTGGCCGCCCCCGCATGGCCCGCGCTCGCGGGTAGCTCGCCCGCGCTCGCCGCGGCGCTCGAATCAGCCTGGCAGCGCGCGCTCGCGGCGAGCGAGGCGAGCGGCCGCAGCCGCATCGCCGAAGCACGCCTTGCCGCCACGGCCAGCCCGTGGGCGGCACCGCCCTCGATCGACATTTCCCAGCGCGAAAACCGGCTGCTGCGCGATACCGGCCAGCGCGAAACCGAAGTGGGCGTGAGCTGGCCGCTGTGGCTGCCCGGCCAGCGCGACGCACGCCAGCGCGCGGCGCGCGGCGAGGTGGATCTCGCCAGTGCCTCCGCCGAACAGCTCCGGCTCGGTCTGGCCGGAGAGTTGCGCGAACTGGCCTGGGCGGCAGCTGCACTGCGTGCCGTGCGCGACGAGAGCCGGCTGCAGGCGGACAGTCTCGACGGACTGGCGGCGGACGTCGCCCGCCGGGTGGATGCCGGCGAACTGGCCCATGCCGACCTGCTGGCCGCACGCGCCGAGGCCGAACTGGCACGCGCTGACGCGATCGAGGCCGCGCAGCAGCTGCGCGCCGTCGAATCGCGCTGGCAGGTGCTGACCGGCGATCTCCCGCTGCCGGACGGTGCGGACGAACAGCCGGGCGCCGCGACCGACATCGAGCGCCACCCCGAACTCGCCGCCGCGCAGGCGGCACTCGAACTGGCCCGCCGCCGGCTGGACGCGGTGAAACTGGACCGCCGCGCGCCGCCCGAACTGACGGTGCGCTATCGCCACGACGAGCCGGGCGCGGGCATGCCGGCGCAGGACAGCATCGGCCTCGGTGTGCGCATTCCGCTCGGCACGGCCGACCGCAACCTGGAGCGTGACGCCACCGCGCTGGTCGAGCTGGACCGCGCCCAGGTGCAGCTCGACCGGACACGCGAGCGGCTGCGCGCCGACGTCGCGCTGGCCGAGCAGGCGCTGAACACGGCGCACGCCGCGCTGGAAGCCGGACGCCTGCGTGCCGCGCTGCTGGTCGAGCGCGCCGCCCTGCTCGACCGCGCCTTCCGCGCCGGCGAAAGCGGCCTGCCCGAACTGCTGCGGGTGCGTGCCGCCGCTGCCCAGGCACAGCAGGGCGTGCGGCGCCAGCTGGCCATGCTCGGGCTCGCTCGCGCCCGACTCAACCAATCGATCGGACTTCTGCCATGACCCCGCTTCACCTGCTGCGCAGCCTGCGCCTGCCCGCCTTCGTGCTGGCTTTCCTGTTCCATCTGCCGGCGGTCGCCGCTCCGGGCGCCCATGGCCCGGACGGCGAGCACCTCGACGCGCCGGCCGGCGCCCACGCGACCGGCGCGACACCGCGCACGGAAACACATTCCGAACTGTTCGAACTGGTCGCCCGGCTCGGCGGTGGCGAACTGTCGGTGATGATCGACCGCTACGACAGCAACGAGCCGGTACTGGGCGCCACAGTCGACGTGGAGAGCGACGGCGTGCGCGCGACCGCGCAGTTCCACGCAGACCACGGCGACTACGCCTTCAGCGACCCGGCCCTGCTGGCTGCCCTGTCACGGCCGGGCGATCACGCGCTGGTGTTCACCGTGCGCCGCGGCGAGGGGGCCGAACCGCAAGAGGCGGACCTGCTCGACGCCGTGCTGCATGTCGATGCCGAGGTGGCGGCTGACGAACACGCGTCGGTGTTGTCCCGCGTTCCCACGGCGGCCTGGATCGCCGCCGCCGTGATCGCGCTGGCTGCGGCGCTGCTGCTCGCACGCCGCGGCCGCACCGACAAGGGAGTCCGCGCATGAAACGCCTGCTCCACATCGTCACCACCGCCCTGTTCGCCAGCGTCGCCCTTGCCGGTCCGGGCGCGCACGGCCCGGGTGGCGAACACCTGGACGAAGCGGCGCACGCCACAGCGTCCGGTCTGGCCCGGCTGCCGGACGGCAGCGTGAACGTGCCCAAGATCGCCCAGCGGCGCATGGTCATCCGCACCCGCGTCGTCACGACGAGCGAGGCCGCGCGCACGGTCGAGCTGCCAGGTCGCGTGATCGCCGACCCGAATGCCGGCGGACGCGTGCAGGCCCTCTACGGTGGCCGCCTCGAAGCCGGACCGCGCGGCCTGCCGGTAATCGGGCAGACGGTGCGCCAGGGCGACATCCTCGCCTGGGTGCGCCACAACCCGGACCCGATCGCCCAGGCCAACCAGACGGCGCTGCGCGCCGAACTGCGCACCGCGCGCCTGCTGGTCGAACAGCGGGTGGCGCGGCTGGAAGGTCTGGAAGGTTCTATCCCGCGCAAGGACATCGAGTCGGCGCGGGCCGAACTGGCCGGACTGCGCGAACGCGAAGCCGGCATCGCCGCCGGCATCGGCTCGCGTGAAGCGCTGCGCGCCCCGGTCAGTGGCGTGATCGCCCGTGCCGACATGCTTGCGGGTCAGGTGGTGGACGCGCGCGACACGCTGTTCGAGATCGTCGATCCGGCGCGTCTGCTGGTCGAGGCGACGGTGGCCGACGCGGCACTGGCCACCCGCCTCGCCGGTGCGGCGCTGAAGGACGTGCCCGACGTGGCGCTCAGCTTCCTCGGCGCCGGCGGCAGTCTGCGCGACGGCGTGCTGCCGGTGCTGTTCCGCACCCAGGGCAAGGCCGGCGCCCGGCCCGCGCTCGCGGTCGGCCAGCCGGTGTCGGTGGTCGCGCAACTGGCCGAGCGCATCCCGGGCATCGTGTTGCCGACCCGCGCGCTGACGCGCAATGCGTCGAACGAACCGGTGGTGTGGATCAAGTCGGGCGCGGAGCGCTTCATCCCGCAGCCGGTCGAGGTGCAGACGCTGGATGCGCAGACGGTGGTGGTGACGCGCGGGCTGTCCGCCGACAACCGCGTGGTCGTGCAGGGCGCGTCGCTGATCGCGCAGATCCGCTGAACGGAGGCCACCCATGTTCAACTGGATCGTCCGCCTGAGCCTGCACAACCGGCTGCTGGTGCTTGCGCTGTCCACGCTGCTGATGGCCTATGGCGCTTATACCGCGTGGCGCACGCCGGTCGATGTGTTTCCCGATCTGAACAAGCCGCTGGTGACCGTGCTGACCGAAGCCGGCGGCATGGCGCCCGAAGAGGTCGAACAGCTCGTCAGCTTCCCGCTCGAAACCGCGCTCAACGGCATGCCCGGCGTGACGCGCGTGCGCTCGACCTCGGGCATCGGCCTGTCCATCGTGTACGCCGAATTCGACTGGGGCACCGACATCTACCGCAATCGCCAGCTGGTGGCGGAGCGGCTGGCGCTGGTGCGCACGCAGATGCCGGAAGGCGTGTCGCCGGTGATGGGACCGGTGTCGTCCATCATGGGCGAAATCATGCTGATCGCGCTGCCGCTGGCCTCGGCCGACGGTGCGGCCGGCGCCTCGCCGATGCAGGCGCGCGAATACGCCGACTTCGTGCTGCGCCCCCGCCTGCTGTCCATCGCCGGCGTGTCGCAGGTGATCCCGATCGGCGGCGACGTGCGCGAGCTCAGGGTGGAGGCCGACACCGCACGCATGGCGCAGTTCGGCGTCTCACTGACGCAGCTCGAGCAGGCGCTGCGCGGCTTCGCGCAGAACGCGGGCGGCGGTTTCATCGACCGCAACAACCGCGAATACCTGATCCGCCACATCGGCCGAACGCACCGCATCGAAGACCTGCAGAGCCTGTCGGTCGGCTGGAAGGACGGGCGCACGATACGGCTCGATCAGGTCGCGCGCGCGGGCTTCGCGCCGGCGCTCAAGCGCGGCGACGCCGGCTACAACGGTGCGCCGGCAGTCATCGTCAGCGTGCAGAAGCAGCCGACCGCCGACACGCTGAAGCTCACGGCGGCGGTCGAGGCCGCGCTCGGCGAGCTGAAGCAGGGTCTGCCGCCCGGCCTGGCGGAACCGCGCGTGCTGTTCCGCCAGGCGGACTTCATCGAAGCGTCGATCGGCAACGTGACCGAGGCGCTGCGCGACGGCGCCGTCATGGTCGGCATCGTGCTGTTCGCCTTCCTGCTGTCGGCGCGCACCACGCTCATTTCGCTGATCGCCATCCCGCTGTCGCTGGCGGTCACCGCCGTGGTGTTTCACTGGCTGGGGCAATCGATCAACGTGATGACGCTGGGCGGACTGGCGATCGCCATCGGCGAGCTGGTGGACGACGCGGTCGTCGACGTCGAGAACATCCTGCGCCGCCTGCGCCAGAACAGGCAGGCCGACAGACCGCTGCCGGTGCTGGAGGTGGTGCGACAGGCCAGCGTCGAGGTGCGCACCGGCATCGTCTATGCCACCGTGATCGTGGTGCTGGTATTCGTGCCGCTGTTCGCGCTGCCCGGCATCGAAGGCCGGCTGTTCGCGCCGCTGGGCGTGGCCTACATCGTGTCCATCCTGGCGTCGATGGCAGTGTCGATGACGGTGACGCCGGTGCTGGCCAGTCTGCTGCTGCCGGGCATGAAGCGGCTCGACCACGGCGACAGCCCGCTGGTCGCCTGGCTCAAGCGACTGGACAGCCGCGTGCTGGCGTGGTCCTTCCCGCGGGCGCGCGGGCTCGTGCTGGCAGCACTGCTGGCGGTGCTTGCCGCGGCCGCCAGCGTGCCCTTCTTCCCGCGCGCCTTTCTGCCGGCCTTCAACGAGGGCTCGCTGGTGCTGTCGCTGATGTTCACGCCGGGCACTTCTCTGGCCGAATCCAGCAGCATGGGGGCACTCGCCGAGACGCTGATCCGGGGCGTGCCCGAAGTGCGTCAGGTCGGCCGCCGCACCGGCCGCGCGGAACTGGACGAGCATGCCGAAGGCGTACATTCCACCGAGATCGATATCGACCTCAGTCGCGACGGCCGCGACCGCGAAACCGTGATGGCCGACATCCGCAACGCGCTGTCGGTGCTGCCGGCCTCAGTCGCTATCGGCCAGCCGATCTCGCACCGGCTCGACCATCTGCTGTCCGGGGTGCGCGCGCAGATCGTGCTGAAGATCTATGGCGAGGACACCGACACGCTGCGCGCCCAGGCCGAGCAGCTGCGCGCCCGCCTCGCCGAAGTCCCCGGTCTGGTCGACCTGAGCGTGGAAAAGCAGGTGCTGATTCCGCAGGTGACGGTGCGCATCGATCACGCGCGCGCGTCGCAGGCCGGTCTGTCGCCGGGTGAGGCGACCCGGGCGCTGCACGTGCTGACCGACGGCGCGCACGACGGCGCCCTCATCGTCGACGGCATCCGCCGCTACCGTCTGGTGCTGCGGCTGCCGGACGACGCGCGCGGGCCGGTCGATCTGGAGCGCGTGCTGATCGACACGCCGGCCGGCCGTCTGCCGCTGGCGGCGATCGCACAGGTGGAACAGACCGACGGCCCAAACCAGATCGGGCGCGAGAACGGCCGGCGACGCATCGTGGTGTATGCCAACACCGACGGTTCGGACATGGGGCGCATCGTCGGCGACATCCGCAACATCGTCGGCGCCACGGCATTGCCTACCGGCACCTTCATCAGCCTCGAAGGCCAGTTCCAGGCACAGGAGCAGGCGACCCTGCTGATCGCCGGCCTGTCGCTGGCCTCGCTGGCGATGATCTTTCTGGTGCTGTACACGCGCTACCGCTCGGCAGTGCTGGCCGGCATCATCATGGCCGGCATCCCGCTGGCCCTGATCGGCAGCGTTCTGGCGATGTGGCTGGCAGGCGTGACGCTGTCGGTCGCCTCGATGGTCGGCTTCATCACGCTGGCCGGCATCGCGACGCGCAACGGCATCCTGAAGGTGAGCCACTACGTCCATCTGTGCCAGCACGAGGGCGAACGCTTCGGCACGGCGATGATCACCCGCGGTTCGCTGGAGCGCCTGACGCCGGTGCTGATGACCGCGCTGGTAGCCGCCTTCGCGCTGACGCCTCTGCTGCTCGCCGCCGATGCGCCGGGCAAGGAAATCCTGCATCCGGTGGCGGTGGTCATCTTCGGCGGCCTGATCAGCGCGACGCTGCTCGACACCCTGCTCACACCGGTGCTGTACTGGCGCTTCGGCGAGGCCGCGACGCGGCAACTGATTGCGGCGGCCGACGACAGCTCTCCGACAGAACAACGCCTGGAGGCACTGCCATGAGCCGTTCGACGACGCCCCCGCGCATTCCGGACGCTTTGACGATGGTGCACACGATGATCAAACATCTGCTGGCCACACTGATTACCCTGGCCGTCGCAGCGGCCAGCACCGCGGCACTGGCCCACGGCGAGGCCACGCCGCGTCACGGCGGCGTGACCCGATCGGTCAATGATCTGTCCTTCGAACTGGTCGCGCTCGACAGCGGCGCGGCAATCTATATTGAGGACCACGGCAAGCCCGTCAGCACCTCCGGTTTCGCCGGAAAGCTCACGGTACTGGCGGGCTCGAACCGATCGGACGCTGCGCTAAAGCCGGGCAGCGACAACACCCTGGTGGCGGACGGGATCAAGCTGCAGCCGGGCGCCATCGCCGTTGCCGTGCTCACCGACCGCAACGGCCGAACCACCACCGTGCGGTTCACGCTGAAGTAGGCGATGTCGATGTCCACAGCCGGACCGGCCTTCAGGGGCGGCATGCTTGCACTGCTCTCGGCCGTGCTGTTCGGCATGAGCACGCCCTTGATCGCCCGACTGTCATCGGGAATCAATCCCTTTCTGACGGCCGCACTGCTCTATGCCGGCGCAGCGCTCGCCGGCGCAACGATGATCAGGGGCCGGGCGCGCGAAGCCGGATTGCGCCGCACCGACGCCGTGCCGCTGGCATGGATCACGCTGAGCGGGGCCGTCGTCGCACCGGTCGCGCTGGCCTGGGGGCTGCAGCGCTGCAGTACGACTTCGGCGTCGCTGATGCTGGCGCTGGAGGCCCTGTTCACAGCGCTGCTCGCGCACTGGCTCTACCGCGAACAGATCGGCTTGCGGGCATGGGTGGCCCTGTTGCTGCTCACCGCCGGCGCCATCGCGCTTCTGTTCGACGCAGCGCAGACAGGTACGAGCCAGACGCTCGGGCTGATCGCCGTCGTCGTGGCGACGATGGCGTGGGGGACGGACGATGCGCTGTCGCGCGCAGTGGCCGACCGTGACCCGGGCCAGGTCATCCTGGTCAAGGGCGCCGCCGGTGCCGCCACGACCGGCGCAATGGCACTGGCCGCTGGCGCCCGACTCACCGACGTCGGCCAGATCGCCGGTCTGCTGCTGGTGGGTGTTACCGGGTATGGCCTGAGCCTCAAGTTCTATCTGCTTGCACAGCGAACCTTCGGCGCGGCGCGCACCGGTTCGGTGTTCGCCTTCGTTCCGTTCATCGGCGCACTCGGGGCAGTGCTGATGGGCGAGCGGGAAGCGGGCGCGGGACTGCGGGTCGCCAGCGTGCTGATGATAGTCGGGGTGATCCTTCACCTCACCGAGAAGCACCAGCACCGGCACGAACATGGCGTGCTCGAACACGAGCACGCGCACACGCACGACGACGGGCATCACCTCCACAAGCACGACCCGCCGGTTCAGGGATCGCACAGTCACATGCACCGTCATGAGCCGATGAGCCACTCTCATCCACACCTGCCGGATGCGCATCACACGCATCCACACTGACGCAAGCCCGTTCGGTGCGCACAGCGCCAAGCGGAGCGACATATCGTATGCGGACAGGCTGCGCCAACCCGCGAAACCCACGGCACACTGTGCACCGGGACATCGCACGCAGCGCGGCCGGTCGCCATTCAGGCGACGAAAGTTTGATCTAATACTGAGCACACTAAGGATGCATCCGTCAGACTGAGCGCTGTCGGTGTCTTCACCGGCAGGCCGTCGCGCTTCAGTTCGCCATGCGCGCTGCATGCCTGCCGAACCATAACCAGAACGCGCCATGCCACACGACATCACCCTCATCGCCACCATTGCGGCCGGTTTCGGTCTCGCCATGATCTTCGGCCTGATCGCGGTACGCCTGCGCATGCCGCCGCTGGTCGGCTACCTGATGGCGGGCATCGTGATCAGTCCGACCACGCCGGGCTTCGTCGCCGACATCGGGCTGGCCAGCCAGCTGGCCGAGATCGGCGTGATGCTGCTGATGTTCGGCGTCGGCCTGCACTTCTCGCTCGACGACCTGATGGCGGTCAAGCGCATCGCGGTGCCCGGCGCGGTGGTGCAGATCGCCGTCGCCACGCTGCTCGGCATGGCGATCGCGACGATGTGGGACTGGAACGTCGGCGCCGCCATCGTGTTCGGTCTGTGCCTTTCGGTGGCGAGTACCGTGGTGCTGCTGCGCGCGCTTGAGTCGAAAGGGCTGCTGAAGTCGATCAACGGCCAGATCGCGGTCGGCTGGCTGGTGGTCGAGGACCTGGTGATGGTGCTGGTGCTGGTGCTGCTGCCAGCGCTGGCCGGCGTGCTGTCGGGCGATACCGCCGCCGCGTCCGGCCGTGACCTGGGCATCGCGATGGCGATCACGCTGGCCAAGGTGATCGCCTTCATCGTGCTCATGCTGGTGGTCGGCCGCCGCGTGCTGCCGCGTCTGCTGTGGTGGGTGGCGCGCACCGGTTCGCAGGAGCTGTTCACGCTGAGCGTGGTGGCCATCGCGGTCGGCGTGGCTTTCGGCGCGGCCGCGCTGTTCGACGTGTCGTTCGCGCTGGGTGCCTTCTTCGCCGGCATGATGATGCGTGAGTCGGAGTTCAGCCACCGCGCCGCCGACGAATCGCTGCCGCTGCGCGACGCTTTCGCGGTGCTGTTCTTCGTGTCGGTGGGCATGCTGTTCGACCCGGCCGTGATCTGGACGCAGCCGCTGAAGCTATTGCTGGTGGTGGCCATCATCATGGTGGGCAAGACCATCGCGGCGGTACTGCTGGTGCTCGCCTTCCGTTACCCGTTGAACACCGCGCTGACGGTGGGCGCCAGCCTGGCGCAGATCGGCGAGTTCTCCTTCATCCTCGCCGGACTGGGTGTGACGCTCGGGTTGATGCCGGCCGAGGGGCAAAGTCTGGTGCTGGCCGGCGCGCTGATTTCGATCGCCGCCAATGCGGCGCTGTTCTCCGCCATCGAACCCTTCCGCGCCTGGGCCATCGCGCGCTCGTCGCTGGCCCGCCGGCTGGAGCAGCGCGACGACCCGCTGGCGGCGCTGCCGATGACCACCGACGCACGGCTGCTGCACCAACAGGTGGTGCTGGTCGGCTATGGCCGTGTCGGCCGGCGCATCGCCGACGCGCTGCGCGAACAGCACATTCCCTGCGTGGTTGCCGAACAGAACCGCGAGCGCGTCGACCAGCTGCGGCGCGAGGGCGTGCCGGCGGTGTTCGGCGACGCGCAGACGCCCGAAGTGCTGATCCAGGCCCACATCGCCCGCGCGGCGATGCTGGTGATCGCGATTCCGGAAACGGTGAATGTGCGCAAGATGGTCGAGATCGCACGCACGCTGAACCCGGACATCGCCGTCGTGCTGCGCACCCACAACGAGGAAGAGGCCGAACTGCTCGAACGCGAGAGCCTGGGCACGGTGTTCCTCGGCGAAAACGAACTTGCGCGCGGCATGGCGGAACACGTCGTGCGGCATTTCGGGCGCGGCGCGCCCGGCGGCGCCAGTTGGCCGCATCACTGACGACCCTGATGAACACTTCCCACACCGACCCCACCGCCGACGCCACGGCTTGGCACGCATTGCCCGCAGACGAACTGCCGGCGCTGTTCGATGTGCAGGCGCAGTCGGGCCTGAGTCGCGCCGAAGCGGCCGCGCGCCTGGTTAAGCATGGCCCGAACCGCCTGCCCGAGGCGCCGAAGCGCCCGCCCTGGCTGCGCTTCCTGCAGCAGTTCCACAATCCGCTGATCTATGTGCTGCTGGTGGCTGGCGCGGTGACGCTGGCGCTGGGCGGCCACGTCGATTCGGCCGTCATCTTCGGCGTGGTGCTGATCAACGCGTTGATCGGCCACATCCAGGAAGGCAAGGCGGAGCGCGCGCTCGACGCGGTGCGCGGCATGCTCGCCGCGCGCGCCACGGTGCTGCGCGACGGCGAGCGCCACCAGGTCGACGCCGCGGATCTGGTGCCGGGCGACATCGTGCTGCTGGAATCCGGCGACAAGGTGCCGGCCGACCTGCGCCTGCTGCACGCGAAGAATCTGCGCGTGACCGAAGCCGCGCTGACCGGCGAATCGGCGCCGGTCGACAAGGACAGCGCGGCGGTGGCGGAAGCCGCTTCCATCGGCGACCGCCGTTCGATGTGTTACTGCGGCACGCTGGTCGCGCTCGGCCAGGCCAGCGGCATCGTGGTGGCGACCGGCGTCGGCACCGAAATCGGCCGCATCGGCACGCTGGTCGGTGAAGTGGAGACGCTGGCCACGCCGCTTACCCGCCGGCTCGACCAGTTCGCCCGCCAGATCACCGGCTTCATCCTGGTCGTTGCCACGCTGACCGTGCTGTACGGCCACTTCGTCGCGCAGATGCCGATGTTCGACCTCTTTCTCGCGGTGGTCGGCCTCGCCGTCGCGGCCATCCCCGAGGGCATGCCGGCGGTGGTGACCATCGTGCTCGCCATCGGCACCCGCACGATGGCGCGCAAGAAGGCCATCGTGCGCCGGCTGCCGGCGGTCGAGACGCTGGGTTCGGTCACCGTCATCTGCACCGACAAGACCGGCACGCTGACCCGCAATGAAATGACGGTGGTGCGGCTGCAGCTCGCTGACCGCGAGATCGCGGTCAGCGGCAGCGGCTACGCGCCGGAGGGTGGCTTCCACGTCGACGGAAAGCCGGTCGGCCCCGGCGATGTGCCCGCGCTGACGGCTGCGGCCCGCTGCGCGCTGCTGTGCAACGACGCGCAGATCCGCCACGACGGCGACGCCGGCTGGACGCTGATCGGCGACCCGACCGAAGGCGCGCTGGTCGCCTTCGCCCGCAAGGCCGGACTGGACCCGCAGGACGAGGCGCAGCACTTCCCGCGCATCGACGCCATCCCCTTCGAGTCGGAGCGCCAGTTCATGTGCACGCTTCACCGCGACCACGCGGGCCACGCGGGCCACGCTTTCCTGCTGCTGAAGGGCGCGCCGGAGCGGGTGCTGGCGCTGTGCGCGACGCAGTACGGCGGCGCGCCGCTCGACCACGACTGCTGGACGGCGGCGATCGCGCGCGCCGGTGGTGCGGGCGAGCGCGTGCTGGCGCTAGCGCAGGCGCCCTTCCCCGGCGAGCGGAATTCGGTCGAATTGCAGGACATCGACACCCGCTTCGAACTGATCGGTCTGGTCGGCATCATCGACCCGCCGCGCGAAGAGGCGATCGCCGCGGTGGCGCAGTGCCGCGAGGCGGGCATACGGGTGAAGATGATCACCGGCGACCACGCGGTCACCGCGGCCGCCATCGGTCAGCAGCTGGGTCTCGCGGCCGAACGCACGCTGACCGGCGACGTGATCGGCACGCTGGACGCCGCGGCGCTGCGTGAGCGGGCGCTCGACACCGACGTAATCGCGCGCGCCAGCCCGGAACACAAGCTGCGGCTGATCGAGGCCTTGCAGGCCGAAGGTCACCTGGTTGCGATGACCGGCGACGGCGTAAACGACGCGCCGGCGCTGAAGTCGGCCGACATCGGCGTGGCGATGGGCGGCAAGGGCACGGATGCGGCGCGCGAGGCATCGGACCTGGTGCTCACCGACGACAACTTCGCCACCATCGCGCGCGCGGTGCGCGAGGGCCGCGTCGTGTTCGACAACATCAAGAAGTCGCTGATGCACATGCTGCCGACCAATGGCGGCGAGGCCGGCGTCATCCTGCTGGCCATCTTCGCCGGCCTGCCGCTGCCGGTGACCGCCGGCCAGATCCTGTGGGTGAATACGGTCACCTCGGTCACGCTGGCGCTGTCGCTCGCCTTCGAGCCGGCCGAGCAGAACGTGATGTCGCACGCGCCGCGTCCGCCACAGGAGCCCATCGTCACCCGCGCGCTGGGCCTGCGCATCCTGTTCGTCATTGCGCTGATGGTGGCGACCACCTTCACCGTGTTCAACTGGGAGCTGGCGCGCGGCAGCAGCATCGAACTGGCGCGCACCGCCGCGGTGAACATGATTGTCGTGTGCGAACTGTTCTACCTGTTCAACGTGCGCCATTTCACCCGTCACGCCTTCCGCCTGGAAACACTGACTGGCAACCGCGTGGTGCTGCTGGTCAGCGCCATCCTGATCGTGCTGCAACTGCTGTTCACCTATGCCGCACCGATGCAGCAGCTGTTCAGGAGCGCCGCGCTGGACCTGTCGTCATGGACGGTAATTCTCGGCCTCGGCGCCGCCGTGTTTCTGGCGGTCGAAATCGAGAAAGCCGTCCTTCGCCACTTCCGCGTGGCCCGGCTGTGAGCCGGCACGCATTTTTCGGGGAGACCACGCATGCCTCAGCTTCAACGCATCATCGCCGCGACCGATCTGTCGCCCTCGTCGCTCGACGCCGTCGATCGCGGCTTCGAACTGGCCAGCCGCAGCGGCGCGCACTACACGCTGGTGCATGCGCTCGGCCTCGACGCGCTCGGACCGCTGCGCAACCTGCTTGGCGACCAGGCTGAAATCGTCGCCGAGAAGGCGCTACAGCACCAGTACGACGCGCTCGCCGCGATCGCCGGCGACGCGCTGCACAATCGCGGCGTGGTCGCGGAACTGAAGGTCGAAGCCGGGCTGGCGACCCAGTTCCTGCCCGCTTACGCCGCGTCGGTGCAGGCCGATCTGGTCATTGTCGGCGCGCGGGGCGAGAGCGTGCTGAGCCGGCTGTTCCTTGGCTCGACCGCGTCGCGCCTGCTGCGCAAGAGCAGCAGTCCGGTGCTGGTGGTGAAGAAGCCCTGCACCGCACCGTACCGGCGCGTACTGGTGCCGGTCGACTTCTCGCCGGGTTCGCTGGCCGCCATCCGCATGGCGCGCCACGTGGCGCCCGAGGCCGATCTGCTGCTGCTGCACAGTTTCGACGTGCCGTTCGAAGGCATGCTGCAGTACGCCGGCATTTCTCAGGACCTGATCAACGGCTACCGGGCAGAAGCACGCGAGCGCTCGCTGCGCCTGCTGCACGAGCTGGCCGAGCGCGCCGGGCTGGAGCGCAGCCTGTACACGGTGATGGTCGAGCACGGCAACGCGTCGCGCCACATCCTGGACGTTCAGTCGCAGCGCAACTGCGACCTGATCGCGATGGGCAAGCACGGTACGCACGTGACCGAAGAACTGCTGCTCGGCAGCGTGACCAAGCATGTGCTGTCGGAGGCCGATTGCGACGTGCTGGTGGTGATCGACCGCCGCGGGCCGACCGAGATTCCGGCGATGCCGGGCGAGGACTTCGTCTGACCGCCGGGCTGACGCTGCACCCGGCCCTCGTTTTCGTTGCCGGGCTGGTGATCGTGCTGGCCGGCGCCGAAATGGTGCTGCGCGGCGCGTCGCGTGTGGCGGTGCGGCTGCGTGTGCCGCCGATACTGATCGGGCTCACCGTGGTGTCGGTCGGCACCAGCGTGCCCGAACTGGCGGTCGGCATCACCGCGGTCGCCGAAGACAAGGGGCCGCTGGCGGTCGGCAATATCGCCGGCACCAACATCCTGAACATCCTGTTCATCCTCGGCCTGAGCGCGCTGATGCGACCGCTGCCGACGCGCATGCTCAGCGTGCGGCTCGACGTGCCGGTGATGATCGCCGCCGCGCTGGCGCTGATCGCGATGGCCTGGGACGGGCGGCTGGACCGCAGCGAGGGTGTGGTGCTGCTGATCGGCGCGGTGCTGTACACGGCGGCGCTGGTGCGGCTCAGCCGCGAGGAAAGCGCGGCGATGCAACGCGAGTTCGCGCGCGAGGTGGCCGACGTGATGCCCGCGACGCTGCGTTCGGCGCGGCTGTTCATGGCGTGGAATTCGGCACTGCTGCTGGCCGGCATGGCGCTCACGCTGTTCGGAGCCGACCTGCTGGTGAATGGCGCGTCGAGCATCGCGCGCACCTACGGCGTGTCGGACGCCTTCATCGGACTCACCATCGTCGCCATCGGCACCTCGGCGCCCGAGCTTGCGACCACCGTGCTGTCGACGCTGAAGAACGACCGCGATGTGGCGATCGGCAACCTGATCGGCAGCAGCATTTACAACATCCTGGTCATCCTCGGCCTGACCATGACCATCGCGCCACATGGCATCGAGGTCGGCAGCGACGTGCTGCGCATCGACCTGCCGCTGGCCGCACTGGTGGCTATCGTGTGCCTGCCGGTGTTCCGCAGCGAGCGCCGGGTGTCGCGCACTGAAGGCGGACTTTTCGTCAGCGCCTACCTGATCTATCTGTCGCTGCTGCTGTTCGTCCGTCACTGAAAGACAAAACCCGGCCCGCTGCGCGGGACCGGGTTGCGTGCTGCCTTACTTGCGCAGGAAGTCCAGCAGGTCCTGGTTCAGCTTGTCCTTGTGCGTATCGGTGATGCCGTGCGGCGCACCCGGATAGACGATCAGTTCGGCGTTGCGGACCAGCGCGGCCGAGGCCTTTCCGGACAGGTCGAGCGGCACGATCTGGTCGTCGTCGCCGTGGATCACCAGCGTCGGCACGTCGAACTTCTTCAGGTCGGCGCGGAAGTCGGTGGCCGAGAACGCCGCGATCGAGTCGTAGGTGTTCTTGTGCCCCGCCTGCATGCCCTGCGCCCAGAAGGACTGGATCAGCCCCTGCGACGGCTTGGCACCGGGCCGGTTGTAGCCGTAGAACGGACCCGACGCGATGTCCAGATAGAGCTGCGAGCGGTTGTCGATCGACGCCTTGCGGATGCCGTCGAACACCTCGATCGGCAGACCGCCCGGATTGTCGGCGGTCTGCAGCATCAGCGGCGGCACCGCACTGACCAGCACCGCCTTCTTCACCCGGCTGGTGCCGTGACGGCCGATGTAGCGGGCCACCTCACCGCCCCCGGTGGAGAAGCCGACCAGCGTGGCGCCCTTCAGGTCCAGCGCCTGGATCACCGCGGCCAGATCGTCGGCGTAGTGGTCCATGTCGTTGCCGTCCCACGGCTGCGACGAGCGGCCATGGCCACGCCGGTCATGCGCCACCACACGGTAGCCCTGCGACGCGAGGAAGAGCATCTGTGCTTCCCAGCTGTCGGAACTGAGCGGCCAGCCGTGGCTGAACACGACGACCTGGCCGTTCTTCGGGCCCCAGTCCTTGTAGTAGATCTGCACGCCGTCACGCGTGGTGACGTAGTTTTCGGTCTTCTTGACCGCGACAGACTGACGGGCGACGGGCTTGGCCGCTTCGGCGGCGAAGGTCGGTGCGGCAAGCGCGGCGGCAAGTACGGACAGGGCGAGGGTGCGGCGGACTGCATTCATGATGGATTCCTTTCAAGTAACGGGTTGGGGACGGTGGCTATCCGTCAGGCCGATGACTCAGTCGGCGATGACCAGGGTGACGTCGATGTTTCCGCGGGTGGCGTTCGAGTACGGGCACACGATGTGCGCCTTCTCGACCAGCGACTCGACCTGTTCGCGCGGCAGGCCCGGCACGGCGATGGTCAGTTCGACCTCGATGCCGAAGCCGGTCGGGATGGCGCCGATGCCGACGCGACCGGTGATCTGCGTGTCGGCGGGCAGCGCGACCTTGTTCTGGCCGGCGACGAACTTCAGCGCGCCGAGGAAGCAGGCCGAGTAGCCGGCGGCGAACAGCTGTTCGGGATTGGTGCCGGGGCCGCCGGCGCCGCCCAGTTCCTTCGGCGTCGACAGCTGAATATCGAGCACGCCGTCGGACGACGCGGCGCGGCCTTCGCGGCCACCGGTTGCAGTGGCTTGGGCGGTGTAGAGAACCTTTTCGATCGACATGATGAACTCCTGTGCAGTGAGAGGGGTTTGCGTCAGTGCCTGTTGGCAGGACGAACTTTGCGCCGATTGGCAAGACCATACGCAACGTATAATCCTGAAAACTTACCTTTGAGTATCCAGGCCATGGTCGACCGCCTCGAAGCCCTGCTGGAGCATTTCTCGGTCAGCGCCCGCGTGTTCAACACCGGTGCGCTGTGCGGCATCACCGAACTGGACGCCGGCGACAGCGGCCGCATGCATCTCGTGCGCGCCGGCGAGGTGGCCATCCACCATCCCGCCGGCATCGAGCACGTGACCCGGCCCAGCCTGCTGCTGTTTCCGCGACCGACGCCCTACCGCTTCGTCACCGATGCCGAGCGTGGTGCCGACTTCGCCTGCGCACGGCTGCACTTCTCCGGCGGTGCGGCCAATCCGATCGCGTCGGCGCTGCCCGACTTCAGCTGCCTGGCGCTGGACGACATCCTCGGTGCGAAGCCGGTGCTCGACCTGCTGTTCGACGAGGCGTCGCACGAGTACTGCGGCCGGCAGGCGGTGCTCGACCGCCTGTTCGAGGTGGTGCTGGTGCAGGTGCTGCGGCACCTGATGGAAGGCGGCCAGACCGGCGCCGGCATGCTGGCCGGGTTGTCGCACCCTCGCCTGCGTTTGGCACTGGTGGCCATGCACGAGAGCCCGGCGCAGGAATGGACGCTGGACACGCTGGCCGAGCGCGCCGGCATGTCGCGCAGCGTGTTCGCCAACGCGTTCCGCGACACCGTGGGCTGCACGCCCGGCGCCTACCTGCAGCGCTGGCGCATCGGCATCGCGCAGCGCGCCTTGCGCCAGGGCCGCGCGCTGAAGCTGATCGCCGACGACGTGGGCTATGCCGGCGAGGCGGCGCTGTCGCGCGCCTTCAAGACGCAGACGGGGCTGTCGCCGCGGCAGTGGCGCAACGCTCAGGGCGGCTGACGGCTAAGGCGAGCGACCGGTCAGCTGCATCGCCGTAGTTTCAGAATAGGAAACTTTGTTTCCTCTGCTAGCATTCGGCCGCATCGTCCCGTCTTCGCCTCCATGTCCGTCCGTCCCGTCTCTCGCGCGGCCACGCTCTGCGGTCTTGCCGCCATCCTGTTGTGGAGCACGATGATCGGCCTGGTGCGCAGCATCAGCAACGCGCTCGGGCCGGTGGTCGGCGCGGCAGCGATCTACACGGCGGGCGCGATCTTCCTCTGGCTGCTGTTCCGCCCCGCTTCGCCGGGCGGCGCGCGCCCGGTCTATCTGCTGCTGGGCGGCGCCCTGTTCGTCGCCTATGAACTGTGTCTGTCGCTGTCGCTCGGCCTGGCAATCGACGACGCACAGGCGATGGAGCTGGGCATCGTCAATTACCTGTGGCCCTGCTTCACCATCCTGTTCGCGGTCGCAATGAACGGGCAGCGCCTGCGCCCGTGGATAGCGCCGGGACTGGTGCTCTGTCTGAGCGGAATCATCCGGGTGGTGGGCGGGGGGAAGGCGTGGTCGCTGTCCTCGCTGTCGGCTGGCGTGGCGTCGAATCCGTTGGTGTATACGCTGGCCTTCGCTGGCGCGCTGCTGTGGGCGCTCTACTGCAATGTGACCCGTCGGCTGGCCGACGGCTACAACGGCGTCACCGTGTTCTTCTCGGCGACGGCGGCTGCGTTGTGGGGGCTGGCGGTGCTGGGCGGAGAGCCACTGCCGGTGCCGTCTGCACAGATCTGGTTTGAGGTGGCCGCTGCTGGAGCGGCTCTGAGCGCGGGCTACGCGCTGTGGAATGTCGGCATGCTGGGCGGCGACATGCCGCTGCTTACCACCGCGTCTTACGCGGTACCGTTGCTGTCGACCGCATTCGCCGCCGTGTGGCTGGGGGCGCCGCTCACGCCACCGTTCTGGCAGGGCGCGGCGCTGGTGACGGCCGGATCGCTGCTGTGCTGGCGCGCCACTCGTCCCCGCCCCGCGGGCGGCTGACAGAAACCGGGCGTACAAAACAAAAAAGCGGGCAATGCCCGCTTTTTTGTTTGCTCAAGCGCTGAAATCAGCGGTTGGCGACGTACATGGTGATTTCGAAGCCGAAACGCAGGTCGGTGGCCTTCGGGGTTTCCCAGTTCATGGCAGTCTCCTGATGGTGGTTCGTTGGCTCACTGCGAAATGCAGTGCATGGATCGAATACTGCGCCGGTCCGGTACGGCCCACCTCGTGCCACTCTGGAAAGACGACTCAGGATTTTCTTGAGCGCAGCGTTTCGAACACGTCGGGCAGCATGCAGGTCTGCAGGCTGCGCTGCGAGAACAGGAAGCGGCCGTCGCAGACGAAACCCAGTTCCTGCCAGTCCACGGCGTCGTTGAGCAGCTCGGCGGCGCGTGCCAGATCCGCCACTTCGGGGCGGGCGAACAGCGCCAGCACCGAGCCGTCGTAGTGCGTGCAGTCGTGCAGGAAGAAGGGGCGCGGCTTGCGCGTCTTGCCATTCACGTAGATGCGCGGGCCCCCCGAGCGGTGGTGCAGACGCCCCCACTGCCACCAGTTGTGCTCGCCGAACTCGCGCACGCGCCGTGCCAGCAGCCGCGGCTTGTGCTGCTCCAGCCAGTCGTTGCGCACATCGAAGAAGGCGCGCCGTGTGCGGCCGGTATCGACGGTGCTGGAACAGACGAACTCCACATTGCCCTGCGGGTGCACGAAGATGTCGTCCGCCCCGGACACGGCGCCGACCCGAACGTCGAACAGCGAAGCCAGCGGCACGCCGTAATCGCCTCGCAGGAACATGAGCTGGCCGCGTTCGCAGTGGAAGCGCCGCCCGTCGCTCATGCGCCGGTCCATGCGCCCCTTCTCGAAACGGAATACCGCGCAGTTCGGCACATAGGGGCCGAACACGCGGCTGTCGCCAGTCTCGATGAAGTCGGTAATGCTGCCTTCGGCGAACAGCCAGTCATTCAGCCGGCGCGCGGCGGTCAGCTTGATGAAATCGCGCGGCACGATGAAAATCAGTTCGCCACCCGGTTTCAGATGACGCACGCACTTCTCGATGAAGAAGAGATAGAGGTTGCTGCGGCGGTCGAACAGATCGCTGCGCAGCTGTGCCCGCGTGTCCGCCTGGATGTCCTGGTGCCGCACATACGGCGGATTGCCGATCACGGTGTCGAATTGCTGGTCGACCGGGTAGGCGAAGAAATCCATCACCTGCGCGCCGGCCGGCGCCACCGTCGGATCGATCTCGATGGCCACGCACCCCGGAATGCGCGACGCGAATGCGCCGTTACCGGCCGACGGTTCAAGCGTGCGGCCGCGGTTGCGGCGCAGCGCCAGCATGCGTTCGACGACATCGTCGCGGGTGAAGACCTGTCCCAGGATCTCGACCCGGTGGTTCCTTTCGTTCATGGCGCCATTGTCCCATGGCTCCCATGTGCCGGCGCAGCATGTGTGCCGCCCACGCATGGGCTACCATCAGCGCCCCGCACCCACACCCGGCCCTGCCCCATGCTGCATGCACCGATGGAACCCTTCGATCACGGCTGGCTCGACGTCGGCCAGGGCCATCGCGTCTATTACGAACAGTGCGGCAATCCGCAGGGCAAGCCGGCGCTCTACCTGCACGGCGGCCCGGGTTCGGGTTGTTCGCCGCGCCAGCGCCGCTTCTTCGATCCGGCGGTGTACCGCGCCGTGCTGTTCGACCAGCGCGGCTGCGGCCGCAGCACGCCGCTGGGCGATACCGCGCACAACCACAGCGATGCGCTGATCGCCGACATCGAGGCGCTGCGCCGCCACCTGGGCATCGAGCACTGGCTGGTATTCGGCGGCTCCTGGGGCGCGACGCTGGCGGCGACCTATGCCGCCCGCCACCGCGAGGCCTGCAGCGGCGTGCTGCTGCGCGGCCTCTTCCTCGGCGGGCGCGCGGATATCGACTGGTTCTTTGACGGCGCCGCCGCACTGGCGCCGGAAGCGCACGACGCCTTCATGCAGACGGTGCCTGCGCGCTGGCGCAGCCGTGTCGTCGTCTGGCTGGACCGGGTGTTCTCGTCCGGCGACAGCGCGCGCATCGACCGCGCCGTACTGGCCTGGCGCGCCTGGGAGCATGCGCTCGGCGCGTGGCCGGAACGCAGCGTGCCGACCGAACCGACGGCGGACGAATGGCCGCTGCTGCACGCCCGCTATCGCGTGCAATCGCACTATCTGGCGCACCGCTGCTTCATCGGCGAAGCGAAGGTGCTGGACGCGATCGCCCGCCTGCACGGGCTGCCGGTCGCCTTCGTGCACGGCACCAACGACCTGATCTGCCGACCGCAGAACGCCTGGCGCGCGCACCGCACGCTGGCGGGCAGCCGGCTGGCCTGGGCACAGGGTGCCGGTCACGACCCCTTCCATCCGGCCAGCCTCAAGCTGCTCGGGTCGGCGCTGGCCGCGCACGCGCGTGACGGACATTTCGACGCTTGGCCGGGAGAACCGTCGTGAGCCTCCGACTGAAGCTGAACCTGCTGATCGCCGCCGTCATCCTGACCTTCACCAGCACCATGCTGTCGATGGAGCTGATGGGCACGCGGCGCGCCGTCAGCGAGGAGATCGAGGCGGCGAACCGGGTGGCCACCCAGCTGCTGTCACGCGTGGCACTGGTCTACGCCAACATGGGTTCGCCTGCGCTGGTCGATTTCCTGTATCGCCTCGGTCGCGTGCGCGCCACCGAAATCCATCTGGTCGACAGCAACGGCGTGATGCTCTACACCTCGCCGCCCTCGCCCTACAAGGCCGGCCGCGACGCACCCGAGTGGTATTCGAACGCGATACTGCCCAAGCGCCCGCGCCAGGAGATTACGCTGAACGACGGCGCGCGACTGGTGGTCGAGGCCGACGCTTCGCGCGCCATCCTCGATGGCTGGGACGAGGCGGTGCAGTTGCTGATCGCCGGCTCGATCGCGCTGTTGCTGGGCAACGGCATCGTGTTCTGGCTGGTCGGCCGCGAAACCCGTCCGTTCAACACCATCGTGCGCGGACTCGAACACATGCGCGCCGGCGACTACCACACCCGGCTACCGCAACTTCCAGGCAAGGAGGCCAGTTCGATGGCTCAGGCCTTCAACCGGATGGCGCAGGCGATCGAGGACAATATGAACGCCCGCCAGGAGGCGCTCGAAGCACGCAGCAATCTGGAGGAAAACCGCGAACTGACGCAGTTCATCCAGAGCCGCATCGAAGAGGAAAGGCGCGACATCGCGCGCGAACTGCACGACGAAATGGGCCAGGCGGTCACCGCGATCAAAAGCATGGGCCTTTCGATCGCCCGGCGCGACGCCCAGTCCGATCCGCGCAGCGCCGAGGCGGCCAACCTGATCGTCGAGACGGCCAATCACCTCTACGACGTGATGCACAGCATCATCCCGAAACTGCGACCGCTGGCGCTGGACAATCTCGGGCTGGAGGATGCGTTGGAAGATCTGGTGTCGGAGTGGCGGCGCCATCACCCGGACATGCAGTTCGATCTGCGGATGCAAGACCTGCCGGAGGCGCCGGGCGACTCCTTCAAGCTGGCCGCCTACCGCATCGTGCAGGAAGCGGTGACCAATGCGCTGAAGCACGCCAACGCGCGGAAAATCATGATTTCGCTGCACGGCTCGGAACGGTCGCTGGAGGTATCGGTCGAGGACGATGGCGCCGGGCTCGAACAAGGCTGGGCACAGAAGCGCGGACACCACGGCGTGCGCGGCATGCGCGAACGCGCGCAGGCGCTCGGCGGCGAACTTGAACTGCAGTCGCGCGACGATGGGGGTACCCGGGTGTTTGCGCGACTGCCGATGGATTGAGGGGGAGAACAACAATGGGACCGATCAAGGTCATGCTGGTGGACGACCACGCGGTCGTCCGCATGGGATTCAAGCTGCTGCTCGCCGCCTGCGAGGACATCGAGGTGATCGGCGAAGCCGACAGCGGCGAAGTGGCCTACCAGCGCTACACCGAACTGAAGCCGGACGTGATCGTGATGGATCTGTCCATGCCCGGCATGGGCGGCATTGAGGCCGTGCGGCGACTGACCGCGCGCGACAAGGGCGTGCGCATCCTGGCGCTGTCGGCGCACGAGGACACGGCGCATCCGAAGCGGGTGCTGAAGGCCGGTGCCACCGGTTACCTGTCGAAGCGCGGCGCGCCGGAGGCGCTGATCGACGCGGTGCGCACGGTGGCCGCCGGCCGCATGTATCTGGACGCAGAAATCGCGCAGAAGCTGGCGATGCAGGACGTGACCGGCACGCAGAATCCGGTCGAGGCGCTGTCGGAGCGTGAGTTCGAGGTATTCATCCACCTCGCCCGCGGTCAGTCGGTGAACCAGATCGCCGAAACGCTGCACCTGTCGACCTCGACCGTCGGTACCCATCTTTACAACGTCAAGCAAAAACTCGGCGCGTCCAACCAGGCCGAGCTGACGCTGATTGCACTTCGCAACGGCCTGATCGAGGCCTGATCGCACTCTGCAACAGATGCATCGCACCAGGCCGGTGCGATGCCTGTGGCTGCAGTGCTTCATTTTCGGTCACGACCTTCCACATTCCGGCCATCCGGACGTCGCGTCGTCGTACGCCCGACCCGCGACGATCTCCCGCATCGAGGCCACCGTCTTTTGTTGCAACGCAACATCGGGAAGCTTTCCCGATGCGGGTTTCCACGTCGTCGTGCCCGCAACAGCACCGTCCCCCACGTCCGCCGCAGCGCCTGAAGCGCCCTTCCTCGACGGCGCTGGCACGCTTCTCGCTGATACCGCTCGTCAGCTGACACACCATAAACCTCATATCTACACAGCCATGTTCCGTTAGTCAGTCATCGCCAGCGGGTCCATGAAGGCCCCGCAAGCCGGCAAGGAGATCGTCATGCGTGCCCTTGGATTGCTGTTCTTGCTCACCGTCGCTCAGGCTTCACACGCCAGTGCTGAGCGATACATCCAGTTGTCGATGCACGTGGTGAAAGTACTTGCCGCGAACGCAGACGGACGCATCAACACCGGAACCGGCGTGCAGATCGACGACACGCACGTGATCACCAACTGTCACGTGGTCGGCATCGCCACCAACGTGATCGTGGCCCGCGGCAGCAGCGGCGTGCCGGCGCAGGCCAGTTCGGTCGATCCGCGCCACGACCTGTGCGTGATGACTACGCCGCACGCGATGGGCCGACCGGTAGACATGGCCACCTCGCGCACACTGAAGGTCGGCGACACGGTGCATGCGGTCGGCTTCTCCGGCGGCAAGGCGCTGTCGATGAGCGACGGCCAGGTGACCGCGCTGCACGAGATGGATGGCGCGCTGGTGATCGAAACCGACGCCTCCTTCCAACAGGGCGCGTCCGGCGGCGCGCTGTTCGACGCCGACGGCCGTCTGGTCGGCGTGCTCACCTTCTTCATTCCGGGCATGAAACGCCACTTCGCCGTGCCGGTGGAATGGGTGCACAGCGGCATCGCCGCGTCAGGACTCCCCTTGCGCGACGCCACCCCGCCGTTCTGGGCCGCCGCCGACGAGGACAAGCCCTACTTTCTGCGCGCCATCCAGCACGAGAACGACGGCGACTGGGGCCGTCTGCAGGCGGTGGCGAAGGAATGGGTGGAAGCGGAGCCGAACAACAGCGCGGCGATCAAGGCTGCGGTGCGCGCCAGCCAGCTGCCGCCGCTGCGCTAAACGACCGGCACAAAAAAGCCGGCCCCGCAGGGCCGGCTTTTTTTCGTCCCGACACAGGCCTTACCGGGTCTGGGTCAGTTGTTGCACTTGAGCTTGCGACTGAGACAGCTGCACCACCTGCTCCACCTGTATCGCCTGGGCGGTCGGTTGCACCGGCGTGGCGGCGTGCGTCGCACCGGTGGCCGACGGCAGCAGCGGCACGATGAGCAGTGCGACGATGTTGATGATCTTGATCAGCGGGTTCACCGCCGGGCCGGCCGTGTCCTTGTACGGGTCACCCACGGTGTCGCCCGTCACTGCGGCCTTGTGCGCCTCGGAGCCCTTGCCGCCGAAGTGACCATCCTCGATGTACTTCTTGGCGTTGTCCCAGGCGCCACCGCCGGTAGTCATCGAAATGGCGACGAACAGGCCGGTCACGATGGTGCCCATCAGCACACCGCCCAGCGCCTGCACGCCGGCCTGCGGCCCCATCAGGAAGGCGATGCCGAAGGCGACGACGACCGGCACCAGCACCGGCAGCAAGGAAGGAATCATCATTTCCTTGATCGCCGCCACGGTCAGCATGTCGACCGCGCGTGAGTAGTCCGGCTTGGCCGTGCCTTCCATGATGCCCGGGATCTCCTTGAACTGGCGTCGCACCTCGACCACCACCGCGCCAGCGGAACGGCCGACCGCTTCCATCGCCATCGCGCCGAACAGGTAGGGAATCAGGCCGCCGATGAAGAGGCCGATGATGACCGCCGGATTGGCCAGATCGAAGGCGACGCTGTGGCCCACCGCCTCCAGCGCGTGCGTGTAGTCGGCGAACAGCACCAGCGCGGCCAGACCGGCCGAGCCGATGGCGTAGCCCTTGGTCACCGCCTTGGTGGTGTTGCCGACGGCGTCCAGCGGGTCCGTCACCGCGCGCACCGAATCCGGCAGTTCCGACATTTCGGCGATGCCGCCGGCGTTGTCGGTGATCGGGCCGTAGGCGTCGAGCGCGACGATGATGCCGGACATGCTGAGCATCGAGGTCGCCGCGATCGCGATGCCGTACAGGCCGCCCAGCGTGTAGGCCGCCCAGATCGCCGCGCACACCGCCAGCACCGGCCAGGCGCACGATTTCATCGACACGCCGAGGCCGGCGATGATGTTGGTGCCGTGGCCGGTGGTCGAGGCCTCCGCGATGTGCTTGACCGGCTTGAAGTCGGTGCCGGTGTAGTACTCGGTGATCACCACCATCAGGCCGGTCAGCACGAGGCCTACGACCGCCGCGCCGTACAACCGCATCTGCGCACCGTCGTAGATGCCCATCGACGCATTGAGCGCATCGTCGGGCATCAGCATCGTGGTGAGCGGGTAGAACGCGATCAGCGCCAGCACACCGGCGACGATGAGGCCGCGGTAGAGGCCGTTCATGATCTTCTGGCCCGGCTTGGTCTTGACGAACATGCAGCCGATGATGGACGCGATGATCGAGAAGCCGCCCAGCGCCAGCGGGTAGATCACCGCCGCCTCGGCATTCGACTTCAGCATCAGCGCCCCAAGCAGCATGGTCGCCACCGTCGTCACCGCGTAGGTTTCGAACAGGTCGGCCGCCATGCCCGCGCAGTCGCCGACGTTGTCACCGACGTTGTCGGCGATCACCGCCGGGTTGCGCGGATCATCTTCCGGAATGCCGGCTTCGACCTTGCCCACCAGGTCGGCACCGACGTCGGCCCCCTTGGTGAAGATGCCGCCGCCCAGACGGGCGAAGATCGATATCAGCGACGAGCCGAAACCGAGGCCGATCAGCGGATGGATGATCTGGTCTATGGTCGCGTCATGCGCCGCCGAGCCCTTCAGGATCGCGTAGTAGCCTGCCACCCCCAGCAGGCCCAGGCCGACCACCAGCATGCCGGTGATGGCTCCGCCGCGAAAGGCGACGTCAAAGGCTTCGGAAATGCCCTTGCGCGCGGCTTCCGCCGTACGCACGTTGGCGCGGACCGACACGTTCATGCCGATGTAGCCGGCTGCACCAGAGAGCACCGCGCCGATGACGAAACCGGCCGCGGTGGACATGCCCAGGGTGACTGCGAGGAGGATGGTCAGGACGACACCGACGATGGCGATCGTGCGGTACTGACGGTTGAGATAGGCCTTCGCCCCTTCCTGCACGGCGTCGGCAATCTCTCGCATTCGAGGATTGCCGGAAGGTTGGGCAAGGATCCACTTGCTGGATACGGCGCCATACACGATGGCCACCACTGCGCACACGAGTGCGAACCACAGACCGAACGACGACATCACCCCTCCTCTTGTTTTGACTGCGTGCAACGAAAGGGCGGCGCCGTGACCCCGCCCCGGAAGCAGCGAGCAACCTTGTGGGTTGCCGGACACGCGCCCCTGCGGCGCCTGCCCTGGTATGTCATCCGCACGCCGGGGAGCGTGCGGCTACAAGCGGTGCGTCTTCGACCCGGTCAGCCCTGGAACGGCGGCAGCGTGCGCGGCACGCTTTCGTTCTTCAGGCTGACATAGGCCGGCAGTCCATTCACGTAGGGCGGATAGTCCTCACCTTCGATCAGGGGCTGCAGGTATTTCCGGCAGGCGTCGGTGATGCCGAAGCCGTCGTCGGAAATGAAATGCCTGGGCATCATCTTCTCGCGGTTCGCAACGTCCTGCAGTTGCGCCACGTCAATCTTCCATGCATACGGCGTGTCGGACACGCGCACGATGGCGGGCATGACCGCGTTGCGGCCCTCGATCGCCAGCTCGACCGCGCGGCGGCCGAGCGCATAGGCCTGCTCGGCATCGGTACCCGACGCGATGTGGCGACCACTGCGCTGCAGGTAGTCCGGCAGCGCCCAGTGGTATTTGTGGCCGAGCTTCGTCTTGATCAGTTCGGCGATCTGCTGACCGACGCCGCCCAGCTGGGCATGACCGAAGGCGTCGCGCGTGCCCGACTCGGCCAGCAGCTTGCCGTCGGCGCCACGCAGGCCCTCGGACACCGCGATGGCGCAGAAGTCGTGCTCGCGCACGCAGGCGTCGACGCGCGCCAGAAAGGCCGCTTCGTCGAACGGAATTTCGGGGAACAGCAGGATGTGCGGCGCCTCGGCCGGCGTACGCGCGGCGAGACCCGCCGCAGCGGTGATCCAGCCGGCATGGCGGCCCATCACTTCCATCACGAATATCTTGGTGGACGTACGTGCCATCGAAGCGACGTCCAGACCGGCTTCCATCATCGACACCGCGACATACTTCGCGACCGAACCGAAGCCCGGGCAGTTGTCGGTCTCGACCAGATCGTTGTCGACGGTCTTCGGAATGCCGACGCAGGTGAGCGGGTAATGCAGCTTTTCCGCGATCTGCGACACCTTCCACGCGGTGTCCATCGAATCGTTGCCGCCGTTGTAGAGGAACCAGCGGATGTCGTGCGCGCGGAACACCTCGATCAGCCGCTCGTACTGCGCGCGGCTTTCTTCGAGGCCCTTCAGCTTGTAGCGGCAGGAACCGAAAGCGCCGCCCGGCGTGTGACGCAGGGCGGCGATGGCCGCGTCGCTTTCCAGCGAGGTGTCGATCAGGTCTTCGTGCAGCGCACCGAGGATGCCGTTGCGCCCGGCGAACACCTTGCCGATCACGTCGCCATGCTCACGCGCCGCCTGGATGACGCCGCAGGCGGTCGCGTTGATGACCGCCGTAACGCCACCGGACTGCGCGTAGAACAGGTTTGCAGCCATGCAGATCAGGCCAGCGCGTCGAAGGCGCGCTGTTTCACTTCATCGACCGGACCGACGCCGGAGATGGCGCGGTACTTCGGTGCGCCCGGCTCGCCGCGCTGCGCCCAGCCGGAGTAGTACTCGACCAGCGGACGCGTCTGCGAGTGATAGACGTCGAGGCGCTTGCGCACCACTTCCTCGCGGTCGTCGTCGCGCTGCACCAGCGGTTCGCCGGTCACGTCGTCGATGCCCTCGACCTTGGGCGGGTTGAACACCACGTGATAGGTGCGGCCCGAGGCGATGTGGGCGCGACGGCCGCTCATGCGGGTGATGATGTCCTGGTCCGGCACCTGGATTTCGAGCACGAAGTCGATCGGCACGCCGGCCGCCTTCATCGCGTCGGCCTGCGGAATCGTGCGCGGGAAGCCGTCGAACATGTAGCCCGCCTTGCAGTCGTCTTCCTTCAGGCGGTCCTTGACCAGGTTGATGATGAGGTCGTCCGACACGAGGCCGCCGGCGTCCATCACCTTCTTCGCCTCGATGCCCAGCGGCGTGCCGGCCTTGACGGCGGCGCGCAGCATGTCGCCGGTGGAAATCTGCGGGATGTTGAAGCGTTCCTTGATGAAGGTCGCCTGAGTGCCTTTGCCTGCGCCCGGCGGGCCCAGAAGTATGAGACGCATGTCCTCTCCTGATGTGAGTCTGTTTTTTGGATTCTGGTGGAACAGTGCGCGCGCCGCGGCAAACGCAATGCCAGCGGGCGCGACGTTACCGCCAACGGGAAGCGCGGTCAAACGGCAATGCGTCAGACCGCGCCGGTGGAAAACAGCGCGCGCACGCGCTCGAGATCTTCCGGCGTATCGACACCGGCATGCGGCATCGGTACGTCACCGACGACGCGGATGCGATAGCCGTGCCACAGCGCACGCAGCTGTTCGAGTGCCTCGACCTGCTCCATCGGCGCCGGATCGAGGCGCGCGTTGCGCTGCAGGAAGCGCACGCGGTAGGCGTAGATGCCGATGTGGCGTTGCGCGCCCAGCGCGGCCGGCAGCGCGTCGCGCGAGGTGGCGAAATCGTCGCGCGCCCAGGGAATCGGCGCGCGCGAAAAATACAACGCGCGACCGTGGACGTCGCAGATCACCTTGACCACCGCCGGATTGAAGAAGTCGGCCGCTTCGGTGATCGCGCTGCTGGCGGTGGCGATCGACGACTCCGGATCCTGATCGAGCGCGAGCGCCACCTTGCGGATCAGGTCGGGATCGATCAGCGGTTCGTCGCCCTGCACATTCACGACGACAGTGGCCGGCGACCAGCCCAGCTTGTCCGCCACTTCGGCGATGCGGTCGGTGCCGGTCGCGTGATCGCTGCGCGTCATCACCGCCTCGTAGCCGTGGGCACGCACCGCATCGGCAATGCCCTCGTGGTCGGTGGCGATCACCAGCGCCTCAGCGCCGCTCTGCGCCGCGCGCTGCGCCACGCGCACGACCATCGGCAGACCGCCGATGTCGAGCAGCGGTTTGCCCGGCAGCCGGGTCGATGCGTGGCGGGCGGGAATGACGACCTTGAACATGATGAACTCCCCGTCGCTCAGCCGTTGCGGCCAGCCGGCTCGCGCAGCGCAGCGACTTCTTCCTCGCTCATTTCACGTGCTTCGTCTTCGAGCATGACCGGAATGCCGTCGCGGATCGGATACGCCAGGCGGCTGGCCTTGCACTGCAGCTCGTTGCGGGCACGGTCGAGCACCAGAGGTGCCTTGGTGACCGGACAGACGAGAATTTCAAGAAGACGTGGATCCATGCTTCAACTCCGCTAGACGGGTCGCGATGTAACCCGCCAGATCAGGGTCGAGGTGTGCCTCGACCGGCAATACCCACATCGGGGTGTCCGACAATCCGTAACATTTTACCGCGTCCTTCTCGGTCAGCAGCAGCGCATCGCAGTCGGGGAAGGCGAGGTCCTGCGACGAATACACGTGATGATCGGGAAACGGATGCGCGACGAAGTCGAGTCCGAGCGCGCGCAGGTAATCGAAAAAGCGCGCCGGCTCGCCGATGCCGGCCACCGCATGCAGGCGCAGGCCACGCAGATCGGCCGCCGTCGCCTGCTGTTCCGGCCGATCGAGCCGATGGAAGCGCTCGCCGTGCAGGCGCATGCGGAAGGCGGTGCGGACAACCTCAGGTGGCGTCGACAAGCCGTTCAGCACCACCGCGTCGACCGTGCGCAGCCGTGCGATCGATTCGCGCAAGGGCCCTGCCGGCAGATGGAAACCGTTCATGACGCCACGCCTGTCCAGTACCGCAATCTCAACGTCGCGCGCCAGCGCGTAGTGCTGCAGCCCGTCGTCGCACAGCACGAGGTCGCACTCCGGATGTGCCGACAGCCCGGCGCGCGCCGCCTCGGCACGACGGCGACCGACCCACACCGGCAGGCCGCTGCGCCGCGCCAGCAGCACGGGTTCGTCGCCAGATTCGGTGACATCGGCCCGGGCGCCGACCTCATGCACGGCATCGGCGCGACCGCCGTAGCCGCGCGTGACGATCAGCGGGCGCCAGCCACGCTCGGCCAGCGCACGCGCCAGATACAGGGTGAGCGGCGTCTTGCCCGCACCGCCGGCGATGATGTTGCCGACCACGACGACCGGCACCGGCAGACGCTCGGCCTGCAGCAGGCCTGCGCTGAATGCGGCGCGGCGCATTGACGAGACAAGACGGAAGAGCAGCGACAGCGGCCACAGCAGCCAGGCCGCGACGCCGCGGCTGCGCCACAGCGCGGGCGCGGTGCTCATCGGCCGCCGGACGCGTCGGACTGGGTGGCGAAGGAAATGCCGGCGATGCCGGCGCGCTGCGCTGCCTGCATCACGTCGATCGACGACTGCAGCCGCGCGTCCTTGTCGGACGAGATGATGACCACCGGCTCCTGCTTGCCCGACGCCGCCTTCGCCAGCGCCTCGGCCAGCGCGTCGGCGTTGCCGGCCGCCACTGGCAGGCGGTTGATCAGGATGTCGCCGCGTGCGGTGATGAGCACATTGATCTCGCGATCGGTCACCTCCGCTTCGGGTGCTTCGGCGCTGGGCAGCGTGATTTCGAGGCCGGCAGTCTTCGAGTAGGTGGTGGTCACCATCAGGAAGATGAGGATGACCAGCAGCACGTCGATCAGCGGAATCAGGTTGATTTCGAGCTCTTCACGCCCGCGGCCGCGTCGGAAATTCATCGGGCGTCCTTACTTCGCGGCACGCTCGCCATGCACCACCTCGACCAGCTTGATCGCCTGCTGCTCCATATCGACGATGAAGTCGTCGACGCGACCGCGGAAGTAGCGGTGGAAGATCAGCGCCGGAATCGCCACCAGCAGACCGAAGCCCGTGTTGTACAGCGCGATGGAGATGCCGCTGGCCAGTTGCTGCGGATTGCTGCCGGTGGCGGTCTGCGAACCGAAGATTTCAATCATGCCGACCACCGTGCCGAACAGGCCCATCAGCGGCGCCGCTGCAGCGATCGTGCCGAGCGTGGTCAGATAACGTTCGAGGTCGTGCGTGACCGCACGCCCTTCCTCCTCGATCGCCTCCTTCATCACTTCGCGCGAACTGCGCACATTGCGCAGGCCGGCGGCCAGCACGCGGCCCAGCGGCGAGTGCGCGGCCACGCGGCGTATCATGTCGGCGTTCGGCTGACCGCCCTTCAGGTCGGTGGCGATGGATTCGAGCAGCCCCGGCGGCACGACCTTGCTTCGACGCAGACTGGCCAGACGTTCGATGATCAGCGCGACGGCGATGACGGAGGCGGCAATCAGCGGCCAGATCGGCCAGCCGGCCGCGCGGATGATCTCAAACACGTAGAGCCCCTTCGTGAACAAGCGGCGAACTGTAGCCTGCACGACGAGGGGCGGCAACCCTGGGACATCGCCGGCGATGCGGCCGACGAGGTTATCCACAGAAATTGTGGATAACTGTGTGGGTTTTGTCTGAGCGGCTTTGCTAACTCGCCTCGGGGTAAGCGTTTTCCTTACGCCGATCAAAAATTAAGCTTCCATGACAGCCGCGTCGGTGTCGCCGACGTCGCGAAAATCGATTCATGAATACAGTCAACGAAGACAGCAAGGGCTCTGTCGCCATCACCGTGTCGGAGCTCGCACGACGCGCGCGTCTCGCGCTGGAGCGCGAGTTTCCGGTGCTCTGGGTCAGTGGCGAGCTGTCCGGTGTGACACGGGCCGCGTCAGGCCATCTTTACTTCTCGCTGAAGGACGAAGCAGCGCAGCTGCGCTGCGTCATGTTCCGCAGCCGCAGCCAGCTGCTGCCCTTCGAACCGAAGGCGGGACTGCGGGTAGAGGTGCGCGCCCAGGTATCGCTGTACGAAGCGCGCGGCGATTTTCAGCTCACCGTCGACGCGATGCGCCGCGCCGGAGTCGGCGATCTGTACGAAGCCTTCCTCCGGCTGAAGGCGCAACTCGCGGCCGAAGGCCTGTTCGACGCCGCGCGCAAGCGCCCGCTGCCGGCCCTGCCCGCCCGGCTAGCCATCGTCACCTCACCGGGCGCGGCGGCACTGCGCGACGTGCTGGCGGCGCTGGCAAGGCGCGCACCGCATCTGGAGATCGTGCTGCTGCCCTGTCTGGTGCAGGGCGTGGACGCCCCGCGACAGATCGCCACCGCGATCGGTCAGGCCGGCGGCGTCGACGCCGAGGTCGTGCTGCTGGTGCGCGGCGGAGGTTCCGCCGAGGACCTGGCCGCCTTCAACGACGAGCGGGTGGCGCGCGCCATCGCCGCCTGTCCGCTGCCGGTGGTCAGTGGCGTCGGCCACGAAACCGATTTTTCGATCGCCGACTTCGTCGCCGATGTGCGCGCAGCGACACCGACCGCGGCCGCCGAACTGGTCAGCGCGGGTCACGTCGAAGCGGCGGCCCGCTTGCGCACGCTGAGTACCCGCCTCGCCCGGGCGCTGCGCGCCCGGCTCGATGCGCACGGACAGAAACTCGACGACCTCGCCACCCGACTGCGGCCGCCTGCAAGGCAGATGGACATCGCACACGACAGGCTGCATGGCCTTTACGACAGGCTGCGTCGCGCCCACGCGACACAGCTGACACAGGCGCAGCGGCGGGCCGAAGCACTGGCGATGCGCCTGCGGCTCGCACGCCCGACGCAGGCGATGCGACAGGCCACCCTGTCGCGGCTGGCAGAACAGCTGCGCCACGCCATGCACGCCCGTCTGGATCACGCCCGCCAGCGCGCGCACCTCGGTACGACGCAACTCGCTCAGCTCGATCCGACCGCAGTGCTGTCACGCGGCTACTCCATCGTGCGCGACACCGAGGGCCGCATCGTCCGGGACGCAGCCACGCTGATGCACAGGCAGCCACTGCGCATAGACTTTGCTCGCGGCCACGCGGACGTCGAAGTCAGTCATTCATACCCGGATTCCGGCGCCGCCGACTGACTTGCCTTGTGCTGACCGATGGCCGGCCATACACTCATGGACTTGGCTTTGAACCGACCGACTGGGAGAAAAAACATGGAACACACCCTGCCTCCGCTGCCCTACGCGCTCGACGCACTGGCACCGCACATTTCGCGTGAAACGCTGGAATTTCACTACGGCAAGCACCATCAGGCTTACGCCACCAACCTGAACAACCTGATCAAGGGCACCGAGTTCGAGAACCTCGACCTCGAGGCCATCGTCAAGAAGGCCCCGGCTGGCGGCGTGTTCAACAACTCGGCCCAGATCTGGAACCACACCTTCTTCTGGAACAGCATGAAGCCCGCCGGCGGCGGCGCACCGAGCGGCGCACTGGCGGCCGCGATCGACGCCAAGTGGGGCAGCTTCGACGAGTTCAAGAAGGCCTTCAAGACCTCGGCCGTCGGCAACTTCGGCTCAGGCTGGACCTGGCTGGTCAAGAAGGCTGACGGTACGCTGGACATCGTGAACACCACCGGCGCCGGCACCCCGCTGACCTCCGACGCCAAGCCGCTGCTGACCATCGACGTGTGGGAGCACGCCTACTACATCGACTACCGCAACCGTCGCCCGGATTTCGTCGACACCTTCCTCGCCAGCCTGGCGAACTGGGACTTCGCCGCCGCGAACTTCGCGTCCTGAGCGATCGCCGGAGCCGCAGGCTCCGGCATGAATCCCGCGCGCGCTGCACGGCCCGGCTCGTCTGGTGCATGCAGCGCGTTTTTTCATTCCGGCTTACGCAACGCATGCAGCTTGCAGTGGTCGGAGTGGCGTTACTCAAGGAGACCGATATGTCGCAGTGGAGAAAAGCCGGCCCGAACGAAGCCTTCACGCCGGAGGAAATCGATGCCCGCCTGAAGGCCGAACTGCCGAAGTGGTATTACGAGGACGGCTGGATCCGCCGCAAGTACAAGACCAGCGGCTGGAAGGGCACGCTGATGGTGGTGAACACGGTCGGCCACCTCGCCGAGGCGGCCTTCCATCATCCTGATCTCGCGGTGTCCTACGCTTTCGTGATCGTCAAGCTGATGAATCACGAGGCCAAGGGCGTGACCGAGCGCGACTTCCAGCTGGCGAAGAAGATCGAGGACGTGATCATGTGGCAACCGGGCGCGGAAGAAGGCAGCGCGCTGGCAGGCACTCCGGACGACCCGCGCTTCAAGTACATCAAGTACGACTGATCGCCGGCATGAAGCGCGACAGCCTGCGCGTCGAGCGGCATGCGTCGATGGCGGCCATCGACGCTGCGCAGTGGGACGCGCTGACCAGCGGTCACGCGACGCTTTCGCACGCGCTGCTCGACGCCTTCGAGACGTCCGGCTGCGTGTCGCCTGAGAGCGGCTGGCAGCCTGATCATCTCGCGCTGTACGACGGCGAGCGCCTGGTCGCCGCCCTGCCCGGCTATCTGAAGTCGCACAGCTACGGCGAATACGTGTTCGACTGGGCTTGGGCGGAGGCGCTGGAACGCAGCGGACGCGCGTACTACCCCAAGCTGCTGTGCGCCGTGCCCTTCACCCCGGTGCCCGGCCCGCGTCTGCTGGCGAGTGACGACGCGGCGCGCGCCGTGCTGCTCGACGCCTGGCTCACGCACGCGCGCTCGCTCGGCGTGTCGTCTGCGCACCTGCTGTTTCCGGACGCCGCCGCCCTGGCCGCGATCGACAACTCGGCCCTGATGCTGCGCGAATCGGTGCAGTTCCACTGGCATAACGCCGGGTATCGGAGCCATGAAGAATTCCTCGCCACGCTGAGTGCCGACAAGCGCAAGAAGATCCGCCAGGAGCGGCGACGCGTGCGCGACGCCGGCGTAACGCTGCGGCGTATCGACGGCGCCGACATCAGCGACGCGGAACTGGCCCTGTTCGTCGCCTGTTACTGCAACACCTACCGCGTGCGCGGCCAGCGCCCCTATCTGAATGCACGCTTTTTCGAACTGCTGCGCGAACGCACACCACAATCACTGATGCTGGTGATCGCTTCGCGTGACGGGCAGGACGTCGCCTGTGCGCTGAACCTGCGCGACGACAGGCGGCTGTATGGGCGCTACTGGGGGGAGATGGAATACATACCCTGCCTGCATTTCGAAGCCTGTTATCACCAAGGCATCGAATACGCGATCGAGCGAAGCCTGCAGGCTTTCGAGGGGGGTGCCCAGGGCGAGCACAAGATGGCGCGCGGTTTCACGCCGGTACGCACCTGGTCGGCACACTGGCTGCGCGACGAGGACTTTTCCGATGCGGTGGCGCGCTACCTCGAACGGGAGCGCGCCGGCATCGCACTGCACATCAACGAACTTGAGGAACGCACGCCCTACCGCACAGGCGGCGGGGCGACGGACAGCACTCAGTAGTTCGGCTTTTCTTCGGCCTGCTGGTAACGCTCGACGCCCGCCATGATTTCCTTCTTGGCGTCTTCGATGTCGCCCCAGCCCTGCACCTTGACGAACTTGCCCGGCTCGAGATCCTTGTAGTGCTCGAAGAAGTGCGAAATCTGGTCCAGCAGGATCTGCGGCAGGTCGCGCGGGCTCTGCACCGAGCGGTACATCGGGGTGAGCTTGTCCACCGGCACGGCCAGCAGCTTCGCATCCTCACCGGCCTCATCGACCATCTTCAGCATGCCGATCGGGCGGCAGCGCACGACCACGCCCGGCGGCAGCGCGAACTGCGACATCACCAGCACATCGACCGGGTCACCGTCGCCGGCGATGGTGTGCGGGATGTAGCCGTAGTTGCACGGGTAGTGCATGGCGGTCGACATGAAGCGATCGACGAAGACGGCGCCCGACTCCTTGTCCACTTCGTACTTGACCGGGTCCGAATGCATCGGGATTTCGATCACAACGTTGAAATCGTTGGGCAGATCCTTGCCCGACGGAACTCGTTCCAGACCCATGTCTCGCTCCTTGTGAAAAGCCCGCGATTATAGCGATTGTTGCGCCGCACCAGAAGCGTCGTCGATCACCCTCAGGTCAAGCGTCACGTGCGCCAGCGTCTTCTCGCCGGCAAGACGCGCGCGCAGCACCTCGGGGTCAAGCCGCGGCGACGCCGCCACGGTAAGCGCCAGCGCGTGACGTCCGGGCGCCAGCAGCCACAGGTGGACGTCCAGCGGCCGACCGCCCCAGTCATCGACATGACCGAGCACGGCGTCGAACACGCTGCCTTCGACCTGGCGGTCCAGCAGCACGGTGGCACTGTCGCGCGCCAGATGCCAGGCCCAGCGCAGGATGAGCAGTCCACCCAGCGCCGCAACCAGCGGATCCAGCCAGTCCATGCCGGCCCACTTGCCTGCCACCAGCGCGGCGATCGCCGCGATCGAGGTGAGCGCATCGGCCAGCACGTGCAGATAGGCGGCGCGAAGATTGTGGTCGTCGTGCCCGCCCTGATGATGGGCGTGGTGGTCAGCGTGATCGTGACTGTGAGCATGGCCATGGTGCGCATGCCCGCCCTTGTCGTGCAGCAGCCAGGCGCTGATCAGGTTGACCGCCAGACCGACCAGTGCCACCAGCAGCGCTTCGTCGTAGTGGATCGCGTGCGGCGCGCGCAGCCGCGCCACCGACTCGACGATCATGAACAGCGCCGCCCCCGCCAGCAGCAGACTGGACGAGTAGCCGGCAAGGTAGGACACCTTGCCCGGTCCGAAGCTGTAACGGGCGCTGCCGCGGTGCGCGCGCATATAGGTGTAGGCGAATGCACTGATCGCCATCGCCGCCACATGGGTCCCCATGTGCCAGCCGTCGGCCAGCAACGCCATCGAGCCCGACAGGTAGCCAGTAACGATCTCGGCAACCATGGCCAGGGCGCTCAGCCAAAGCACACGGCTGACCGCCTGTTCGGCATGGTCCGGATGGGGAATGAAGTCCGGGTGATGAACCGGGCAGAACGGTGCGTCGGCCGGCGTGTGATCGGGGGCGTTTCTGTCCATTCCGCGATTGTAGGGGCGGGCGTCACCGATCGTTGCACTTCGAGGTGCGGGAAGCGCGCATGCCGCGCTTGACACCGCCTCTCGCTTCTGTACTAATACGAACCATTCTCATTTCTATGCCCATTGGCGAATGACTCAATCCGCTCCCCCGTCGCAGGCTCCGCAACCGGCACCGCAGAGCGCCGCTGCTCCGACGCCGCCTGCGCTCGATTCGAGCCAGTTGCTGGGCGGACGCAAACAGGTCGCGATCAATCACGGCGGCGAGCTCTACTCGCTGCGGCTGACGCGCAACGGAAAACTCATCCTGACCAAATAGAGCCATGTACATCTGCTTGTGCGAACCGGTGACCGACCGGGACATCAAGGCCGCAGTGCATACCGGATGCCGCACCGTGCGTGACGTCGCCGGCCAGCTGGGCTGCTGCCGCGACTGCGGGCGTTGCGTGCGCGCCGCCAAGGAAGTGATTGACGCCGCTCGCGCCGAACTGCAGCCGATCCGTATTCACCGGGCACACGCAGAAGCCGCCGCGGCCTAATACCTCGCATAAACAGGTCGCCGCACTCGCCTTGCGACGGCCTAGAATTCGGTCTGGCGTCACCGTTGTGGCACCGCCTGACCAGGAGAAGTCTCATGAAAGGCGACAAGAAGGTTCTGCAGTACCTGAACAAGCAGCTGGTCAACGAACTGACCGCGATCAACCAATACTTCCTGCATGCGCGCATGTACCGGAACTGGGGCCTGACCAAGCTCGGCGACCACGAGTATCACGAGTCGATCGAGGAAATGAAGCATGCGGACATGCTGATCGAACGCATCCTGCTGCTGGAAGGCCTGCCCAATCTGCAGGATCTGCACAAGTTGCTGATCGGCGAGAACGTGCCGGAAATGCTCGGCGCCGATCTGAAGATCGAACAGCAGTCGCACGCGACGCTGAAGGACGCGATCTCCTGTAGCGAAAGCGCAGGCGATTACGTTTCGCGCGACCTGTTCCGCAAGATCCTCGCCGACACCGAGGAACACATCGACTGGCTGGAAACCCAGCTGGACCTGATAGACAAGATGGGGCTGCAGAACTACACGCAGTCCGCAATGGGAGAACTCGGCAGCTGACGCACGCGGCGGTTTCCCTGCGGAACTGCCATGCCGGCCCGTCCGCGACGGGTCGGTTCCTCCCGGGCGCAGTCCGTACAATCGCCATGAACAGCCGCCACGCCGAACCCGCAACGCCGCGCACACCGTTGCTGCGCAGCGCACTGTCGGCACTGCTCAGTGTTGCCGCGCTGTGGCTGCTGACCGCCTTCCCGGCAACCCGACTGTTCGATCAGCTCACGGCCGCCCCCGCAGCATCCGCCCAGCCCGCGCCTCCGCGGGCCGGCACACCGCATTCCTGAACTCACAGAACGCCGACGATCGATGCACGACTTCACGACCCACCCCTCCGTCGGAGCGGCCCGATGAGCAGCGCCGCATTCGTTCCATCCGAAGCCTCCTTCGTGCAGTCCCCGGGTGGCACGCTGGCACGCCCCGCCAGTCGCGTCCTCCGTCGCGAGGCGGTCTCAGGCACGCCGTCAGCCGGTCTGCCGCTGCGTGGCATGTCGCTCGCCGGCGCGGTGCTGCTGCACGCCGCCGCGCTGATGTGGATCGCGCACAACCCGACGGTGCTGGAGGCGCCGCCGATGATCATGCAGGCCACGCTGATCGCCCCTGAACCGCTGCCGATGGCGCCGCCGGAACCGCCGAAGGAGGAGAAACGGGTCGAGCCAGAGCCGCCCAAGCCGGTGGTGAAACCGGTCAAACCGGTGCGCAAGGAACAGCCGCTGCCGCAGATCGCGGCGGCCGCCGACGCGCCGACAACCGCCACCGTTGCACCGCAACCGCCGGCGCCGCCGGAACCGGTCGCGATAGACGCGCCGCCGGTCGCAGAGCCCTCGCCCGCGCCGGTCACCGCGGCACCGGTGGTCGCGCCGCCGCCGGTCACCCCGCCGAAATTCAACGTGGCCTATCTGCAGAACCCGCGCCCGGCCTATCCGGCGATGTCCAAGCGCCTCGGCGAAGCCGGTCGCGTGATGCTGCGCGTGATGGTCGACGTGAATGGTCTGCCGACCAATGTCGAGGTGCGCAAGTCCAGCGGTTTCCCGCGTCTGGACGAAGCGGCGCTCGAGGCGGTGCGCAAGTGGAAGTTCGTTCCCGCCCGGCGCGGCGAAGAACCGGTTGCCGGCCTGGCCGACATACCGATCGACTTCGGTCTCAACTCGTGATTTGTTCCCGTCCGCGTCAGGCGTACACTGCGCGGCGGCCAACTTTTGCATCAGGCTTCCATCAGGAGAAATTTGAATGAATGAGTCCCTCGGCTTTGCGCACTTTCTGTCGAATGCAGACGGTGTCGCAACCACCATCCTCGTGCTGATGGTGCTGGCCTCCATCGGCACCTGGTTCCTCATCGTGCTCAAGGGCATCGTGGCCTTCCGCCAGCGACGCGCCAGCGGCACCTTCCTCGACCGCTTCTGGAACGCCTCGTCGCTGGAAGACGTGGCGCGCGACATGCGTTCGCACGGCGTGACCGACCCGTTCTCCCACCTCGTGCACGAAGGTTTCAGCGCGGTCGAAACCCTGCGCAGCGGCAATGCCGGTACGCGTGGCCTGATCGCCACCGGCAGCGCCGACGAATTCCTGACCCGCGCGCTGAAGCGCTCGATCGAACGCGATCGCAGCCGCATGGAGTACGGCCAGACCTTCCTCGCCTCGGTCGCCTCCAGCGCGCCCTTCATCGGTCTGCTCGGCACCGTGTGGGGCATCTACCACGCACTGCTGGCCATCGGCATGTCGGGTCAGGGCACGCTGGACAAGGTGGCGGGCCCGGTCGGCGAGGCGCTGATCATGACCGCCATCGGTCTGGCGACCGCCATCCCGGCAGCACTTGCGTTCAACTTCTTCGCCCGCTCGACGCGCAACGTGATGGCCGAATTGAACAGCTTCGCGCACGACGTGTTCGTCATGCTGTCGACCGGCGTCAAGGACAGCGGCTCGAACGATCCGAAGGCCACCGGTGACCGCGTGCTGTCGCTGGTCGAACGCGGCCGCGAGGCCGCGCGCAACACGCACTGATCGGGAGCCCGGACATGGCCTTTGCAAGTTTCGAGCAGGACGACGACGGACCGATGGCGGAAATCAACATGATTCCGCTGATCGACGTGATGCTGGTGTTGCTCATCATCTTCATGGTGACCGCACCGCTGCTGACGCACGCGGTCAAGGTCGACCTGCCCAAGGAATCGACCAGCGCCAACACGCTGCCGCCGGAAAACATCCAGATCGCCATCGGCCCCGACGAGCAGCTCTACTGGGCCGGCGAGAAGATCGACACCGATACGCTGAAGGCCAAGCTGCAGGAGGCCGCCGCGAAGGACAAGAACGCCGAGATCCAGCTGCGCGCCGACCAGAACGTGCCCTACCGTTCGGTGGCGCACGTGATGAGCGAGGCGGCCCGCCTCGGCCTCACCCGCATCGGTTTCGTCACCGATCCGTCCGCGGCGAAGTAGAACAGCACCGTCCGCACGACAAAACGGCCACCCCGCGGGGTGGCCGTTTTTCTTTGTATCTGTCCGCGGACGACGCTTGACAGCCCTCTGCACCGATGATGTAATGCGAATCGTTCTCATCACAAAAGAGAACGCGCGCCAGCCACCGTCTGCACAGCAGGTCCCCGCAGACACCCGCCAGCTTCCCCGACAGCACCCGCGGCACCCGCGCCAAGAAGCCCAGGCGCCGCCCAGACGGAGGATGCACCATGACCCCGGAACACCAGCACGCCGGCGAAGCCAGCCCGAGCACGCTCGCCGCCGCCACGCTGTTCGTGATGACCCGCTTCGCCGAACGGCCCTGCCCGGAGGTGGCGCAGATGGTGATCCGCCACCTCGAAGTGGTGGCTGACGACGAACGTGCCGACCCGCTGATGCGCGAGGTCTGTGGCGCCCTGATCAACCGCTGGACGCTGCACACGGTCGGTGACCTGGCCGTGCGTGCCGCGCACTGAAACCCCTGCCCCGGAGCATCCATGTCCCGCTACACCGGCCCCCGCCTGCGCGTGCTGCGCGCACTCGGCACCGACCTCCCCGGCCTCACCCGCAAGACGGCCGAAAACCGCACTGCGCCGCCGGGCCAGCACGGCAACCGCCCGAACCGCCGCAAGTCGGAATTCGGCGCCCAGCTGATGGAAAAGCAGAAGCTGCGCTACAACTACGGCCTGACCGAAACCCAGTTGCGCGCCGTGTTCAAGGAAGCCGAGCGCTCCAAGCTGCCGACCGGCGAAAAGCTGGTCGAACTGCTGGAACGCCGCCTCGACAACATCGTGTTCCGCGGCGGTCTGGCGCCGACCATTCCGGCCGCTCGCCAGCTGGTCCGTCACCGTCACGTGCTGCTCAACGGCAGGCGCGTGAACATCCCGTCGATCCGTGTGCGCGTCGGCGACACCATCACGCTGACCGACAAGGGCCGCAAGGTGCAGAGCGTGGTCGATGCACTGCAGACGCCGGCGCTGGAACGTGCCGAATGGATCGCCTTCGACGAATCGGCGCTGAGCCTGCGTCTGGCCCACCTGCCGCCGGGTGACGCCACGCCTTTCGCGTTCGAAGCACAGAAGGTGGTCGAGTTCTACGCCCTGCGCGTCTGACGCGCGGATTCCCTGCCGGCCTTCGGGCCGGCCCAACTGCCAGCCAGCCGGCGGTCGCGGCCAGCCAGTCATGCAAAGCACGGAGCATTCATGACCTGCCCGCATAGCCCCCGGCGCCCCTCTTGCGATGTGGCGTCCTGTACGCGAGGCCTGTTTTCAGGCCGCGCACCCCATCGTCCGTTCATCGAGAGAGGTCACCCATGATCCACCATCGCCTGCGTCCGTTCGCGACGCCGCTGCTCGCGGCCGCCTGCTTCGCACTCGCCGGTTCCGCCTACGCGAACACCACCCACAGCGCCTTCGACGACATCGAAGCTTCGGTCGCCACAGACGGTTTCAACAACCTGACCGCCGCCCGCATCACCGCCACGCAACTGGCGGCTGGCATCGCGTCGAACAGCGAAACCGAAGGCGGCGCCATCCTCCGGCGTACGTCCGGCGGCGCCTACCCGGCCTCCTCCGGCCTGTACCAGTTCGCCGGCAACGGCTCGACCTTCGAAATGGCGGTCAGCGACGCGGTCGACGGCCTGACCAGCATCGTGTTCCAGACCTATATCAACGTGAGCACCGGCAGCAACGGCATCTACGGCGTGCTGGCGGAGAACAACCTGCCGCGCCTCAGCTTCAACGGCGGCGAGCAGTTCCTGCTCTCCAGCTCGCAGGCGAGCGAGAACCTGGGCTACACCGATTTCTTCACCGGTGAATTCGTCGCCTCCGACCCGAACAACCCCAACCACCTCACCTTCACCTGGAACCTGGCCAGCCTCGGCGTCACGGTGCCGGTAGACAGCTTCCGCATCACCTTCGCCACCGACAACCACGCACAGTCGCTCGCCTTCCAGGTCGACCAACTGGTGGCCGCACCGGTGCCGGAACCGCAGACCGCCGCGCTGCTGCTCGGTGGCATGGCGGTGATCACGCTGGTCGCCCGCCGGCGCACGCGTCAGCACTGAGTCCGTTTCGCTGCATGCGGGCGGTGCCCTCGCGGGTGCCGCCCGCTTGCGTTCGCCCATCCAGACTGTCACGACATCTTGAAACATCGAATTCCCCTGCGTCCGCGGCTGCTGCTGGCGCTGATGTGGCCGCTCGCGTGCGCCGCGCAGGACGATGCGCTGTCCGAGGAGGACGTCGTCACGCTGCCGGAAGTCGAGGTGCGCGACTCGCGCGAGGCCATCCGTCCGCCCGCGGTCGAACTGACTCCCGATCGGCCGGTCACGACGATAGGACCCGAGGCGATCGAGCGCCGCCAGGCCGGCACGATATTCGACCTGCTGAAGGACGTGCCGGGTGTCGCAGTCGACGGCGGCCCACGCGCCAGCGGCATGAAATTCAATCTGCGCGGCTTCTCCGACAACGAAGACGTGCTGTTCAAGATCGACGGCGCGGTCAAGGGCTTCGAGAAGTACCGCTTCGGCAGCGGCGTGTTCATCGAACCCGAACTGCTGAAGGCCATCGAGATCGAGCGCGGGCCATCGCTGAAGTCCGGTTCCGGCGCGCTCGGCGGCACCATCTCGGCCACCACCAAATCCGCCGCCGACTACCTGCGACCGGGAGAACGCTTCGGCAGCCAGATCAAGTACGGCTACAACGCGAACAGCAGCGAACGGCTGCGCATGGTGACGGTGTACGGTCGGCCGAACGGCTATCTCGATCTGGTCGTGTCGATCGCCCGGCGCGACTCCGACGACATTCGCCTGCCCGACCGCAGCCGGCTCGACCTGACTGCCGTCCATTCGGAAAGCCGCTTCGCCAAGGCCACCTTCTACGCCAGCGATGACCTGACGCTGGAACTGAGCCAGACCCACTACACCGGCGGCCCCGAGCGCGCGCCCTATGACGCGACCGCAGGCAGTGCGGGCCAGTTCGGCGTGGTCGAACGCAGCATCGAGGACACCACCACCAATCTGCGCGTGAATTACGCGCCAGCCGACTCGTGGATCGCGCTGCGCGGCACCCTCGCCTACGAAACGACCGACCTGGACGACGTACACCGCATTACGCAGAGCCGCATCTGCGTATCGCCATCGACCGCCTTTCCGGCGGCTTTCCGCATCGACCGCTGCGACGACGCGTGGCGATACTCGATCTGGACCGCCGAAGTGTTCAATGACACGCGTTATGCAATCGGCGAACTGCAGGGCGTACTCAGCGTGGGCTACCAAGGCATACGCAACAGCCGCGACATTTCGCGCGTCACCTCGCGCGCGCTGACCAACCAGCAGGTCTACCCGAACGGCTTCAACGAGGCGCAACCGCCGGGCGACAAGGTGTCGGATGCACTGATCGTCGAGAACGCCTTCACGCTCGGCGCCTTCACCTTTACGCCGGGCGCGCGGCTCGACCGCTATCACGTCAGCGCCGAGGGTCAGACGCGCACCAACATGATTGCCGCCGGACAGTCGCCGGACATCCGTTTCGTCAAGCTGTCGCCAGCTGCGGCACTCACCTGGCGCATCCCGCGCAGCGACTGGTCGGCCACCGTGCGCTACCACGAAGCGTTCCGCCCGCCGCTGGTCGATGAGTACTTCGCACGCGGCAGTTTCGCCAGTCGCTGTGCAAAAAGCGCCGGCTGGGCCTTGCCCGGCAACCCGGTGCTCTACCCTGAACCGCTGTACGACCCCTCTGGCTACGGTCAGACCTACGATCCTGCACTCGACCTCGCCCCCGACAACGAAATCTGCGGCGCGCTGTACCGGCCACAGGAATCGTCGAACCACGAACTGACGCTGGCCTGGATGCCGCAGCCGGCCTCACCGCGCGACGGCCGCTGGCAGGCGCGGGTCACCTACTACGACATCCACACCCGCCATCTGCTCACGTCCTTGAGCAATATCGGCGGCGAAATCGGCCAGCCAGGCAAGGAGCGGCGCAAGGGCACCGAACTCGAAATCAGTTACGACGGACTGCACGCCTTCTCGTCACTGTCCTGGTCGCAGATCGACGGCCGCATCACCAACGCGGTCGCCGGTACCGACTACGCGCTCTATGGCGTGCCGGGCGACACGCTCAGCATCAGTGCCGGCGTGCGCGGTTTCGACGGGCGGGTCGAAGCCGGCGTGCGCATGCGCGACATCGCTGACCGCCGGGCAGCCACCGGCACCGTTGCCACCGTCTGTTCGCGCCCCGGCACGCTGGTCGTGCCCGGCGTCGGTACCATCGGCACGCAGTACGGCGTACGCCTGTACGACCTGTTCGCCAGCTGGCAGATGACGCGTGACACACAACTGCGCTTCAATCTCGACAACCTCACTAACGAAACCTACTGTCTGCAGGATGGCTTCGCCGGCGCGGTGGGCATACAGGCGCCGGGTCGGACGGCCAAGCTGTCAGTGACGATGAGGTTCTGAACAATATTTCATATGTTGAGAACGGTGCGGTACTGCAAGAATGCGCTCCTGTACTGGATTTCCGCGCCCAATCAATGACATGCAAATGAAACATGCGTTGCACGCATGAACACCGTCATGCACCGTAACTGGACACATCACTGCGTTTGAATGCACGCCCTGCGGGAAAAAACCATTCCTAATCATGCTCCAACGCCGTTCACCGCACTTGGCTCGGCTCTTGCTGGAACGGCCTGTTTTCGCGACGCCCCGGCGAGGGGCGCCCCGCCCATCCTGTCTTTCCGCACAGGAGTTACGCCCGATGTCTGCCAGCATGGCCGCTCTACAGCTGTCGAAGACTGCGCGCCGGCACGCCCCGCCCGGAACGCGGCGCTGCATGCCGACGCGCAGCAGCGGACGGGCCACCACTCCCATTGAATGACCGCACCATGCCACACCCATCCGACCCCTACTGCCTCGGCCTCATGCCCGACCCGTCCGAACTTCCCGCGCTGGCGGCCAGCGTCGATGCCGTCATGCTTATCATCCGGCTGTCAGCACGCTACGGGCCGCTGATGTTCCTGCACGATGCGAGCGGTGACGTGCTGCAGCCGCGCTGCCGCCCGGTTGGCTCGCTGCCGGTCGACGATCATGACGTCAAGCTGGGCGAGGTGGCGGGCTGCGAGTACTGGATCGCACCGTCGGCACTCGATCAACTCGGCACAGGCGCCCTGCTGCTCGACGTGCTGGAAGATCGCGGTGACGCCACCGGGCTGGCCAGCCGCTTCGTTCTGCGCAAGGTCGGCAACTGATCTGCACCGGGGCGGCGCAATGCCGCCCCTCTCCTCACTGGCGGCCGACTCCAGGCCCCTCGCGTTCATCTCCCTCCCTCTCGCCTGCAAACGACGCGTTGCTGCGCAGCGCTTTCGTCATGCCTGAGGCTTGACACCATACTGCGAATCATTATCATTTAAAGAAATCGACCGTCCGCGGCCAGACCGCAAGCATCCATGTCCGCCTCCGGCAACGAACCGACCGAAGCATTGAAGGTGCGCCTGTCCGCCCTGCTGGACGACCTGATCCGGCACGACGGCTTTGGCTCGCTGAGCGTCGAGGTCCGCCTGCTCAAGCGCGGGCAGAAGGAAGTCATCATCGACTGCGGCAAGCAGTATCGCTACGTCATCGATTTCGCGCCCGGCTGAGGCCGGCGCGACGCAGCACACTCCGGCGGCGCGGGGCCGCGGAGCAGGTTTTCAAATCACAGAAACTGCCTGATCGATCGCCTTCGCGGGGAAGGGATGGATGGCTCAGAACGAGGTCCATCATGTCTTTCCGCCTTCTGCTGTCCGCTGGCGCCCTCTGCGCCCTGTCCTCCACCGCCGCCTTCGCCACCAGCGCCAGCTGGGATACCCCGCTCGCCGGTCATGACGGCAACGGCAGTTCCGCCGCCACGCCGTGGGCCAGCGGCAGCGTCTATGCCGAGTGGAACGTGTTCGACAGCTTCACCACCGACGCCACGCCCGACATCGCCGGCAGCGGCAGCGTGAGCCAGCTCAACCCGGGCGCCGGCAGCTTCCTGACCGGCAGCGGAAATCTTTACAGCGCCGCCGGCGCAGCGTCCTTCCTGGTGGATCTCGACGTCGCGCAGAGCGGTACCTGGAATGTGTGGCTGCGCATTGCGACCCAGGGCACTGCGGCCGACACCGTCGCCACGCTCAATGGCATCGCCGCGAACAAGGTGGTCAGTTACAGCGCCGCGCTCGGCGGCTTCGGTGGCAGCGAAGAAGAGGCCTACTGGAGCTGGACGGTCACCGATCCGCTGTCGCTGCAGTTCAGCTTCACCAGCTCGGAAGCCCACCTCAGCCTCGACCAGCTCGCGGTACTTGCGCAGCCGGTGCCGGAACCGACGACCTGGATGTCGCTGGCTGCCGGTCTGGGCCTGCTCGGCGCCCTGTCGCGTCGTCGCGCCTGATACCGGGAGACCGCAATGACTCCGCACACCGATCCCGAGAGCCTCTATCACACCTTCCACGCGCTGAAGGCGGAGCGCCGCCTGCGCAATCGCGATGCCGCCGCAGCCCTCGGCATCAGCGAGGGCGAGGCGATTGCCAGCGGCGTCGGCCGCGACGCCGTGCGCCTGAGCGCACCCTTCGACACGCTGTTCCGCCGCATGCCCGAACTGGGCGAGGTCATGGCGCTGACGCGCAACGAAGCCGCCGTCCATGAAAAGACCGGCTGCTTCGAGCAGATGTCCGGCGACGCCAAGGTCGGTCTGGCGCTGGGCAGCGCCATCGACCTGCGCATCTTCTACGGTCGCTGGGCATACGGCTATGCAGTGACCGAACAGGGTCCGAAGGGTGAGTCGCGCAGCCTGCAGTTCTATGACGCGCACGGCGATGCCGTGCACAAGGTGTTCTCGCGCGCCGGCACCGATCTCGCGGCCTGGGACCGGCTGGTCGCCGAGTTTGGCGCCGCCGACCAGGGCGCCGGCGAAAAGGTCGCACCGCGCAGCGCGCCCGCCGACGACGAGACGCCACTCGACGCCATCGACGCCGTCGCCTTCCGCCGCGACTGGCTGGGCATGCAGGACACGCACGACTTCTTCCCGCTGCTGCGCCGGCACAAGGTATCGCGCCGCCAGGCCATGCAGATCGCGCCCGAGGGTCACGCCAACCGGATCGACAACGGACTGACGCGTTCGCTGCTCGAAGTGGCGGCCGCCGATGGGGTATCGGTCATGTGCTTCGTCGGCAACCCGGGCATGATCCAGATCCACACCGGCCCGGTGCACCGGATCGAAGTGATGGGCCCCTGGCTCAATGTGCTCGACCCTGGCTTCAATCTGCACCTGCGGCAGGATCTGGTCGACCAGACCTGGATCGTGCGCAAGCCGACCGCTGACGGCGTCGTCACCTCGGTCGAGCTGCTCGACGCAGCCGGCGAGACCATCGCGCTGTTCTTCGGCGAGCGCAAACCGGGCAAGCCGGAGCGCGAGGACTGGCGTGCGCTGGTGGCCCAGCTCGGCACCGCCGACAGCCTGGCGGCATGAAGCGGCCACTGCTCCGCGGCGCGCTGGCCGCGCTGCTGTTCGCCGCCGGTGCAGCCGTCGCCGCACCGGCGCAGCGGCTGGTCACGGTGGGCGGCGCGGTGACCGAAATCGTCCACGCGCTGGGCGCGGCCGACCGCATCGTCGCCACCGACACCACCAGCACCTGGCCGGCCTCCGCGCAGGCACTGCCCAAGGTGGGTTACCAGCGTGCGCTGGCGGCCGAAGGCGTGCTGTCGATGCGGCCCACCCACCTGATCGCCACCGCCGATGCCGGCCCGCCGGTCGCGCTGACGCAGCTGCGCGGTGCTGGCGTGCAGGTGATCCAGCTGCCGCCGGACCACAGCGCGGCCCAGGTCGGCAACGCCATCCGCATGGTAGCGGGCGCGCTGGCGATGGACGACGCCGGTCGCGCGCTGGCCGAGCGTTTCGATCGCGACTGGAAGGAGGCTCAACGCGAGGTCGGCGCCCTGCCCGGCCGGCCGCGCGCGCTGTTCATCCTCGACCACGGCGGCAGCAGTCCGATGGTGGCGGGCGACGACACGGCGGCCGACGCGATGCTGGGCTATGCCGGCGCCGTGAACGTCATGGCCGGGCGCTTTCGCGGTTACCGGCCGCTGACACTTGAAGCGGCGCTGGCGGCCGCACCCGACGTCATCGTGACAACCGACGAGGCCATTGCCGCCGCTGGTGGCGCCAAGGCCTTCCTCGCCCGCCCGGGTCTGTCGGCGCTGCCGGCCGCGCGGGCGAACCGGCTGGTCAGCCTCGACGCACTGCGCATGCTGGGCTTCAGCCCGCGTCTGCCGCAGGCGGTGAGCGAGCTGGCGCGGCGGATGCGCGCGCCGTGAACACGCGCGCACTCACGCTGTCAGCAGGCGCACCTGCTTCGCTGGCACTGCCGGCGCTCGCGCTGGCGCTGTTCTGTGTCGTCGTGCTCGCACTGGGCAGCGGCGCAGTCAGTCTGTCACCAACGGCGGTGCTCGGCGCGCTGTTCGGTGCCGACGTCGGCAGCGAAGCCGAACTGGTGGTGCGCACGCTGCGCCTGCCGCGCGTGCTGCTCGGCGTGATCGCCGGCGCTGGTCTGGGTATCGCCGGAGCAGCGATGCAGGGCCTGATGCGCAATCCGCTGGCCGACCCGGGACTGGTCGGCGTCAGCAGCGGCGCAGCACTCGCGGCCGCCTGTGTCGTCGTGCTCGGCGAACGGGCAATGAGCGCGGGCGGCTGGCTGGCCAGTTCGGCACTGCCGCTGGCCGCCTTCGCTGGCGCCGCACTGACCACCGCCGTCGTCTATGCGGCATCGCGCCGCAATGGCCGCAGTTCGGTCACGCTGATGCTGCTGTCGGGCATCGCCATCAATGCGCTGGCGATGTCCGGCATTGGTCTGCTCATGTTCATGGGCAGCGACGCGCAGGTGCGGCAGTTCACCTTCTGGACCCTGGGCAGCCTCGCCGGCGCGACTTGGCCCAGCGTGGTCGCGGCGTCTCTGGCGGTCGCTCTGGCGCTGGGCGCGCTGTTGCGTCAGGCCGGTCCACTCGACGCGCTGTCGCTGGGCGAGTCGCAGGCGGCACACCTCGGTGTGGCCACCGCGCGCCTGAACCGCAGCTGCGTGCTGCTGATCGCGCTGGCGGTCGGCGCCACCACGGCGCTGACCGGCACGTTGGGCTTCATCGGGCTGATCGCCCCTCACCTCGCTCGTCGGCTGGTCGGTCCAGCACATGCCCGACTGCTGCCGGCCAGCGCGCTGACCGGCGCCGCGCTGGTCGTGCTGGCCGACAGCGCAGCCCGTACCTGGGTAGCACCGGCCGAACTGCCGATAGGCGTGCTGACGGCACTGTTCGGCGCCCCCTTCTTCATCGCCCTGCTGCGCCGCCGCGCGGCACACGAAAGCACCTGACATGCTCGCCGCCCGCAACCTGACCGTCCGCGCCGGCCGTCGCGTGCTGCTTGACGACCTGACCCTGGCGCTCAAGCCAGGCGAACTGCTGGCACTGGTCGGCCCGAACGGCGCCGGCAAAACCACGCTGCTGCGCGCGCTGGCCGGCGACATCGACGTCGCACGCGGCGGCGTGCTGTGTGCCGGCGCCGTGTTGCAGGACATCCCGCCGCTCGCGCTGGCGAAGGTGCGGGCCGTGCACGCCCAGCACCAGCGCACTGACCTGGAGTACACCGCCGCCCAGGTGGTCGAGCTCGGCCGCTTCCCGCACCACCGCGGCCACCCGGGCGCGGAAGACCGGCAGATCGCCCGTGCCGCCATGGCGTTGACCGGCGTCGATGGCATGGCGGCACGCATCTGCGCCACGCTGTCCGGCGGCGAGCAGGCGCGCGTGCACCTTGCGCGCGCGCTGGCGCAGATCTGGGCGGCACCCGAAGGCGCGCACGCGCTGCTGCTCGACGAGCCGGTGGCTGCACTCGACATCGCCTGGCAGCACCGCACGCTGGCCTGCGCACGCGAATTCGCCCAGCGTCGAGGCTGTGCGGTGCTGGCCATCGTGCATGACCTGAATCTGGCCGCGCGCTACGCCGACCGCATGGTGCTGCTGGCCGACGGCCGCATCCGCGCCGACGCCGCACCCGCCGCCGTCCTGGCCTCACCCGAACTGGCACAGGCCTTCGGCTTGCGTTGCCGCTTGCTGCATGACGCGCACGATGGCGGGACCGTGCTGATCGCCGAGCCGGCTTGATCGGTAAAAAAGCGTAGAGAGGGGTTCAGGAGACCATCGGCACGCCGTAAACCCGGATGCTCGCGCACCACGAGTGCGCGCGGCATGACAGGCACCCGACACGGCAGATATCCTCCGATGGCAAGCAATCCGATCGAATCCAGCACCTCGACCTTTCTTGGCATGGGCCTGAAGGTGGGCGACCGCATGCAGCTGGATCCACCGACCAAGATCACCGGCGGCGCGCGCGTCGTCAGGCTGGTCGGCTATACCGAAGACCGTTCGCTGCTGGTCAGCATGCCGGACGAAAAGAACTGGAGCGGCTCGCTGATCGAGGGCGACACCGTGCTGGTGCGCACCTTCTCCGGACGCAAGGCCTTCAGTTTCAACAGCCGCGTACTCAGGCGTGCGGTCAGCCCCTACGAATACCTGCACCTCGAGTTCCCGTCCGCGGTGTCAAGCCGTCGCATCCGGCGCGCCGAGCGCGTGCGCACCGACATCGCGGTGCAGCTGAACGGTGCGGACGCTCCCGCTGTGCGCGTGAGCAATCTGAGCGCCACCGGTGCCGAACTGCGCGGCAGCGCAGCGGCGGGTGAAGTGGGTCAGACGGTGAGCTTCACGCTGCCGCTGACACTGCACTACGTCAACATCGAAGTGCAGTGCGAAGGCACGGTGCGCAACACCCATTCCCTTGCTGACGGCGGCATCGCCTGCGGCATCGAGTTTGCCGAACTGGACAATCAGAGCTGGATACTGCTGCGCAGCTACGTCTATCAGCACCTGCTCGACTCGCCGTCCGGGCGCGTCTGATACGCGGACGGCCGGCTGCAGCCGGTGCATCCGCCGCAACCGGCTGACGGCGCGCGCAGGGCGCGCCACCACTGGCGCAACGCCCGTCCGACCATCAGCGCGGCCAGCGCCACGACACACAGCGCGACGACATCGGTCAGCACGATCATCCGCTCACTCCGGTCGCGATGCGGTAGGTCAGGAAGGCGGCCAGCCAGGCCAGGCCGAACAGATAGCCCGCCATCAGCAACGGCGCCCGCCAGCCACCGGTTTCACGTCGCACGGTCGCCAGCGTGGACAGGCATTGCGGCGCGAACACGAACCAGGCGAGCAGCGACAGCGCGGTCGGCAGCCCCCAGCTGGCCGAAATCAGCGGCGCCAGCGCCTGCGCCGTGTCCTCGGCAGTTGCCGACAGCGCGTAGACGGTGCCAAGGGCGCTGACGGCGACTTCTCGCGCCGCCATGCCGGGCACCAGCGCGACCGCAATCTGCCAGTTGAAACCCACCGGTTCGAACAGCGGCAGCAGGAAGCGGCCCAGCGTGCCGGCAAAGCTGTACTCGATCGCCGGCCCGGTGGCGCCGGGCGGCGGCGCCGGGAAAGTGGCAAGGAACCACAGCAGTACGGTCAGCGCGAGGATGATGCCGCCGACCCGGCGCAGGAAGATGAGCACCCGCTGCCACAGGCCGATCGCGATATTGCGCACCGATGGCCAGTGATAGTCGGGCAGTTCCATCATCAGCGTCTGCGTCAGGTCGCGCGCACCGAAACGTTTGAGCAGCCAGGCGATGGCGATGGCCGACACGATGCCCGCCACGTACAGCGCGAACAGCACCAGCCCCTGCAGTTCCAGCCCGCCGAAAACCGTGCGCGACGGGATGAAGGCGCCGATCAGCAGCGCATACACCGGCAGTCGCGCCGAACAGGTCATCAGCGGCGCGATCATGATGGTGACCCAGCGGTCACGCGGATTCTGGATGGTGCGCGTCGCCATGATGCCCGGTATCGCGCAGGCGAAACTCGACAGCAGCGGAATGAAGGAGCGGCCGGACAGCCCGACGCCGCCCATCAGCCGGTCAAGCAGGAAGGCGGCGCGCGGCAGATAGCCTGATTCTTCGAGCAGCAGGATGAAGAAGAACAGGATGACGATCTGCGGCAGGAACACCAGCACGCCCCCCAGACCGGCGACGATGCCATCAACCAGCAGACTGCGCAGCAGGCCGTCCGGCAGCGCCGCTCCGACCGCTTCGCCGATCGCGGCCGTCGCCGCCTCTATCCAGCCCATCGGCGCCTCGGCCCAGGCGAACACCGCCTGGAAGATCAGGAACAGCAGCGCGCACAGCAGCAGCGGACCGACCAGCGGATGCAGCAGCACGCGGTCGGCGCGGTCGCTGAAGGCGTGCGCCTGAACGGTATCGAGCCCGAGCGAAGCGAGGATGTCGCGCACGCGTCTGTGGTCGTCAGCGACGTCGCCCGCCTCCGCCGCCGGCAGCGCGGCACCCGGTCGCACGTCCTCGAGCAGTTCGAGCAGCGCGTCGGCGCCGCCCGACTTCACCGCCACCGTGGTCACCACCGGCACACCGAGCGCTTTCGACAGCGCATCGGCGTCGACGTGTATGCCGCGCGCCCGTGCCAGATCCGTCATGTTCAGCGCAACCACGACCGGCAAGCCCTGGCGCATCAGACCGAGCACCAGTCTGAGCTGGCGCGGCAGGTGAGTCGCATCGACCACCGCAAGTATCAGATCGGGCCTACGCTCGCCGGACAGACGCCCGGCCAGCACATCACACGTGACCTGCTCGTCCGGCGAATGCGGCGTCAGGCTGTAGGTACCGGGCAGATCGAGCACCGCCAGTCGGCGACCGGACGGCGTGCGCAGGACGCCCTCCTTCCGTTCGACCGTCACACCGGCGTAGTTCGCCACCTTCTGCCGGCTGCCGGTGAGCAGGTTGAACAGCGCGGTCTTGCCGCAATTCGGGTTGCCCACCAGCGCCAGCAGGGCCGGGCCGAGCCGGCTGCTATCGATCACCGTCTGCGTCACGCTGCCGCTCCATCGGCCGCTCGCACAAGTACGCAGTCGGCCTCGGCGCGGCGCAGCGCGAAGGTCGACACGCCGACCCGCACCGCCAGCGGTTCGCCGCCTGGCTGACCCCGACGCAGCACACGCACAGGCTCGCCAGTGATGAACCCGAGTTCACGCAGCCGGCTCGCCCATTCGGGCGCACGCGCATCGGCGCGCACATCGACCACCGTCATCGGCACACCGACGGCGGCGCTGCTGAGGGCAAAGCCGGCGGTCAAACCGGGTGTCGGGGATTTCACGTCGGAAGGCGTCGGCATTGCAATGTCCGGTGATTCAGATGTTGAGAACAGTTTTCATTCTACCCGAGGGGACCTCACAGAGGCAGTCGGCGCTCAGCGCCTACCCGCGCGGGATTTCGATCGCACACAAATCGATTGTTGCGACGCCGCAACATCCTGTTTCCAATAACCGTTCTCATTTACACTGCGCCGCACTTGCCCATGGTCGTGTTCCTCGCACGCGCTGGGCAGCGGACCAGCCAGCCTCTTTGCGTCGCAGCAAGCCAGTCCAGCCCCCGATATCAACCTACTGGACTTGCACTGATGAAACGCTCGATCCCGCAGCAGCCGCTGACACTGGCCGCGGCCATGCTGATGGCCCTGTCGTCCACCGCCGGCGCCGAAGAACAGAAGCCCGCCACCGACACCGCGGTTCCGGTGCTGCCGGAAGTGAAGGTGCGCGACGAATACGACCGCCCGAACTCTCCGAACCGCGGCTACCAGACCGGCATCGTTACCTCGGCCAAGACCAAGCAGCTGGCCAAGGACATTCCGCAGGCGATCACCACGGTGACCGAGCAACTCATGCTCGACAGCAACTCCGACACGATGAAGAACGCACTGCGCCACGTCGCGGGCCTCACCTTCAACTCGGGCGAAGGCGGCCGCATCGGCGACAACATCATGCTGCGCGGCTTCTATTCCTTCGGCGACCTGTATCTGGACGGCATCCGCGACGTCGCCCAGTACAACCGCGAAACCTTCCATGTCGAACAGATCGACGTGCTGCGCGGCTCGGCCGCCATGCTGTTCGGCCGCGGTCAGGCCGGCGGCGTGATCAACCGGGTGAGCAAGCAGCCGGGTCTGGTCGACCGCACCGAAGTGTCGGCCACCGTGGGCAGCTACGACTACGGCCGCGTCACTGCCGATGTGAATAAGGTGGTTGGCGAGAACGCGGCGCTGCGCATCAGCGCGATGAAGACCGACGCCGGCAGTTCGCGCCGCGGCGTCGAATCTGAACGCGAGGGCATCGCGCCGACGCTGCGCTGGGGCATCGGCACCTCGGACGAATTCTCGATCGGCCACCTCTACTACACGACGAGAAATGTGCCGGACTATGGTGTGCCCTTCATCAGTCGCGCACTCGCCACGCCGATCACGCGCACCCAGGTCACCCGCCGTCCGTTGGACGTGTCCGCCAGCGCCTTCTACGGCACTTCGTCGGACTACGAGCAGAACGACACCAACATCAGCACCGGTATCTGGACTCACCGCTTCTCGCAGGACACCGAGCTGCGCACCGTTGCCCGATTTGCCGATTACAAGCGTGATCTGTGGGCAGTCGCGCCGCGACTGCCGGCCAACGTCAACAGCTCCACCGTCACCGATGCCACGGTAATCACCCGCGGTCGCCAGGCTCGCGGTGGCCGCGAACACACGGCCACTTTGCAGAGCGATCTGACCACAAAATTCGAACTGGCTGGCATGAAGCACGAAGCGCTGTTCGGTGTCGAGTTGCTGCGCGAGAAGGCAGACCGCTGGAGCTACACATCTATCGCTGTTACGGCGCCGCCCACCACGGTCGGCAACCCGGATCCGGACGTCGCAGTCCCCGCAGCCTACGGTAACCGCGCGCGCTTCAGCCCGGCCGGTTATGAAGGTGACTCGTACAGTCTCTATGCACAGGATCAGATCGAGTTCATCCCCAAGTGGAAGCTTCTGCTCGGCCTGCGTCACGACCGGATGGACGCCGACTACAAGACTCTGAATTCGACAAGCGGCTTGGCGACGGACTTCAATCTCAAGTACAACGAGTGGAGCTATCGCAGCGGCCTGCTGTACCAGCCGACCGATCTGTCGACCTACTACCTCGCGTGGAGCGACTCTTTCAATCCGACCGCCGACCTTTATCAACTATCGCCGGCCAATATCAAGTACGACGCCGAGCGCAGCCGCACGGTCGAACTGGGCACGAAATGGGAACTGTTCGACGGCGCTCTGTCGCTGCGCACAGCGCTGTACCGCGCAACCAAGTTCAACGAGCGCAACACCGATCTTGAACAGGCGAACTCGGCCGTGCTGTCGAAGGAACGTCACACCGACGGTTTTGAAATCGAAGCAGCCGGCCGCATCACGCCGCAGTGGGATGTGTTCGGTGGCATCGCACTGATGCGTGCAGAGATCGACGACCAGTTCGACGGTGAGTTGCTCGGCACCTTCGCTCAGGTTTCCGGTGGCGCTTTCGCAGTCGGCCAGGCCGTAAATGCCAACCGGCTGGTCTACCGCGGCAAGTACAACCCGTATAGCGTCGGCGCCACGCCCCGCAATACGCCGGACTTCACGTTCAACCTGTGGACGACCTATCGCTTCATGCCCAACTGGCGTGCCGGCGTCGGCGTCGAGGGCAAGGGTTCGCGTCTTGCGTATGGCATCGGTCAGTGCGACACCGCAACGCAAAACGCCAACAGCGGCCTGTGGACTTACAACGCCTGCGCGCCGATCGCTCAGGGCCGTGCCCCGAGCTTCGTCCGCACCGATCTGATGCTGGCCTACGAGCAGCCGCGCTACGACGTCCGCCTGAACGTGCTCAACGTGTTCAACAAGCGCTACTACGAAGCGCTGTACGAGAACGGCGGCTTCGCCGTGCCGGGTACCGAGCGCGCCTTCCAGCTGACGGTGGCAGTGAAGTACTGATTGCCCTGCAGCGATGAGGGCCGGGTCGGTGGTCTGCGGACCGCCGACCCGGCCCTTTTTCGTCAGCGACCGCTCAGAGCGCGCCAGCCCGCCATGGTCCGCTCGACCAGTGCCCATCCGCCGCCGTTCTCGCACAGGCCGTAGCGGAAAGGCAGGCTGTCGCGCCCCGGCGTTTCGAAGCGCAGGTCGCGGAAGCTGACGCAGGCGCCTCCACCTGCACTGCCGACGCTGTCGAGCACCGGGAACATCGCGAACCAGCGGAAGAAGGCGAAATCCGGCGCCGACCACACGGCGCGCACCTGGTCACGCACCTCGCCGTAGCCGCCGTTGCCGAAGCGTTCGCGCACTTCCCACTGAGCCAGCGCGACCGGCCGGTAGTGGGCCGAGAAGCGGCGGATCAGGTTGTCGTCGGGCCGCGCCTCCAGCAGTTCGGTGCGGCGCGTGTTGATGTGCGCGATGTGATAACGCTCGCCGTCGTCAATCACCGCCGTCCAGTTGAAAGGCGAGGCCGGGCGCGGAATCGCGTCGATCGAGACGGCGGCGATGCCCTGCTCTGCGGCATGGCGTCGCGCGGCGTCGATTGCTTCCGCCTTGCCAACCGCGCCGACGCCGATCCACGCACAGACGGCCGCGAGCCCGAGCGCGGCCGGCACCCGGCTGCGCCGCCACAGCGCGCTCGTCACGAGGCCGGCAATCAGCAGCCCGGTCAGCGGCAGGTCGATGATGAAGGTCGTGCCCCAGCCGAAGCGGCGATCCGAGAACGGCGCCAGGATCATGGTGCCGAACTGCGTGATCAGGTCGCCCACGATGTGGATGGCGATGCCGGCGCAGACCACTGCGTAGAAGCGCTGCCAGCCGACGCTGCGCGCGCGCAGCAGACGCGGCATCAGCCATGCCAGCAGCAGCGCCCACAAAGGCAGCAGGATGAAGGAGTGCGTGACACCGCGATGACCGCGCAGATAGGCCAGTTCGGACACGTAGCCGAGCACGAAATCGAGGTCGGGAAAGGTGGCGGCCAGACCACCGGCGAGCACCGTCTGCCAGATCTTGGGCTGGCGTTCGTCGGCCGGCGCGCGCGCCATGAAGCGGCCAAGCAGCGCGCCGGACAGTGCGTGAGTCAGGGTATCCAATCGATTCTTCCGTTAAGGTCCAGGCCGGATGCGTCGCAAGGACAACACCCCGGCGCACTTCGCGCCGATTGTGGCGCAGTGCACAAGAAGCAGGCGTATAATGCCGCTCCGATTCGCTTCATGGCTTGTTGATGGAATCCGCTACCGCGCTCATCGATTTGCAAGCTTCGCGCGACCCTACCCGACTGCGCGAAATCCCGTACAACTACACCTCGCTGTCCGACCGCGAAATCGTCATCCGGTTGCTCGGCGCCCGCATGTGGGACACGCTGTCCAGTCTGCGCGATGAGCGCATGACCGGCCGCTCGGCACGCATGCTCTACGAGGTGCTGGGCGACATCTGGGTCGTTCAGCGCAATCCCTATCTCGAAGACGACCTGCTCGACAACCCGAAGCGGCAGGACGCGCTCGTTGGTGCGATGCGCCATCGGTTGCGCGAGATCGAACAGCGTCGTCAGCCCGGCAGCGACGCCGCCACGCAGGAACGCGACCGCAAGGTGGGTGAACTGCTGGCTGCCGCCCGCAACGCGGTCGACGCCTTCGCCGCCGGCTTCGGCGAAACCCGCAAGCTGCGCAGTCGCATCCGCAAGGTGCTCGGCCGCCACACGCGCGAAGCCAACATCGCCTTCGACGGTCTGGCCCGCGTGTCGCACGTGACCGACGCCACCGACTGGCGGGTCGAATATCCGCTGGTCGTGCTCTACCCGGACACCGAGGACGAGATCGCGCCGCTGGTGCGCGGCTGCATCGAGCTCGGCCTGACCATCGTGCCGCGCGGCGGCGGCACCGGCTACACCGGTTCCGCCGTGCCGCTGTCGGCGAAATCGGCGGTCATCAATACCGAAAAGCTGATCGATCTCGGCGCCGTCGAACCGATGGTGCTGCCCGGTCTGTCGGAGCCGTACGCGACGATACGAACGGGTGCCGGCGTGGTGACCCGCCGCGTCATGGACGCCGCCGAGAACGCCGGCCTGGTGTTCGCCTGTGACCCGACTTCGGCCGACGCCTCCTGTGTCGGCGGCAACATCGCCACCAACGCTGGCGGCAAGAAAGCCGTGCTGTGGGGCACCGCGCTCGACAATCTGGCGAGCTGGCGCATGGTCGACGCCGACGGCTGGCCGATGGAAATCACGCGGCTGGACCACAACCTCGGCAAGATCCACGACGCGCCCGTCGTGCGCTTCTCCATCCAGCGCTTCGAGACCGACGGCCGCACGCCGTGTGGCGCCGCCGAACTGCTCGAAGTGCCGGGCGCCCGTTTCCGCAAGGAAGGTCTGGGCAAGGACGTGACCGACAAGTTCCTTGCCGGCCTGCCCGGCGTGCAGAAGGAAGGCTGTGATGGCCTGATCACCAGCGCGCGCTGGATCCTGCACAAGCTGCCGCCGGTCACCCGTACCGTCTGCCTCGAATTCTTCGGCCAGGTGCGCGAAGCGGTACCGGCCATCGTCGAGATCAAGGACTATCTCGACGGCCTGCCCAAGTCAGGTAACGCGCGCGTGCTGCTTGCCGGCCTCGAACATCTCGACGAGCGCTACGTGCGCGCAGTCGGCTACGCCACCAAGGCGCGCCGTCACGGCCGGCCCAAGATGGTGCTGATCGGCGACATCGTCGGCGACGACGAAACGACGGTGATGGCCGCTGCGTCCGAAGTCGTGCGCCTGTGCAATCAACGCGGCGCCGAAGGCTTCATCGCCGTGTCGGCCGAGTCGCGCAAGACCTTCTGGCTGGACCGCGCCCGCACCGCCGCCATCGCCCGTCACACCAACGCGTTCAAGATCAACGAGGACGTGGTCATCCCGCTGCCGCGCATGGGCGACTACTGCGACGGCATCGAACGCATCAACATCGAACTGTCGATCGCCAGCAAGCTGCGCCTGTGCGACGCGCTGGTCGATTTCCTGCGCGGCGAGCTGCCGTTGCACGCGGGCGATGCCAACGTCGACACCGACGAACTGATCGGCGACCGCCGCACCCAGGCGCTGCAGCAGGTGGCCGCCGTGCGCGGCCGCTGGCAGTGGCTGCTGGACAACCTCGACATGCCGCTGGCGCGCGCCGAACCGCTGCTGATGTCGATCGGCGTGGAGATGGGCCCGCTGCTCAACCGCGCCGAGCGGCCCACCCTGTTCCACCGGCTGCAGGACTATTCGGTGCGCGTGTCTTGGAAGCGCGAGCTGAAGCCGCTGCTCGACGAGATCTTCGACGGTGCGATGTATCGCCCGGTGCTCGACCGCGTCGAAACGATCCGCAAGGAGGTGCTGCGCGGCCGCGTGTTCGTCGCGCTGCACATGCACGCCGGCGACGGCAATGTGCACACCAACATTCCGGTGAACTCGGACAACTACGGCATGTTGCAGGAAGCCAATGCCGCGGTGGCCCGCATCATGGCGCTGGCGCGTTCGCTCGGTGGCGTCATTTCCGGCGAGCACGGCATCGGCATCACCAAGCTCGAATTCCTGACGCCCGAAGAGTTGGCGCCCTTCATCGACTACAAGCAGCGGGTCGATCCGGACGGCCACTTCAACGCCGGCAAGCTGCTGCCGGGCGGCGATCTGTCGCGTGCCTACACGCCCTCTTTCTCTCTGCTGGGCACCGAGTCGCTGATCATGGAAATGAGCGACATCGGCCAGATCGCAACCTCGATCAAGGACTGTCTGCGCTGCGGCAAGTGCAAGCCGGTCTGTTCGACCCATGTGCCGCGTGCCAACCTGCTCTATTCGCCGCGCAACAAGATCCTCGCCACCTCGCTGCTGATCGAAGCCTTCCTGTACGAGGAACAGACGCGACGCGGCGTGTCGCTGCGCCACTTCGACGAATTCGGCGACGTGGCCGACCACTGCACCGTGTGCCATCGCTGCGAGAAGCCCTGTCCGGTGGATATCGACTTCGGCGACGTGTCGATTGCCATGCGCAATGCGCTGCGCAAGCAGGGCAAGCGCAAGTTCAACCCGGGCACGGCCGCGTCGATGGCCTTCCTGAACGCGACCGATCCGGCGACCATCAAGACGCTGCGCGTGGCCATGATGGACGTGGGCTACAAGGCGCAACGGCTGGGGCATCGCGTGGGCAAGGCACTCGGTCTGGTCGACCGCCAGACCAAGGCGCCGCCGCCGACGCTGGGCAAGCCGACCATCAAGGCGCAGGTGATCCACTTCATCAACAAGCCGATGCCGGGCAATCTGCCGAAGCGCACCTCGCGCGCGATGCTGGACATCGAGGATGCTGCCATCGTGCCGGTCATCCGCGACCCGAAGCGCGCGTCCGAAGACCAGGAAGCGGTGTTCTACTTCCCCGGCTGCGGTTCCGAGCGGCTGTTCTCGCAGGTCGGTCTGGCCACCCAGGCCATGCTCTACCACGTCGGCGCGCAGACCGTGCTGCCGCCGGGCTATCTGTGCTGCGGCTATCCGCAGACTGCCGGCGGCAACGCGGAAAAGGGACAGCAGATCAGCACCTCGAACCGCGTGCTGTTCCACCGTGTTGCCAACACGCTGAACTATCTCGACATCAAGACCGTGATCGTGTCCTGCGGCACCTGCATGGACCAGCTGCAGCAGTACGAATTCGACAAGATCTTCCCCGGCTGCCGGCTGCTCGACATCCACGAGTACCTGATGGAGAAGGGTGTGAAACTCGAGGGCGTGCAGGGCGTGCGCTACATGTACCACGACCCCTGCCACACGCCGATGAAGACGCACGCGCCGCTGAAGGTGGTGAATCAGCTGGTCGGTACCGTCGACGGCACCAAGGTGGCGCTGAACGATCGCTGCTGCGGTGAGAGCGGCACGCTGGCGGTGAGCCGGCCGGACATTTCAACCCAGGTGCGCTTCCGCAAGGAAGAGGAAATGCGCAAGGGGGCGGACGTGCTGCGCGCCGACGGTTTTGCCGGCGAGGTGAAGATCCTGACCTCCTGCCCGTCCTGCCTGCAGGGCCTGTCGCGCTACGACAACGACAGCAGCACCCAGGCCGACTACATCGTGGTCGAGATGGCGCGCCACCTGCTCGGCGAGGACTGGGCCGCCCGCTACGTCGAGCAGGCCAACGCGGGCGGCATCGAGCGCGTGCTGCTGTAAGGCGTTACAGCGACGCGGTCAGCGGCGTTGCGCCGCGGCCGCGCCGTCGCGCAGATCCTGCATGAAGTTCTCCAGCACCCGCTCCTCGTTCGCCACACCAGGCGCAACTTCGAGGCGCATCGTCCCGTTGCCGGCGGAGCGCTGGTCGCGCGCGCAGACCACGGTCGCCAACTGGGTGCCGAAGCGCTCGCTGCGACCTTCCTGCTGCAGGTAACGGTTCTGCACGCGATAGGCGTCGCGCTCCGAGCGCAGCGTCGCATTGCAGTCGTGCTGGTACAGCGCACCTTTCTGCCGCGCTTCGAGCACGTGCACGAACTCGTGCACCAGAAAGGAATTGTCGGTCGGGTCCTGCAGGTCGAGATCGGCGCGTATCAGTATCTGCTCACGGTCGTGGTCATACAGCGCAACCAGCTTGTCGCACTCGCGCGGATCCTCCGGACAGGCTTCCTCGACCAGTGCTGCCGGCGCCATCACGCGCAGCGTCGGCAGATCGGACAGCGGCAGTTCGGGGTAACCCGACAGCGCCGCGGCGGCGCTGAACAGATAGGACAGCAGAACGGTGTCGGCCATGGCGGCACTCCCTTGCGAGATGCGGTGTGATCGAGCGCTTCGACACCACAGGCGCCAGATATTTCCGCAGAGTTCCGGGCAGAACTCGGGCACGCTGCCCGTGTCCCAGCGCGTACCCGGTGCCAGAATGCGCCGGCCGCAGCGTCCCTGCAAGCCGTCCGACCGGAGCCCGTCATGCCCATTTCACCGCGCCTGTCCACCTGCCTGATCGTCACCTCCCTGCTTGCCTGCGGCAACGCACTGGCCGTGCCAGCTGATTCCGCCCAGCCTGGCGTGAGCGCTGCGTCGCCGCGTCTAGCCGGCAGCTGGAGCTGGACCGACCCGCAGCAATGCAGCGAAACCTATGAATACGCAGCCGACGGCAGCGGCCGCGTCAGCAGCGGTGATGAACGCGCCGAAATGGCCTACATCTTCGATCCGGTGCCATTGAAGGACGGCTTCTACCGCCTGCAGGCCACCATCACCAAGGACAACGGCGGGCGCGACTGCGCTGGTGCCGCCAGCGACGACACCAACGAGCGCTACACCGTTTATCTGAAATTCCACCCGGACGGCGACCAGCACATCGTCTGCATGGAGCCGGAACTGAAGCACTGTTTCGGCCCGCTGCGCCGCAAGGCAGCAAACGGAATCTGACGCAGCGGCCTACAATCGAAACATGTCGTGCTCTGCGGAGGCGGTCATGTACATCCATCGATTAAGGCAAGCCTGCATCTCGCTGCTGGTCGGCGCGGCGCTGCTCGCGGCGTCGGCCGCGCAGGCGGCGCGCGTCGAAACCGCCGGCCCGCTGGCCGCGCCGCAGATCGTCGGGCTGTGGAGCTGGACCGACGAGTCGCAGTGCGTCGAAAGCTACGAATATCGCAGCGACGGCACCGGCCGCGTCAGCAGCGGCAACGAACAGACCGACGTGAGCTACGTGTTTTCCAGCGTGCCGGTCGCCGACGACTTCTTCGAACTGAACGTGACCATCCGGCACAACTCCGGCGGCAAGGACTGTCTCGGGCAGAACGCCGACGACAGCGGCGAAACCTACCGCGTGTTCGTGCACTTCCGTCAGGGCGAGGACAGTCACCTCGTGTGCTACCGCCCGGACGTGACCCAGTGCTTCGGTCCGCTCTACCGGCAGGCCCTGCCCCGCTTCTGACGTGAGCGCTCGCCTCGCATCGCTGCTGTGCGCCTTGCTGCTCGCCGCCTGCGCCCCCTACGGCGGCGGCGGACCGCCGGACGGGCGCTGGCAGATTCGCGAAATCGGTGCGATGACGGTGCCGGAGGGTGTCGATGCCCACATCGAATTCCTGCCCGACGGCCGGCTGGCCGGGCGCGCCGGATGCAACCGCTACACCGGCAACTGGGCGCGCCAGGGCCATGAAATGCGCTTCGGCCGCATCGCCGCCACGCGCATGGCCTGCGCCGGCCCGGCGATGGACGTCGAGAACCGGCTGTTCGAAATGATGGACAAGGTGGTGCGCCAGGACAGGCCGGACGAGCGCACGCTGATCCTGGTCACCGGCGACGGCCGGCGCATCGTCGCGACGCGCTGAACCCGCTCAGCGCAGCAGCGAGTCGACCCGCGCCAGTTCTTCCGGCGTCGCCAGCAGGCGCACCACTTCGCGCAGATCGGCGCGGTCGATGAAATGCGGCGCCCGGCTGGCGACAATCTCCCGCCGCACGACGCCACCGAAGCCGATCACCAGCGCACCGGCCTCAGCCGCTTCGAGGTCGGTGATGCCGTCGCCGACCATCACCACGCGTTCGGCACCGGCGCCGACCCGGCGGACGATTTCCGCCTTGCCACCGCTGCGCGCCAGCGGCGATTCCGGGTCGAAGCCGGCGTAGTGGCCGTCGGCATCGAAGCGCAGATCGACGGCATGCACGCGTTCGTCCGGCACGCCGAGGAAGCGTGCGATCGCCAGCACCGCCTGGCGGATGCCGCCGCTCACCACGTGCACCTGCCAACCCAGCGCGCCGAGCGCGGCGATCGCTTCGGCGGCGCCGTCCACGCGCGTTTCGATGTACTGACGCCCGACCGCGTCGATGGTCGATGCGTCGGGCTTGATCAGGTCCAGCCGCGCGGCATAGGCCTCTTCCAGCTTCAGTCGCCCGTCCATCGCAGCGTTCGTCAGCGGCACCACCTGATCGACCACGCCTGCCTGTTCGGCCAGCACGTCGATGCCTTCGATGGTCGACAGCGTGCTGTCGCAGTCGAACAGGATGGCGCGCATCACCGGCTCATCTCCTGCTTCACGCTGGCGTAGCCCCAGTCCAGCCAGGGCGTCAGCGCGGCCACGTCGGCGGTGTCGACGGTTGCTCCACACCAGATGCGCAGGCCCGGCGGCGCGTCGCGATAGGCCGAAATGTCATAGGCAGCGTCTTCCGCCTCGAGCAGTGCGCACAGGCGCTGCACGATGGCCCAGCGTGCGTCCAGCGACTGCGCCTCGAACCACGGGTCGGTAATCTTCAGGCAGACCGAGGTGTGCGAGCGCACGTCCTCGCGGTCGGCCAGGAAGTCCACCCAGCCGGTCTTCGCGACCCAGCTTTCGAGCACCGCGAAACTGGCCTTGCTGCGCGCGATCAGCGCCGGCAGACCGCCAAGATCCTGCGCCCAGCGCAGCACGTCGATCTGATCCTCGACGCACAGCATGGACGGCGTGTTGATCGTATTACCTTCGAACAGGTCCTCGGTGAGCTTGCCCTTGTTCATCAGGCGGAACACCTTCGGGATGGGCCAAGCCGGCGTGTGGCGGTACAGCCGCTCGACCGCGCGCGGGCTCAGCACGATCATGCCGTGCGCGGCCTCGCCGCCCAGCACCTTCTGCCAGGACCATGTGGTTACGTCGAGCTTGTGCCAGGGCAGTTCCATCGCGAAGGCGGCCGAGGTGGCGTCGCAGATCGACAGGCCGGCGCGGTCGTCGGCGATCCAGTCGCCATCCGGCACGCGTACGCCACCCGAGGTGCCGTTCCAGGTGAACACCACGTCGCGGTCCCAGCTCACCGCTGACAGATCCGGCAGGCTGCCGTAAGGCGCCACCACCAGGCGTGCGTTGGCGAGCTTCAGCACCGGGCCGACGTCGGTCACCCAGTTGGCGCCGAAGGCTTCCCATGCGAGGCAATCGACCTCGCGCTCGCCGAGCAGCGTCCACAGCGCCATCTCCACCGCGCCAGTATCGGAACCGGGCACGATGGCGATGCGATAGTCATCCGGAATGCCGAGCACCTCGCGGCTGCGGACGATGACCTCCTTCAGCTTGGCGAGGCCATCCTTGGCGCGGTGAGAACGGCTGATGAAGGCGTCCTTGAGCACGTCCAGCGTCCAGCCCGGACGCTTCACGCAGGGGCCGGACGAAAAATACGGGCGGGCCGGACGGGTTTCGGGCTTGGCGACAGTCATGGCGCAATACGGGGGATGCAGGGAAAGCGGGCGAGTATAGCCCGCCACCGCATTGCGGCGCAGCAGGCGGCCCCTGGAGTGTGCCGTTCAGTTCGCCGCGGCGAGCGGCAGGTTCAGCAGCAGGTTCTGTGGCTTCATCTGCACCAGCCCCGCTTCGTCCATCGCCAGCGCCATCCACACCGGACGCGCTTCGCCGTCGCCGCGCAGTTCGGCGCGCATTTCCTGCGGGTCGACGAAGTCGAGACGGAACAGCGCGACGATGCGCGCCATGCGGTCAGGCGCCAGTTCGCCGCCCTCGTAAAGCGTGTTCAGAAGCTCCATCGCTTCGCGATCGAGGCCGATGTGCCAGGCCCAGCGATCGTCGTGGATGTCCTTCTGCGGTGCGATGCGGACCGCACAGCCATAGAAGTGCGCGATCCAGCGCTCCATCACGCGGCACAGCGCCTCCAGCCCCGGCTGGCCGACGTTCAGCGGCAGCACGGCACGACGCCCTGCACGCGCGTAAAGCGCCGCCGCATTGGCCGGATCGAGCACATCGAGTTCCGCCGGTCGCGGCGCAGCCCCCGCCTGCAGGATGAGTCGGCCGATATTGCCGAAGCCGCCGGTTTCGGCGTAGTCGCCGAGGACTTCGGCGTCGGCCATCAGCACGCGGCCGGATTGCGGCGTCGCGCGCTGACTGCGGAAGAACAGCTCGGCGGCCCGCCACATCAGCGGGTCGTCGCAGTCTTCAAGCAGCGCGTGCAGGATGATTTCGGTGAGCTGCGGCACGAACAGCGGCGCAATGCCGGACAGGCCGTCGAGGAACAGCTCCAGCCACGCCGACTCGATGTCCGGTTGCGCCAGCACGCGGTCGCGGAAGGCGACGTAGGCGAACCAGTTGTCGCGCGCGTCCTCGTCCTTGATCGCGGCGATCTCACCGTGCTCGACGATGCGCGCAGGCGCGGCGTCCAGCGACGACGCCAGCGCGCGTTCGGCCACGCAGCTGTCGTCGACCAGCGCCAGTTCGGGGCGCGACATCCAGTTGCGCAGCAACGCCTCGGTCACCAGCAGGCGGCCGGCCGCGTTGCGCCCGACCAGCGGGTGCAGCGATTCCGGCCACCAGCGGTGCGTCGTCAAGCGCGGACCAGCAGTTCGCCGCGACCGACCACGCCCATGTCGCCCATGTAGCGGCGGACCGTGCAGGCACTGGCGTCGAGCGCACCGAAGGCGCCGGGCAGGCCCTTCCAGCTCGCGTACAGCAGGCTCAGGAAGCCGAGGCGATGCGGACCGCAATCGACCATGCCGGGCAGCATCTGCGCCGGCAGGCTGTTCACGATCAGCGTGCCGCGCTTCATCAGATAGCCCGGGTAGGCGCCGACGGTGCCGGCCACCGCGATGGTGCCGGCGATCATGCGCGCGCCGCAGTAGTCGCCCGCGTTGCCGCTGACCAGGATCTGGCCACGGCGCATGCGGTCGCCCAGGCGCTCGCCCGCGTTGCCGCCGACCAGCAGCAGGCCGCCCGCCATGCCTTTCATCTCGCCCGGAATGGCGCCGCCGGCAAACTCAGCCACGTCACCCGCGACCTCGATGCGACCGCCCTTCATGCCGGTCGCGCAGAAGGCGCCTGCGTTACCGCCGATGACGATGGTGCCGCCGAGCATGCCCTGACCGGCATAGGCGCCGGCATTGCCTTCGACCGTCACCCGGCCCGACTTCATGCCGGCGCCGATGCGCTCGAACTTGCCGCAGTCGCCGCGGAACACGAGGTCCGCCGTGTCGTCGCCGCTCAGCGCGAACACCTCATCGACGCGCACGGCGCGCTTGCCGACCTGCAGCGTCAGCGCCGCGATGTCGTCAAGCGACAGGCCGGCCAGTGCAGTCGGATTCAGGGCGCCGGCGTCGACGCGCTGGGCCGGTACGTTGCGCAGGGTGAGTACCAATGCACTCATGACAGGATCTCCAGAACGGGTTGCGCATTTCGCAATGCATGAAACGAGCGCCGCGCCGCCCGCCGGGCCGCCCCAAGGGCGAGCGCAGCCCCCTCGGGGGGCAGCGAACGAAGTGAGCGTGGGGGCCTCGTCATGACAGGATCTCCCGCAGGTGGTACTGGAACTGACCGAGCTTGCCGCCGTAGTTGCCGGCCGACAGGCGGCGGATGCCGCCCGCCGCGCCGATCTTGCAGACTTCGCGCATGCCCACTTCCATCGCCTTCTTGACCGATGCGTCGGTCAGGCCGTCGATGACGATTTCGAGCACGGCGCCGATGCGCTCGTCCAGTTCGGACTTGGTCGCGCCGCGCAGCGTCGGACAGAAGGCGTCATTGGTCGACGCCGACAGCGCCTTGTACTTGGAGCCGACCTTGGAGCCGGAACGCACCACACCGCCCGGGAACGGCATCACCACTTCCGGCAGCTTGCGCATTTCGCGGATGGCCGCCTCGCAGGCTTCCAGCGCCTGCACCTGGGTGTCGGCCAGCACCAGGAAGTTGCCGCCGCCGACCGCCTTCACCATGCGCGCGGTGTCCTGCACCAGGAACTCGCCGTCCATCACCGGCACGCGCCAGTAGCGCTTGCCGCCGATCTGCTTCGAGGTCTGGAAGCCGTCGCCGAAATAGCGCAGCGTCTTGCCCAGCGGCACCGGATCGCCTTCGTCCAGACCGGCGAAGATGGCGCTGGTCGGGCTGGTCAGCACGCACTGGCCGACGCGCCGCTCGATCTGCTTGATCAGTTCCTTGCTCGATACCGCGAACACCAGCACCGACACGCCCGGACGGCCGTCCGGCGTCTCGGCCGGCGACAGCATGCGCTCGATGCCGGCTTCGGCACCGCAGGCGATGACCGAGGTCGCGAAACCGGTCATCGCGTTGGCCGAATGCAGCGCCCAGGTTTCGTTGTACGCGGTGATGATGAGGCGGATGCCCCGCATGCCGAATGCTTCGGCGAAAGTGTCGTCGATCGCTACACCGTTGATGATCATCTGCTCAACCCCGCTTCTTGCATGCATGGGCAATCAGCTTGCTGCCACCGCCGCACTCGCACAGTTCGTCGTCGCTGATCTTGAAATTGTTCATGCGCACCGAGTGGTAGCGCTGGAAGTAGGGTTCGATCTTCTTCTCGATGCTGCGATCGAATTCCGGCTTCACCGCGTGCGTGTTGCCGCGTACCACCTTGACGATGCGACCGTCTCGCACCACCAGTTCGCCGTCCTTGAACACCAGTTCCGGCTTCTCGAACATGCGCTCGCGGTCGGCGTCCTCCTTGTAGACGACGATGTCGGCCGCCGCACCCGGCGCCAGATGGCCGCGGTCGGCCAGACCGATCAGCTTCGCCGGTGCGGCCCGCGTCATGATGGCGATCTCGTACAGCGAGTACTCGCGGTCGAGGCCGGCGAGGTTGCTCATCGCGCGCGCATCGGGGTTGATGGTGTCCAGCATCGCATTGCGGAAGCTGCGGTCCATCAGCAGCTTGATCAGGTGCGGGTAGGTCGTGAACGGCGCGCCGTTCGGGTGGTCGGTGGTCAGGAAGACGCGCCACGGGTCATCGACCATCAGGAAGATTTCGAGACCGATCGCCCACTGCAGCGCGTTGACGAAATTCTGGTCCTTGTACTTGAAGGGCACGACACCGCAGCCTGCGTCGCACTCGATGTCCATGATGACCGACTTCTTCGGCGAGCCGTGGTCGGCGTTGCGGTACTGCACCATGTTGTCGCCGGAGGCGGTCACCGTCTGGCCGAACAGGATCTGGCCGACGTCGGCCGTCACGTTCTTCTTCTGGTTGATCGCCTCGGCGATGCGCGCCGCCGCACTCGAGAACTTGCGGTCGCCCTCGGTGCCGTAGCTGTGGAACTGGATGTGCGTCAGGTGGATGGGCAGGCCCTCGGCCGCGTCCATCGTGCCCAGCGTGGTGTCGACGTTGCCCGGCACGCCGAGGTTGCTGGCATGCACGTGCAGCGGCTTCGGCACGCCGAGGTCATGCACCGCGCGCGACAGCACCTTGACGATGTCGCGCGGCGTGATGCCGTAGTAGGCGTTCCGTTCGTCGAGGTCGAGCTTGCGCTGGTTGAACTTGAAGGCGGAAATGCCGCCCGGGTTCACGATCTTGATGCCGACCGTCTGCGTCGCGTTCAGCGTCCAGGCGACGTAGTCGTTGATCGCCTTCTGGTCCTCCTTGGCCGCCATCATGCGCAGGAAGAAATCGTCGCTGCCCAGCATGGCGTAACCGCCGGTGTCGAGAATGGGCGTATCGCCCATTTCCATGTGTGCCTGGCGCGCGTTGATCGGCAGGATGGCCGGCTCGAAGGCGGCCGTGTAGCCCATCTCGGCGTAGCGATAACCCGCCGCCAGCGTGCCGGGTGCTGCGTGACCGCAGCTCGAACGGGTCAGTTCGGTGCGCTCCAGCGGATCGCCGCGGTGATCTTCCGGCAGCATTTCGCGCGCGATGTTCACCTTGCCGCCACCGATGTGGCTGTGCATGTCGATCGCACCCGACATGACGATGCGGCCGGCGATGTTGTACTCGGCGGTGACCTTTTCGTGTTCGTTTGGTCCGGCGACGATGCGACCGTCGCGCACGTAGATGTCGCGCACCTGGTCGTTCACGCCGTTGGCCGGATCGATCACGCGGCCACCGGTCAGTTTGATCAGACTCACGCTCCCACCTCCTTCATCTTGGCCACAATGGCGGCCGTCACCTGCTCCGCCGCGGGCAGCGACGACTTCTTCAGCGCCCGCAACGGCAGCGACACCACCTTGTCGGTGCGCACGAAATGCCCGGTCAGGTGCATGCCGGGCGTGGCCACCGGAATGAACACGCGCGGCTCACTGTCGAGCTTCTGCGTCGGCGGCGCGATCACCACCGTGGGCAGGCCGGTGGCCGGCGGCGCAACCGTGTCGTTCAGGCTGGACAACCACACCAGTGCGTCGGTTTCGCCATTGGCAACCAGGCGCGACAGGCCGTTCTGCAGCGGGTCGAACTTCGGCGTGCCGCTGGCGTAACTGGTACGCATCGGGAAGCCGGTCTGCCACAGGTGCACCGCACCCATCGTCGAATCGCCGTCGTTGCCGGCCAGCGGCAGTGCATTGCAGCGCGTCGTCACGTTGAGCTTGCGGGCGATCGCCGCGATGGCGCCGACGTTCATGTCGACCTGCGGCGTGTCGAAGGCGGACGCCGTCCACACCAGCACGCTGTACTTCGCCGCCAGCAATGCATCAGCCAGTTCCTGCCAGCGAGCAAGCGGGATGCCCAGCGGCGCCTCGCCGGCCACCGGCTGCTTCGCCAGCAGCGCATTCAGCACCGACAGCGCCTCCGGCATGCGTGTCTTGTCGAACTCGAACACGTCGGGCTGACGGCCGTCCGGCGACACGCCGGGCGCCGTGTTCAGGCCGGCGCCGAGATAGACGATGCGGCGGCTGGACGGATCGAAATCGAACATCGATTCCTTCACCCACACCGCGCGCTCGAAGAAGCGCGGCTGACGCGACACCGCGTCGGTGCCGAACAGCACGATCAGGTCGGCGCGGTTCTTCACCTCAGCCAGCGTGGTGTTGATGCCGCCACCGTCCTGCACGGCGCGACTCGCGCGCCAGCCGAATTCGTTGTTGATGTGTTCGACGATGCCACCGGCCAGATCGACCAGTTCCATCGCGCCGCGCGCGCCGTTCAGGTCGAGCGCCATGCCGCCGAACACCGGCTGCTGCGCGCCCGCGAGGATGCGCGCGGCTTCCGCACAGGCCTCTTCGAGCGATGCCGGCTTGCCGTCGATGCGGGCGGACGCGTCCGTCGGAACACCACCGAGTCGCGCAAAACCGTCGCGCGCCCTGTCGCAGCCATTGGCCACGACCGCCAGGCCCTTGCCCGCAGTATCGACGCTCAGGTCGTCACAGGCATGCCCGCACAGCGGACAGGCCACTTCGGTGACGATGGTCGAAGTCGCTTCATTCGTCATGAGTCATCCGTTTCATCCGGTTGATGGAACCCGCAGCCCGCCACGATACAACAAGCGCAAACCGGCGACGGGCGCGCCTTCGCGCGCCGCACTGCAGCATCCGGCAGGACGGACCGCAGCGCGGTCAACCTGTTTCACATGCGTAACAGCGCGATCCGTAAACGACCGTCACCCGACGGTCTTGAACGGCTTCCGGCGCCGTCGCAAAAGCCTTTGCCAGTGAGGCCGCCGAATTTGGGATAATCCGCGCCTTCGCAACGACAGACCCATCGGATGAACGCTCCGCACGCGACCGCCGCCGCCCTGCAAGTCCGGGCACCCGCTCGCCTGCACATGGGGTTCGTCGACCTTGATGGCAGCCTCGGGCGACGCTTCGGCAGCGTCGGCCTCACGCTGGAAGGTCTGAACACCACCCTGCAGATCCGCCCGGCCACAGCGCTGGAAGTCAGCGGCCACGACGCCGAGAGGGCGCGCCGCTACGCCGCGACGATCTGCGAACGCTTCAATCTCCCCCCCGCCCGCATCGACATCACCGGCGCCATTCCATCGCATTCGGGGCTGGGCTCCGGCACGCAACTTGCTCTCGCGGTCGGCATGGCGCTGGCGCGTCTGTACGGCCTGTCGCTGAGTTCGCGTGACGTTGCCGGCCTGCTCGACCGCGGTGCACGTTCGGGCATCGGCATCGGCAGTTTCGATGGCGGCGGTTTCATCGTCGATGGCGGCCGCGGTGCGCTGGACGCCCCACCGCCCATCGTCGCGCAAATGCCGTTCCCGGCGGAGTGGCGCATGGTGCTGATCTTCGATCACGCCTGTCGCGGTCTGCACGGGGCGGCCGAGAAGGAGGCATTCCGCGTGCTGCCGCCCTACAAGGCGGGGCTGGCGGACCGCCTGAGCCGGCTGGTGCTGATGCGTGCCCTGCCGGCGCTGGCCGAGCGCGACATCGACATGTTCGGTGCCGCGATCAACGAATTGCAGCACTGTGTCGGCGACTATTTCGCGCCGGCACAGGGTGGCCGCTACACCAGCGCGCTGGTGAGCAGCGTCGCGGAACACATGGCCGGGCTCGGTGCGGCCTGCATCGGTCAGAGCTCTTGGGGACCGACCGGCTTCGCGCTGGCGCCGTCGGAAGCCGAAGCGAACGCCATGGTGGCGGCTGCGCGCACACGGTTCGCGCAGGCGGAGGGACTGGAATTGATGGTGTGCGCTGCGCGCAACGAAGGTGCGCAGTGGACGGAACTGCCGGGCTGATGCCGCAGGTGCAGACCGGGAATTAGAGGAGAGGTGCGTCACCGCACCCCATAACGACGTAAGAGAGCAGCCAGCCTTCGGGCGGAAAGAGCGAGAGAGATCATGGAAAACCCGTACATCCTGCACATGTTCAGCCCCACCAACAACATCAGCCCCTTCGATGTGAACATGGCGTGCGACGCCGGCTTCCAGGTGCTGATGCCATACTCCGGCGTCGGCCTCGACCAGATCTATGGCCTCACCCAGGACGCCATCTTCTCGCGCGGCCCCAATGGCGTGAAGCGCACCGGCATCTTCATCGGCGGCCGTGACATCGGTCTGGCGGCCGACATGCTCGACGCCTGCCGTGGCGCCATGGTGCCGCCGTTCGAAGTGTCGGTGTTCGCCGACCCGTCGGGCGCCTTCACCACCGCTGCCGCCCTCGTCGCCTGCGTCGAGCGTCAGCTGCGCAAGGCGCACAACACCGAACTCGAAGGCAAGACCGTGCTGGTGCTCGGCGGTACCGGCCCGGTCGGCACCGCCGCTGCAGTGCTGGCTTCCAGCGCCGGCGCCAAGGTATTGGTCGGCAGCCATTCGAGCGCGATGCGCGCCCGCGTCGCCTCGGAAGTCGTGAACACCCGTTACGGTTCGTCGGTCGAGCCGGTCGAAGCGGGTTCGAACGAACAGAAGGAAAGCCTGATGCCCCAGGCCAACGTCATCCTGTGCACGGCGAAGGCAGGCATCCAGGTGCTGAGCAAGGCCCAGCTCCAGAACGCGCGCTCGCTGCTGGTCGCTGCGGACGTGAACGCCGTTCCGCCGGCGGGCATCGAGGGGCTGGGTGTCATGGACGACGGCAAGCCGCTCGGCGCCGGATCGGGCAAGGCCGTCGGCATCGGCGCACTGGCCATCGGCAACGTGAAGTACCTGTGCCAGCGCGGTCTGTTCCAGCGCATGATCAACACCGACAAGCCGGTCTATCTCGATTTCCGCGACGCCTTCGCTACCGCACGCGATCTGGTCGCCTGAGGCGGAATCGCCGACGGAGCGCGGGCCGGTGTCGCACTGGCTCATCGTCGCCGGCAGCGCGCGCGCGCTAGCGCGCGCCTGCGTCGATGCCGGCTGGCGCTGTGACGTGATCGATCCATTTGCCGACAGCGACACCGCGCCACTGGCCCGCTGTCTCGTACGCGGCACGCTGTCCGGTGACCACTTCGACGAGCGGCTGCCGGCGCTGGTCCGGTCGATGGCTGGCGACTGGCGCGGCATCGTCGTCGGCTCGGGTTTCGAAGCCGTCCCGTCCATGCTCGATGAACTGGCCGCGATCGCACCGCTGTATGGCAACGACGCTGCCACGGTCGCCCGTTGCAAGGCGCCGCTGGATCTTGCGGCGAAGGCACACCGGGCCGGTGTGCGCTGCGCGGAGGTCGACATGTCGGGCCCGGTGGCCGGCGACGACTGGCTGATGAAGCCGATAGGCGGCTGTGGCGGCATCGGCGTACGTGCAGCGCGAGCCGGCGAGGCGATCGCCGAGGGCTGGTTCGCACAGCGCCGCATCGACGGCGTGCCGGCGTCGGTGCTGTTTCTCGCCGACGGTCACGACGCGCGCCTCGTCGGCGTCACGCGCCAGTATCCGGGCAGCGTGGCCGGTCCCTACGCCTGGTGCGAAGCGGTCGGCGATCTGCCACTGAGTCCCGCACAGCAGGCGCGGCTGGCGCGCGATGTCGTTGCACTGACGCAGCAGTTCGGTCTGCGCGGTCTGAATGGCGCGGATCTGGTGTTCGACGGCGAGCACGCGGTGCTGGTCGAAATCAACCCGCGGCCCACCGCAACGATGATGCTGTACGAACAACGCGTGGCCGGTGGCCTGTTTGCCGCCCACGTGGCGGCCTGCGAGGGCCGGCTTGACGAGGTCGAACTGCTGGCCGGCGACGCGGTGTACGGACTGCGCGTGGTTTACGCGCCGGACACGCTGCGGATCGGCGACGACGCGGCATGGCCGGCCTGGAGTGCCGACCGGCCACCGGCCGGCAGCACGACGGCGCGCGCGATGCCGCTCTGCACGGTGCTCGCCACGGGCCGCGACGGCGCCGACGTGAGCCGGCTGCTGCGGCAGCGCGAACGACAACTTCTGGACACGCCCGGCCTTTTCGCCGGACAGATGACGACAACAGCCCTTTCGTGAGGAGAACTGAAGATGAGCAACCCTGAACACGGCCCGGTGCTGACCGGCGCACAGCCCAGCGTGGGCAAGCATGTGATGGCCCTGGTCGAGGGGCTGGTGCGCGACGCCGACGCGCTGCGCATCAAGATCGAGCCGCTGCCCGGTGGCGGTCGCGTCATCGACGCCGGCATCAACTGCCCGGGCGGCATCGAAGCCGGCCGCCGCATCACCGAAATCTGCATGGGCGGCCTCGGCACCGCGACCTTCAACACGCGTGAAGCACACTGGCCGCTCATCATCAACGTGCATTCCACGCACCCGGTCGTCGCCTGTCTGGCCAGCCAGTACGCCGGCTGGAGCCTGTCGCACGGCGAAGGCAAGGAGGCCTTCCACGCACTGGGTTCCGGCCCGGGCCGCGCGCTGGCGGTGAAGGAGCCGCTGTACAAGGAACTGGGCTACAAGGACGACGCGAAGCACGCCGTGCTGGTGCTCGAAGTCGACCGTCAGCCGCCAGCCGAGGTGCTGGCCAAGATCCGCCGCGACTGCAATGTGCCCGACGACGGCGTGACGCTCATCCTGACGCCGACGCGCAGCCTCGCCGGCACCGTGCAGGTGGTCGGCCGCGTGCTCGAAGTGGCGCTGCACAAGGTGCACGCGCTCGGCTTCCCGCTGCAGGACATCGTCGACGGCTCGGCCAGCGCACCGATCGCACCGCCGGCGCCCGACTTCCTGAACGCGATGGGCCGCACCAACGACGCCATCCTGTTCGGCGGCGTCGCCCAGCTCTATGTCGATTGCGAAGACGACGCTGCGGCCGATCTGGCGCAGAAGCTGCCCTCCTCCGCCTCGCGCGACTACGGCCGTCCGTTCGCCGAAGTGTTCAAGGAAGTGAAGTACGACTTCTACAAGATCGACCCGATGCTGTTCGCACCGGCCCGCGTGGTGGTGAGCAATCTGCGCACCGGCAAGAGCTTCCGCGCCGGCCAGATCAACACGGAACTGCTGGCCAAGTCCTTCGGCGAGGGCAAGTAATCGGCATGAACGTGCAGCAGGCGGACATCGCCATCGTCACCGACGAGCCGGGCTGGCACGGCGCCCGGCTGCGCGAGGCCTTCCGCGCGCGCGGCCTGCTGGCCCGTTACGTCAGCCTCGGCGACTGCCACATCGATCTGCAGCGCGGCATTTCCGGCGTCGTGATGCCGGGCTTCGAACAGAAGCTGCCGCAGGCGGTGTTCGTGCGCGGCGTGGCCGGCGGCTCGCTGCAGCAGGTGGTGCTGCGCATGGATTTCCTGCACTACCTGGGCGAGTTGGGGATCCCGGTCTACAACCACGCGCGCGCCATCGAGAAGAGCGTGGACAAGGCGATGACCAGCGTGCTGCTGCATCGCGCCGGCATCCCGACGCCGCCGACCTGGGTGACCGAACAGGAAGCCGAGGCGCGCGCGGTGCTGATGCGCGAATTCGCTGCCGGGCACGACGTGCTGGTGAAGCCGCTGTTCGGCTCGCAGGGCGAAGGCATCGTGCGGCTGAAAGCCGGCGATGCGCTGCCGGCGGCCGAGACGCTGGGTAATGTCTGGTACATGCAGCGCTACAGCGCGCGCTCGCGCGACAGCGTCGGCGAGTGGTCGGACTGGCGCGTCATGGTGATCGACGGCAAGCCGGTCGCTGCCATGCTGCGCCGCGGCAAGAGCTGGCTCAACAACGTCGCCCAGGGCGGCGTCTGCGAGGCGATTCCGGTGTCGCCGGACGACGCGCTGATGCGTCTGGCCGTCGACGCCACCCGCGCCTGCGGCATGGATTACGCCGGCATCGACATCCTGCGCGACGACCACGGCGAGCTCACCGTGCTTGAGGTGAACAGCATTCCGGCCTGGAAGGGCCTGCAGAGCGTGACACCGCTGAACATCGCGCAACTGCTGGCCGACGACCTGCTGCGCCGCATTCCGGGCGCCAGCGTGATCGCATGCTGAGTACGCCAGCGGCGGCGCAGCTCGCCACGCTGTTCGAGCGTGCCTGCCGGCTCGACGTCGAGGCGCTCAAGCCGGGCAACGTCGGCCTGCACGGCGACGGTCACCGCATGCAGGTCGATGATTTCATCGCCAGTGCACGGGCCGCTGCCGCACCGCTGTGTCGTCCCGACGCCACAGTCGGCGAGCGCATCGAGGACGCGATGCGCGCCACCTGGCAGGCGGTCGGCTGCAACACCAATCTGGGCATCGTGCTCGGTTGTGCGCCGATCGCCCATGCCGCACTGCATCGAAACAGCGACGAAACGCTCCGCGCATCGCTGCAGCGCACACTGGCCGGACTGACGGTCATCGACGCGTCACACGCGTATGCGGCAATCCGCCTGGCACATCCGGCAGGCATCGGGGAACGCGCCGAGCACGACGTTGCCCAAGCCCCGGTGATCACGCTGCTCGAAGCAATGCAGCTGGCGGCGCACCGGGACAGCATCGCCTCGCTTTACGCAAGCGGTCATGCTCTGGTGTTCGATCATCTGCTGCCGAAGTATGTTGCAGCGCGTCGTCGATGGTGCAGTGAAGCATGGGCAGCGACCACAGTGTTCATGTTCTGTCTCGCATTGATTCCCGACACCCATATCGCGCGCAAACATGGTGCGGAAACGGCGCGCTTGATACGCGAAAAGGGCGTCCAGATGTACGTTCGGCTTGAACAATGTGGCGATCCGGTTATGATGCAAGACGCGCTGATGGCATGGGACGCAGAGCTCAAATCAGCCGGAATCAACCCCGGTACAAGCGCCGATCTGACCGTCGTGACGGCCTTCATGGGCGGCGTGCTCGACTGGATCGAAGGGCGGCATGAAGAGCAGCAGAAGAAGAAGTTTTGATCCTGTGTTTCGCACCCCGGAACATGGGTTACCACCCCGGGGGGGATCTACCCCCTATAACTGCCTTGTAAATGAGGAGATTCAATATGGCGAAGATTAACGGTCTGTGTGTTGGCGAATCCCTGGTTGGTGACGGCAACGAAGTTGCTCACATCGACCTGATCATGGGCCCGCGTGGCAGCGCCGCTGAAGCCGCGTTCGCAAACGCACTGGTCAACAACAAGGACGGCTTCACGTCCCTGCTGGCCGTTGTCGCTCCGAACCTGGTCTGCAAGCCGGCCACCGTCATGTTCAACAAGGTCACCATCAAGGGCGCCAAGCAAGCCGTCCAGATGTTTGGCCCGGCACAGCGCGGCGTTGCAATGGCCGTGGCTGACAGCGTTGCTGACGGCACGATCCCGGCTGACGAAGCCGACAACCTGTTCATCTGCGTTGGCGTGTTCATCCACTGGCTGGCCGACGACGACGCGAAGATCCAGGACTTCAACTACCGCGCTGTCAAGGAATCGATCGCCCGTGCAGTTGCCGGCACCCCGACCGCTGCTGAAGTGGTTGCCAAGAAGGGTTCCGCTGCTCACCCGTTCGCCGCCAACTAAGCTTCACCGCTCAGTTAGCACGAACGCCTCCGGCCGCAAGGCCGGGGGCGTTTTCTTTTGCAGCGTCCGACGCGCCATTGTGCCGAAAGACGACCTTCTCCCATCCGATGACTTCTGTTCAGACCACCCCGAAAGCCGGCCGTCGCGAGTGGACAGGTCTCGCAGTGATCGCCCTGCCCTGTCTGGTCTATGCGATGGACCTGACGGTGCTCAATCTCGCGCTGCCGGCGATCAGCACCGACCTTGCGCCCAGCGCCGCTCAGATGCTGTGGATCATCGACATCTACGGCTTCATGGTGGCCGGCCTGCTGATCACGATGGGAACGCTGGGCGACCGCATCGGCCGCCGACGCCTGCTGCTGGCCGGTGCGGCCGCATTCGCGCTGACCTCGGTGCTGGCCGCCTTCGCCAGCAGCCCCGGCACGCTGATCGCGGCGCGTGCCCTGCTCGGCGTGGCCGGGGCGACGCTGGCGCCGTCCACGCTTTCGCTGATCCGCAACATGTTCCATGACGAGCACGAACGACAGTTCGCCATCGGCATCTGGATCACCGCCTTCTCGGTCGGCAGTGCGCTCGGTCCGCTGATCGGCGGCGTCATGCTGCAGTACTTCTGGTGGGGCTCGACCTTCCTGCTGGCGGTGCCGGTGATGGCACTGCTCCTGCTGCTCGGCGCCTCTCTGCTGCCGGAATACCGCGACGAACACGCCGGCCGCATCGACCTGCCCAGCGTCGCGCTGTCCCTGTCCGCCGTGCTGAGCACGATCTACGGTCTGAAGCACGCGGCGACGCTCGGGCCCGATGCGCTGGCGCTCGCCGCCGTGCTGGTGGGCGTGAGCCTCGGCGTGCTGTTCGTGCGGCGTCAGCGGACCATCGCCTACCCGCTGCTCGACGTCGCCCTGTTCCGCCGCCCTGCCTTCAGCGCCACAGTGGCCGCCTACGCGCTGTCCTGCCTGGCGATGTTCGGCGTCTACATCTTCATCGCCCAGCATCTCCAGTTGGTGCTCGGCCTGTCTCCGCTCGAAGCGGGCGTCGCCATCCTGCCGTGGTCGCTCGGCTTCGTGTTCGGTTCGCTGCTGACGCCGCGACTGGCGCGTCACGTGTCGGCGGTGTCGATACTGGTGTGGGGCATGGCGATCACCGCCGTCGGCTTCGCGCTGCTGACGCTGATCGACGGCCCGCACGGCCTCGCCGTGCTGGTCGTCGCTACCGTCGTGATGAGTCTGGGCATGGCGCCGGTGTTCACGATAGGCAACGACATCATCGTCGGTTCGGCGCCGCCGGAACGCGCCGGCGCAGCCGCGGCACTGTCGGAAACCAGCGCCGAGTTCAGCGGCGCGCTGGGCATCGCGCTGTTCGGCAGCTTGGGCACGCTGATCTACCGGCACCTGCTGAGCGGAAGCATGCCAGCCGACTTGCCGGCGGCGTTGTCAGCCGGTGCGCTATCGACCATAGGCGGTGCGGTCGCTGCCGCCGCACAGTTGCCCGCGCCAGCCGGCCCCGCGCTGCTGTCGGCCGCGCACGCCGCGTTCACCGACGCGCTGCAGTTCACCGCCGCCTGCGGCGCGGTACTGGTGGCGGGCGCCAGCCTGCTCGTCGCCCGCATCCTGCGCGTACCGGCGCAAGCTGCCGCCGGGGCCGACGCGCGCTGAAAGCTCAGCGCAGTGCGGCCAGAGCCTGCGCCAGTTCAGGCACGCTGGCGACAGCAAGGTCGACCGGAACCGCCGCCGCTGACTCGCCCCGCCCGGCGCCGAACTCGTCCGGCCGCGCCAGAAAGGCGGTACGCAGACCGGCTGCAGACGCGGCTGCCAGATCGGACGAATGCGCCGCCACCATCAGCGTCTGCGCCGGTGCCAGATCGAAAGCGTCGGCCGCCGCCAGATACACCACCGGCCGCGGCTTGTAGTCGCGCGCCACTTCGGCACCCAGCACCGCGTCCCAGATGAAGCCATTGCGCCGCGCCAGATCCACCATCAGCGCGATATGTCCGTTCGAACATGGCGCGATCCGGTAATCACGACGCAGCCTCTGCAGCCCCTCCGCCACGTCAGGCCAGGCATCGAGGCGGTGCCAGGCCAGGTTCAGCGCGACGCGCGTCGCCTCGTCGCAGTCGTCCAGCCCAGCGCGGGCGAGCACGATGTCGAGGTTGCGCCGATGCAGCCGGTCCAGCTTGCAGAACGGAATGCGCCCGGCGCGCACTTCCTCCATCGCCGGCTGGTACTCGGCCCGCCACGCATCGGCCAGCGCAAAAGCATCGGCGCGATCGCCGAACACAGCCTGCAATTCGCGCGCGATCGAGGTGCGCCAGTCCACCAGCGTGCCAAACACGTCGAACACCACCGCCTTCACGTCCTTCATGAGACCTCCGCTCCGTTGTCACGCGGCACGATTATCCGCGCGCAATGGCGGAGCGCCATGTCCGGGCGGAACGCACGGCCATCGATGTTCAAGCGGTGAAGTTCTGCGAGACTGGTGATCGCAAGACCGCCCACCCTTCTGGAACAGGATTCCGGATGACTTTCCCGCCCGCCTACCCGCTGCTCGCCGATGCCGTGCTGCTGCTGCACTTCGCCGTCGTGCTGTTCGTCGTCGGCGGACTGCTGCTGGTGATCGTGGGTAACCGGCTGCGCTGGCGCTGGGTCAACGCGCTGTCCTTCCGGCTGGCCCATTTGGCCGCCATCGGCATCGTCGTGGCGCAGGCCTGGCTGGGTCAGACCTGTCCGCTGACCACGCTCGAAATCTGGCTGCGTCGGCAGGCCGGGGAAGCGACCTACCGTGCCAGTTTCATCGAGCACTGGGTGCAGCGCCTGCTCTACTACGAAGCGCCGTCCTGGGTGTTCACGCTCGCCTATTCACTGTTCGCGCTGGGGGTGCTGGCGGCATGGTGGTACTTCCCGCCGCGGCGAGGCAGATGAACATCCGGGCACCGCGGCACGAGGCCTGCGGCATGCATCCGCAGCGTCGCGGCCAAGGCCGCTCCCACAAGGATTGCGCTCGATCGAAGGGTGAAGCCGGGATTCTGTGAGAGGGGTCTTCCGACCCCGACAGCAGCCTGCACCGAAGCCGCGACCGTCGATGGCCGCGCATCGCTCAGTAGGCACCCGCCTCCACCGCCTGCAGGCCCAGAATCGCCTGCCGCATGTCGCCGTCCTTCGGCTCCGCCTTGCTGCAGGCCTGGTCGCAGCCGCCCAGTATCGGGCAGCGCCCGAACAGTTCGGCCGCCCAGTCGACGAAGGCGCGCACCTTGGGCGACAGGTGACGGTTCTGCAGATAGACCACCGAAATCGGCATCGGTGACGGCCGCCACTGCGGCAGCACTTCGCGCAAGGCGCCCGACTGCAGATGGGCCTGCACCATGAAGCGCGGCGGCTGGATCAGGCCGAATCCCTGCAGCCCGCAGGCGACATAGGCGTCGCCGTCGTTCACCGACACCTTGCCCGGCACTTTCACCTCGGTCACCTCACCATCGACCACGAAATCGAGGTCGTAGATGCGACCGGTGCGGCTGGAAAAGTAGTGCACGGCACGGTGCTGCTGCAGGTCGTCCAGCGCGAGCGGCGCGCCGTGGCGCTCGATGTAGTCGGGCGACGCGCAGGTGACGGTTTCCATCGTGCCGATGCGTCGCGCGACCAGTGTCGAGTCCTGCAGTTCGCCGATGCGGATGACGCAATCGACGCTCTCACGCACCAGATCGACCGGACGATCGCCCATGCCGATGGCCAGTTCGATGTCCGGGTAGCGGCTGTGGAACTCGCACATGCGCGGAATCAGCACCAGCCGCCCGACCGGCGCCGGCACGTCGATGCGCAGACGGCCCTTGGGCCCGCGCGCGACCTCGCGGAAGGACGCTTCGGCCTCCTCGACGTCGGCCAGGATGCGCGCACAGCGCTCGTAATAGGCCGCGCCGTCCGGCGTCAGGCTGATGCGCCGCGTCGTGCGGTTGAGCAGCCGCACCTGCAGCAGGTTTTCGAGGTTCTGCACCGCGGTCGTGACGGTGGCACGCGGCAGGCCGAGGCTGTCGGCGGCGCGTGTGAAGCTGTTCGAATCGACGACGCGGGTGAACACCTGCATGGCCTGGAAACGATCCATGGCGCAACTCCGGACAAGGGTGGGCAAGCAAGCGCGCACCGGACCTCCGTCCGATTATTCGCGCTCAACAAACAGTGTTACCAGAATAGACCAGTTTATCCATAGCGCGCCAACATACAGAATCCGGTCACACCTTGACCCCGGCATGACCGGCAGGACTGACCGCATGAATCTGCTGTACCCCGACGCGCACGGCACCGCTGCACCGCACGTGCGCAACATCGACATCGCCGGCCCGCACGGCCGCCTGCCGCTGCGCATCTACCAGCCGCGTTCGGACACCTTGCTGCCGCTGGTGATCTACCTGCACGGCGGCGGCTTCGTCGGCGGATCGCTGGACGACGCCGACGTGCCGGCGCGCCATATCGCGGCGACGCTGCCCGCGGTCGTGGTGTCGGTCGATTACGCGCTGGCGCCGGCACACCCGTTTCCGGCCGCGCCCGAGGACGCCTACGCGGCGACGCTGTGGGCCGCCGACAACGCGGCCACGCTGGGCGCCGACGCACAGCGCATCGCGGTCGCCGGCGACGACGCCGGCGGCAACCTCGCCGCCAGCCTGGCGCTGATCGCGCGCGACCGGCAGGACGTGCACATCGCGGTGCAGGTGCTGATCGGGCCGATGCTGGACCCGAGCATGACGCGCACCGGCGACGCCGCGCGGCTGCAGTCCGACCTCAGCGCCGAAGACTGTGCCGACTGCTACCGCCAGTACCTGCCGCAGCTGTCGCAACGCCTGCACCCCTACGCCGCGCCGCTGGAATCGTGCCGCCAGGCCGGTCTGCCGGCAGCCTACATCGCCACCGCCGGGCGCGACCTGCTGCATTGCGAAGCCGAGAAATATGCCGCGGCGCTGATCGCCGCCGGCGTGCACACCCAGGTCGAGCGTTTCGCCGGCATCACGCATGCCGCCTTGCTCGCCCATCCGCCACTGCTCGACGGCGTCGTCCAGTTCCTGCGCTGCCGGCTCGGCCGCACGCAGGCCGGTCACAACGACGCACAGCACGCCGTCTGAACACCGACCCGATACCCCTTCACTCCATCCAACCCTCCAGCAAGGAAGCCGCCATGTCCATCCCGCATACGCGCACCGCCCTCGCCCTCGTCATTACCGCACTGATCGCCACCGGCGGTTTCGCCGTGCTGCGCGCACAGGCCGACACGCCGCCCGCCGCAGCTGCGGCGCCGGCCGCCACCCCGGTCGAGGTGGCCGAAGTCAGCCGCCAGACCATCATCGACTGGCAGGATTACTCAGGCCGGTTGGAGGCGGTGGACCGCGTCGAAATCCGCCCGCTGGTGTCGGGCACGCTGACCGCCGTGCATTTCCGCGACGGCGCGCGCGTGAAGAAGGGCGACGTCCTGTTTACCATCGACCCGCGCCCCTATGCCGCCGAAGTCGAGCGCGCGCAGGCGCAGCTGGCCGCCGCCGAAACGCGCGCCGGCTACACCGCGACCGAACTGGCGCGCGGCCAGAGGCTGGCAGCCGACAACGCGATCGCGAAGCGCGACCTCGACGAGAAGCAGAACGCCGCGCGCGAAGCCGCCGCCCAGGTGCAGGCGGCGCAGGCCGCGCTGACCGCGGCGAAACTCAACCTCGAATACACACGCATCACCGCACCGGTGTCCGGCCGCATTTCGCGTGCCGAAGTGACCGTCGGCAATATCGTCGCCGCCGGCGCCGGCACCACGCCGCTGACCACGCTGGTGTCGATGGACAAGATCTACGCCGCCTTCGACGTCGACGAACAGAGCTTCCTGAAATACGTGAATCCGGCCCGCGCCGCCGGCGGCGAGCCGGTGCCGGTCTTCCTCGGCCTGGCCGACGAAGAGGGCCACTCGCGCCGCGGCACCGTCGCCTCGGTCGACAACCGGCTCGACACCTCGTCCGGCACCATCCGCGTGCGCGCCGTGTTCGACAACGCCGACGGCCTGCTGCTGCCCGGCCTCTATGCGCGCATCCGCCTCGGCGGTGGCGCCCCGCGCGAAGCGGTGCTGATCGACGAACGCGCCATCGGCACCGACCAGGACAAGCGCTTCGTGCTGGTGGTCGACGAAAGCAACCGCACCGCCTACCGCGAAGTGCGGCTCGGCGCCCGCCAGAGCGGCCTGCGCATCATCGAGAACGGCCTGAACGCCGGCGAACGCATCGTCGTCAGCGGCCTGCAGCGCACCCGCCCGGGCGACACCGTGGCACCGAAGAGCGTGCCGATGAACCGCGAAAGCCTGGTCGATGGGCCGGTGCAGCCGGCCCGTCGCAGCGCGAACGTAAAGGCCTGATCCGATGAATATTTCCAGATTCTTCATCGACCGGCCCATCTTCGCCGGCGTGCTGTCGGTGCTCATCCTGCTCGCCGGCGCCCTGTCGCTGTTCCAGCTGCCGATTTCCGAGTACCCGGAAGTGGTGCCGCCGTCGGTCGTCGTGCGCGCCCAGTTCCCGGGCGCCAACCCAAAGGTGATCGCCGAAACCGTGGCCTCGCCGCTGGAAGAGGCGATCAACGGCGTCGAGGACATGCTGTACATGCAGTCGCAGGCGAACAGCGACGGCAACCTGACGCTGACCGTCTACTTCAATCTCGGCATGGACCCCGACAAGGCGCAGCAACTGGTGCAGAACCGCGTGTCGCAGGCGATGCCGCGGCTGCCGGAGGACGTGCAGCGACTCGGCGTGACCACGCTCAAGAGCTCGCCCACGCTGACCATGGTGGTGCACCTGATTTCGCCCGACAACCGCTACGACACCACCTATCTGCGCAACTACGCCGTCATCAACGTGAAGGACCGTCTGGCGCGCATCAAGGGCGTCGGCGAAGTGGGTCTGTTCGGCTCCGGCAACTACGCGATGCGCGTGTGGCTGGACCCGCAGAAGGTGGCCCAGCGCAACATGACCGCCAGCGACGTGGTGCGCGCGATCCGCGAACAGAACGTGCAGGTCGCGGCCGGCGTCATCGGCGCATCGCCGAACGCGGCCGACGTGCCGTTGCAGCTCTCCGTCAACGCGCAGGGCCGGCTGCAGACGGTCGAGGAGTTCTCGGACATCATTCTGAAGTCCTCGCCCGACGGCAGCATCACGCGCCTGGCCGACGTCGCGCGGGTCGAACTGGCGGCCTCCGAATACGGCCTGCGCTCGCTGCTCGACAACAAGCCGGCGGTGGCACTGCCCATCCGCCAGGCGCCGGGCGCCAACGCGCTCGACGTGTCGGCCGCGGTGCGCGAAACCATGGCCGAGCTCTCCAAGGATTTCCCGCCCTCGGTCGAATACCGCATCGTCTATGACCCGACGCAGTTCGTGCGCGCGTCGATCAAGGCAGTCATCGTGACGCTGCTCGAAGCGATCGCGCTGGTGGTGCTGGTGGTCATCGTGTTCCTGCAGACCTGGCGCGCCTCCATCATCCCGCTGCTGGCGGTGCCGGTGTCCATCGTCGGCACCTTCTCGCTGATGCTGGGCTTCGGCTACTCGATCAACGCGCTGTCGCTGTTCGGCATGGTGCTGGCGATCGGCATTGTGGTCGATGACGCCATCGTGGTGGTCGAGAACGTCGAGCGCAACATCGCCGAAGGCCTGTCGGCGCGTGAGGCAACCTATCGCGCAATGCAGGAAGTGAGCGGCCCCATCATCGCCATCGCGCTGACCCTGGTCGCCGTGTTCGTGCCGCTGGCTTTCATGACCGGCCTGACCGGCCAGTTCTACAAGCAGTTCGCGATGACCATCGCCATCTCGACGGTGATCTCCGCTTTCAACTCGCTCACGCTGTCGCCGGCACTGGCGGCCATGCTGCTGAAGGGTCACGACGCCAAGCCGGACGCGCTGACGCGGGCGATGAACGCCGTGTTCGGCGGCTTCTTTGCACGCTTCAACCTTTTCTTCAACCGCAGTTCGGACAGCTACGGGCGCGGCGTCAGCGGCATGATCCAGCGCAAGGGCGCGGCCATGGGCGTCTATGCCGTGCTGCTCGGTGCGACGGTCGGCCTGTCCTATCTGGTGCCCGGCGGCTTCGTGCCGGCGCAGGACAAGCAGTACCTGATCAGCTTCACCCAGCTGCCGGCCGGCGCGTCCATCGACCGCACGGAAGACGTGATCCGCCGCATGGGTGAGATCGCGCTGGCCCAGCCGGGCGTCGAGAACGCGGTCGCCTTCCCGGGGTTGTCGATCAACGGCTTCACCAACAGCTCCAGCGCCGGCATCGTGTTCGCGACGCTGAAGCCTTTCGACGAGCGCAAGAGCCCGGAGCTTTCGGCCGGTGCGATCGCGGCATCGCTGAACGCCAAGTTCGCCGACATCAAGGACGCCTACATCGCGGTGTTCCCGCCGCCGCCGGTGATGGGTCTGGGCACGCTGGGCGGCTTCAAGCTGCAGCTGCAGGACCGCGGTGCGCTCGGCTACGCCGAACTGGAAGCGGCCAAGGAAGCCTTCATCGCCGCCGCCGCCAAGGCGCCTGAACTCGGCCCGACCTTCTCCAGCTACCAGATCAACGTGCCGCAGCTCGACGTCGATCTCGACCGCGTGAAGGCCAAGCAGCTCGGCGTGCCGATCACCGACGTGTTCGACACCATGCAGATCTACCTCGGCTCGCTCTACGTGAATGACTTCAACCGCTTCGGCCGCGTCTATCAGGTGCGTGCCCAGGCCGACGCGCCCTTCCGCGCCGAAGCCGCCGACATCCTGGCGCTGAAAACGCGCAACGCAAATGGCGACATGGTGCCGCTGTCCTCGCTGGTCAAGGTGAAGCAGAGCTTCGGCCCGGAAATGGTGGTGCGCTACAACGGCTACACCTCGGCCGACATCAACGGCGGCCCGGCGCCCGGCTATTCGTCCGACCAGGCGCAGGCCGCGGCCGAGCGCATCGCCGACGAAGTGCTGCCGCGCGGCGTCAAGTTCGAGTGGACGGACCTGATCTACCAGAAGATCCTCGCCGGCAACGCCGGGGTGTGGGTGTTCCCGATCAGCGTGCTGCTGGTGTTCCTGGTGCTCGCCGCGCAGTACGAAAGCCTGACGCTGCCGCTGGCCGTCATCCTCATCGTGCCGATGAGCATCCTGGCCGCGCTGACCGGTGTCTGGCTCACCGCCGGCGACAACAACATCTTCACGCAGATCGGTCTGATGGTGCTGGTCGGGCTGTCGGCGAAGAACGCCATCCTGATCGTCGAATTCGCCCGCGAACTGGAGCTGCGCGGCCGCGGCATCGTCGAGGCGGCGATCGAAGCCAGCCGGCTGCGGTTGCGCCCGATTCTGATGACGTCCATCGCTTTCATCATGGGCGTGGTGCCGCTGGTCACGTCGAGCGGTGCCGGCGCCGAAATGCGCCATGCCATGGGCGTGGCGGTGTTCTCCGGCATGCTGGGCGTCACCTTCTTCGGCCTCTTCCTGACCCCGGTGTTCTACGTGCTGCTGCGCAAGATCTCCGGCAAGCGCCTCACCCACGCCGGCCACACGCCGCTGCCCGATGTCGCAGCCGTCGCCCACTGATCCGGAGCAAGACATGAACGCATTCGATTTCCATACCCTGCGCCGCACTGCCGCGCTGAGCGCAAGTCTGCTGGTGCTGGCAGGCTGCTCGGTCATGCAGACCTACGAACGCCCGGCGGTCGATACGCCGCAGGCCTTCAAGGAAGCGCCGGCCGGCAACAAGGACTGGAAGCCGGCCCGGCCGTCGGAAGAACTGGCGCGCGGCGAGTGGTGGACGGTGTTCGGCGACGGTCGCCTGAACACGCTGGTCGCGCAGGCGATGGACGCCAACCAGGACCTGAAGGCCGCGGCAGCGCGCCTCGCCCAGTCGCGTGCCCTGGTGCGCGATGCCCGCTCGCAGCAGTCGCCGCAGGTCGGCGCCGGTTTCGGCCCGACCAGGCAACGGCAGTCACCAGCGGCTCAGGGGCTCGACGACAGCGCGGACGGTCGCGCCCTCACGCTGTGGCGCGCGCAGGCCACCGTCGCCTACGAGGTCGACCTGTTCGGCCGCGTCGCCGCCGGCATCGATGCAGCCAGCGCCACCGCGCAGCAGCGCGAGGCGCTGTTCCGCTCGCTGCAGCTCGCGCTGCAGGCCGACGTCGCGCAGACCTACTTCCTGATCCGCGAGCTGGACGCCGAACAGGCGCTCTACACCGGCACCGTTCAGCTACGCACCGAAGCGCTGCATCTGGTGCAGCGCCGCTTCGACGAAGGCGACGTGAGCGAGCTGGAACTGGCGCGCGCAAAGACCGAACTGGCGTCGGCGCAGTCCGAATCCTTCGGCGTGTCACGCCGCCGCGCCAACGCCGAACACGCGCTGGCACTGCTGCTCGGCCGCGCGCCGGCGGACTTCGCGCTCGAGCCGCAGCCGCTCGAACGGGTGACGCTCGACATCCCGCCGGGCCTGCCTTCGTCTCTGCTCGAACGACGGCCCGACATCGCCGCCGCAGAGCGCGCGATGGCCGCCGCCAACGCCCGCGTCGGCATCGCGCAGGCGGCCTGGTTTCCGCGTCTGAACCTGACCGGCGCGCTCGGCTACGAGTCGTCCGAACTGGGCAATCTGTTCCAGTGGAGCACGCGCAGCTTCGTGCTCGGGCCGCTGGTCGGCACCGCGCTGACGCTGCCGATCTTCGACGGCGGCGCGCGCGAAGCCGGGCTGGAACGCGCCCGCGCCGTCTACGACGAAGAAGTCGCCGCCTACCGGCAGACGGTGCTGTCCGCCTTCCGCGAAGTCGAGGACAACCTGGCCGGCCTGCGCATCCTGGCGGAACAGACGCGCACGCAGGACGAGGCGGTACGCGCCGCCGCGCGTGCCGCCGAGCTGTCGCAGATCCAGTACCGCGAAGGATCGGTCAGCCAGCTCGACGTGATCGATGCCGACCGCAGCGTGCTGCTGCAGCGGCGTGTCGCCTCGCAGCTCGAAGGCGAACGCGCGCGCGCCGCGGTCGGTCTCATCCGTGCATTGGGCGGCGGCTGGGACAGCCGCATGCCCGCAGACATTTCCGACGCAGGGCCGGACCAGCCCCTGCACGCCCGCAATCCCTGAGGAGCTAGAGCATGAACACGCAACAGAAAGTCGCCTTCATCACCGGTGGCAACCGTGGCATCGGCCTCGAAACCGCGCGCGGTCTCGGCCGCCTCGGCATCGAAGTGGTGATCGGCGTGCGCGATCCGGAGAAGGGCGAAGAAGCCGTCGCCGCCCTGCGCAACGAAGGCATCACCGCCTCGGCCATCGGCTTCGACGCGACCAAGCCGTCGACCTTCCAGGCGGTGTACGACCACTTCGCCAGCCAGTACGGCCGGCTCGACATCCTGGTGAACAACGCCGGCATCGCGCTCGGCGATTTCTTCGCGCCGAACGCCAGCACGGTGTCGCAGGACGTCCTGCGCCGCACCTTCGACGTGAACTTCTTCGCGGTGATCGAACTGACGCAGATCCTGCTGCCGCTGATCCGCCAGGCACCGGCCGGCCGCATCGTGAACCTGTCGTCCATCCTCGGTTCGCTCGGCACGCACTGCGCGCCGGACTCGCCGATCGCGCCGGCCAAGGAAGTGGCCTACAACGCGTCGAAGACTGCCCTGAACGCCTACACCGTGCATCTGGCCGCCGAACTGGCCGACACGCCGATCAAGGTGAACTCGGCTCACCCGGGCTGGGTGAAGACCGACATGGGCGGCCCGAACGCGCCGATGGACATCGCCGACGGCGGCAAGACCAGCGTGCAGCTGGCGACGCTGCCGGCCGACGGCCCGAGCGGCGGTTTCTTCCACATGGG